>JAKVAZ010000018.1 GCA_022447225.1 Fuerstiella sp. | reverse complement strand
CTGCCAAGTGACCGCTTGAGCATTGGTGGAGTGATCATGGTGGTGATCATGACCATCACCACAATCGCCGAAAATGTGGAGTCGTCCACTACGGCGTGTCCATCGGGCGTTTCCAGCGCCCGGCCAACTCCGGCAAAGATTAGACCGACTTCGCCACGAGGGATCATGCCCAGTCCCACTGCCTGTCTGTTGATGCCCGGTTCCCGAACACCCCAGCCGCAAACAAGCTTTCCGATGATCGCCACGACCGTGAGTCCCGCAGCCAAGATCCAGGTATCGGCTCCGCGGAACATCGACAGATCGACCGCGATTCCGGTGGCCACAAAGAAAATAGGAACCAGCAGTGCGGTGAGCGGCGCCAAAGCGTCTTCCAGACTGCGGTTTTTCCATTTTTCACCAGCTTCCTGGTAGTGAGCTCCTTCCAGAATAAGTCCGGCCGCGAATGCTCCAATGATGGTCGCCAGATCGGCCAGATGATTGGCAGCCCAGGAAAACAGAAAACAAATCGTGAGTGCTGTGGTGACGAGCAGCCCGTGACCTCTCAGAAAACTGGCAGCCTTAAACATCATCCGCGGCACCTGAAGTGCACCCAAAATCAGGGCGGTGGCCAGAAAAGCCACAGACAGCCCGATAATTCGAAACAAACTCATTACATCGAAATGATCGCCTTCGTGAATCACCCCGGACACAACTGCCAGAACGACCAGACCCAGAATGTCGTCGATGACAGCGGCCCCCAAAATGATGCCGGACTCACGTGTTTTACTCCTGCCAATGTCTCTAAGAACTCGGGCGGTGATCCCCACGCTGGTGGCACACAGGGTGGCCCCCAAAAACGCGGGCACCTGCCAGTCCGACGGCCCTTCACTGACCAGCAGATATCCAACTCCAACACCGAGCGTCATCGGGGCGATCACACCAATGATGGCCACCAGCAGTGATGAAACACCGACGGACGCCATTTCTTTGACGCGAGATTCCAGACCGACTTCGAACAGCAGCAGAACCACACCGATTCGTGACAGCATGTCCAGCATATTTCCGGTCATGGCGTGGGCGTCGTCCGGATTCGGTTTAAAAAACTCAAAGAATCCGGACCCGGTCATCAGCTGCCAGTTGCCCAGCAGGATTCCGACAGATAATTCTCCCAGCACAGCCGGCATCCCCAGGCGTTCAAACACATCTCCGGAGATTTTGGCCATCAGCAGGATGATGGAGATCGCCAGCAGAACTTCGGCGACCGGATCTTTGTGACCGGCAGCATGTCCTGCGCTGCTGCCGTCCACTGCACCGGAATCAGACAACTCCGAACGCTGCGTCTGTCCGGCATCAGTCGACTGACTCGCCTCTGCTGTCGCTGCGGACAGAGGAACCTGCCAAAACAGCTGCCCCGGGTGCAGAACCCAGCAACACAGCGTCACCCCACACACACTCGCCACCAGTCTCCAGGACAGGGCTCGGGGCGGACGCGGCTGCAAATTGGGAATCATAGAAGTCGCCACACAAACGCTCCTGCAACGCACACTTCATTTCACTGGTGGATGCCGACTTTGTCTGGTGTAACGACCGCAGCGGGTTGTGGCAATCAGCACATGGAACCTCATACCAAATACGCAGTTTCGACAGTGGCGGTTCTCTCATCACAGAGAAATCTGGACACCCTTGATCGAATTCAATCAGGGTGATCCGGCCTCACAGAAAAACGCAGCGACCTCCGATATTCCAAAACCGTTATGTCCGACCCCGACGACTGTCGGCCGGTTTCGATGTGAGGGACACGGCGAACACTATCCCCGTTTTTCCGCGTCATACTGCCGACGACAGCGGATTGAGTGATTATAGACGGTTACCGGGCATGGTGGATTCGTGCCTGATCGGGACGGAGCACAATCAGAAACCGACCCTGCCTGACCAGGCGAAAGCCTGGCTCTGCCAGTTCCCGGTTCAGAATCCGAATACAGTCGTCAGTCGTATACCGCATTCGATCACGTCGAGCGAACCGCCCCGGCGGCACCTTATCCATCACCAGACTTAGCCTGGAAGATTCAGCAAGATCTCCCAAAACACGGTTCCAGCGTGCGTCGTAGTAATTCAGCCGCAGTCCGGCCCGATTTTCGGCCGCTTTGATGTCCTGTTCAGACGGCGCAAACACCTGCTGATACGATGAGGATTCCCCCTCAGAGGCATCCACCACCACAGAATGACTGAGTATCCATCCCGTCGCCGCCGCAGTCCCTGCCAGCACAACGGCCAGAAAGCCATGATGTCTCACAACGGAGATCCTCATGCCTGAACAACTGACTACCCCCCCAATCGGCGCCTTGTATTCACAGAAAGCCGCAAATTCCCAATTCGCCGGCGACTCAATGATCCCCCGAGGCAGGGGGATCCGGAACGATCCAGACGGCTTGTCTGGGTCAGGATATACCGATTATTCCGGTTTATCGGTTCGAATCGATTGTACGAATGAAGCTTGTTGTGTCGGATTTAACAGTAAAATCAGCGATTCACTGATACGACAGGACAGGTGAGCACGCCGGAGCTCCGTTAAACTTTACCCGATCTGCCTAACCGGAATTCCGGCTGATCATCAAAGACATTCATAGGCAGCATCCTGCTGGTGATGTACCAATCTGCGAGAGTTGCCGATCTGGTGAATCGCTGCCATTAGCCGACATGACATCTGTCCGGAGTCATTTTTGTGTTTCAGTTCCTGCGAACTCTGCTGACCGGAAATCGGTCGTCCATTGCTGAAAGCACCAGTGCCATCGCTCAGTTTCAGCGCTTTGAGCATGACCTGCAGCAGGATTTTTTCGCACTGGCATCGCAGTCGGGAAAACCCAGGGGCTTGCGGTGGATCTCCTGTGACTGGCTGCAGGAACTGATGATCGTGGCGGATTCGAAAACTCAGCGGATCAGTGCTTTCGCTTCAGTGAATCTCGGATTCGAAGCCATCGAAGGCGGCGACATGGAAGACGTCGCAGCCGTCAGTACCATTCGTGACGGCAGTGCCGTTTTTCATTTTCAGGACAGCGACTGGGGAAGTGCCGGTCGAGTGATCTTTAATATGCACCCTGGGCAGGCGGCCACCCACCTGATTCCCGATGCTGAAACATTGTTTCACCGACGTGCCGACTGACAGCGGATTTCGGTTTTTTGTCGACTCCGACATCCCTCCGACACTGTCGGGACTTTCGTATTCGCAGGTAATCTCAACAGACTGAAAGGGTCAGTGGAATTTTTCCAGCTGAAAACACAATCGATGCCCGGCAAGGAAACATTAACACCAACTCAACGTGTTGCCCTGATCACCGGAAGTGGAGCAGACCGGGTGGGAAATCGAATTGCCCGCATGCTGGTCGACGACGGGTTCGAAATCGCCCTTCACTATCACTCTTCAAAGGAATCCGCCGAATCAACCGTCTCAGAAATCTGTGATCAGGGCGGGACTGCTCAATGCTTTGCTGCCGATGTCACCTCCGAGACCGATGTGGACCGACTGATCGCAGACGTGATCGATCGCTTCGGTCGACTGGATCTCCTGGTGAATACCGCATCGCAGTGGAGCAAACAGCCAATCGAAGAAGTCACCGCTGCCGATGTTCTTTCAGCCTTCAAAGTTGACGGACTGGGCACGTTTCTGTGTGCCCGGCGAGCCGGCCTGCTGATGGCCCGGCAGGCACAGGGGGGCTGCATTGTGAACATCGGCGATGCTTCGATGTACCAACCGCGAACCGGCGAACCGGCCTATTACCTGGCGAAGGCAACGATTCCCACTCTGACACGAATGCTGGCAGTGGAAATGGCCGCCCTGAACCCGGCCGTACGAGTCAACGCAGTCCTGGCGGGATCCGTGATGGCACCCAATTCGTTCAGCAAATCGCAACGTCAGCAGAGACAAACGGAATCATTGACGCAGATGGTTGACCATCCGGCATCACTTGCCAACGCCATACGCTATCTGGCAGAAAGCCCTGCCGTGACGGGGACCTGCCTGACCATCGATGGCGGACGCGGAATCAGATACGCCGGAAATGAAAACTGAATTTCCGCACGTCAGCTGCACCGATGTTTTAGCTGCGCGGGTATTGAGGTACCAGGTGAGGTTCCGCGGTTCTGATATTGGGTTACCTGTCGAACATGGCCGGCCGCAGCACAACAGGACGATTTTTCAAATCGTCACGGGATAACAATACCTGCGTTGACTGAGATCGTGGACAATCATCGAAAAGCTGTAATTGACCGCAACCAATGAGTCCGAGCATTCATCGGATCAGCAGTCAGCAACCGAACATTGGTAATCCACAAAACAGCGGGATTCGCGAATTGTGCCCGGTACAAAGATGCTTCTGAATCACCCGACAATCCCAAAATTACAGATAGGGTCGCTGACACTTGACCTGCCGGTGGTCCAGGCGGCGCTCAGTGGATACAGCGACTGGCCAATGAGAGCGACGGCGAGGTCACTGGGTGCCCCGTACACGATTTGTGAGGTCATGCTGGACCACTTCGTTGCGTCTTTGCGCGACAGGGCACGGACACGTCGATTCCTGATGCTCACAGATGCAGACCATCCGGCTGGTGCCCAGTTGATGGGAGCCGATCCGGTTGAGTTCCCGCCAGCCGCACGCCGACTGGTCAAAGCCGGCTTTGACGTGATCGATATCAATTTCGGTTGTCCGGTTAAGAAAGTGTTGGGGCGATGTCGAGGTGGATTTCATCTGGGGCAGCCTGAAATTGCCCTGGAAATTCTGCAGCGTGTGCGGGATACCGTGCCCGACCACATCCCGGTCACCCTCAAAATGCGTCGTGGTATCGATGACAGCGACAGTAGTCGCGACAAATTTTTTGAGATTCTGGAAGGAGCATTTTCCGGCGGAATCGCGGCCGTGACGGTCCACGGAAGAACGGTTCAACAGCGTTACGTGGGTCCGAGCAACTGGGAATTCTTAAAAGAAATCTGCAGCACATGGCCGGACCGCACGATTCTTGGCAGTGGTGATCTGTTTTGTGCGGAGGACTGCGTTCGCATGATTCATGAAACAGGCGTTCATGGCGTTACGGCCGCTCGCGGATCAATTGGAAATCCGTGGATCTTTGGACAATGTCGCGAACTGCTGTCCGGCCGACCGCTGCCACCACCACCGTCGGTGCATGACCAGCGGGACGCGCTGCTTCAGCACTTTGATTTTACCGACCGTGTCTACCCGTCCGGGAAGGCCTATCGTCAGATGAGGAAATTCGGTTTGCGATATGCCGACTGGCATCCTCACGGCGGACGTGTCCGAGCCGACTTCATCAAGGTTGGATCCAACGAATCCTGGCTGGAAGTTCTGGACAAGTGGTACCGCGCAGATCAACCCGGGCAATATCCGGAAAACCCCGGCCGCCCCAAACCTCCGGCCGGTTAACGCATTGAGCCCCCAGGAACCCGCCAGGCGATGGAGTCATCGATCGAATCCTGAACGCTTCAACTCCGGCTGCCGCACCGTTTCGAAATCCAACAGTCTGTCGGTCCCTGCGCTGCTGATTCTCTCGCTGTCTTTATGTTTCCGGTTCTGTGGGCATTAGCGAAGACCGGACAATGAAAATTCTTTAGGCCGCATGCGGGTCTTCGGTTTGCTGATTCTTATGGCGCGTGGCATAATGGAACCAGAAGGTTATTGCTGTTTTGAGTTCCACTTTCTACAGTGGCTGCCGCGCGTAGTGAGAGGTCAGGCTCTCCGTTCAAACGTGGCATCTGCAAAACGCTTCGTGGAACGAATCCGTCAACACGCCACACGTCTCCGTAGCTCAATTGGATAGAGCGTCGGCCTCCGAAGCCGAAGGTTGCAGGTTCGAGCCCTGCCGGGGATAGTTGGTTTTTTTCTACTGAAGTGAGCCTGGCAAAAAATTTGCCGCTGGCCTTACCGAACCTGTACCCGATCCGCCCCAGAGCAAGTGCTGATTTTTCCAACTGGTTCTGCTCGTTTTGGTGTTGGTACTGGAGCGAAACCTTTTCGGTTTTGTGACCGAGATAACCACCTCACAAGGTGATGGCACAAAAAAAGCCGCGACCAAAATGGTAGCGGCTATCAGAGACGAGAGTTGATTCAGATTCTCAATCGTCATCGGCAGCAGCGAAAACACTTTCACAGTTATCACAGTGTTCAACAGATATGAAGACAACGGGCAAATGCATCGGGATCTACCTTCTGGCGATGTTCACGATTGCCTTTCTCATGCCGATCGTGTCGCCAACCGATGTGCCCCCGCCAGGAGCGGATCCCCTGCCGGCAAGGGAGGTGGCTGGACAGATCCTCGCGATCTATGGTGTTCCTCTTGTCATCGTTCTCTTCTACCTCAAACGGACCCGAAGCAAGAGGACAGAGTCGTGATCTGGGTAGTCCAGACACACCGAGTTGAACAAGCCCCATCCACGGGACGTCGTGAACTCCGCCCGTGATGGGCACGATAGACATCATCAAGGATGTCACGAGTCAGGTGGCAATCCTCACACTCAGGACAGACGACATCGGTCTGTTCATAGAAGGTGTGATCGTAGTGGGCAAATTGAAGAAGAAGATCAAACACGACGAACCGCCTTTTGTGTCACCAGTTTTGAAGTCCGTTGATTGGTACAACGGAGAAGCTGGACAAAAGGATCAAAGCGAATCAGATGGTGTACCCGCTAAACCACTCCTGAAGGTCACCTGT
This sequence comes from Fuerstiella sp., assembly GCA_022447225.1. Taxonomy (NCBI): domain Bacteria; kingdom Pseudomonadati; phylum Planctomycetota; class Planctomycetia; order Planctomycetales; family Planctomycetaceae; genus Fuerstiella; species Fuerstiella sp. The sequence goes on along the minus strand of JAKVAZ010000018.1, from coordinate 70,408 downwards.
AGCTCTACGGCACTTGGCGGAACAACAGTCGATGGTAAGTTATTCCTCTGCTATCGGCGGGATTTGGCAGTCAGGCGAGATGGATTTTTTTCGGTCGTGTCGGCCTCCTGAGCCGAAGGTTGCAGGTTCGAATCCTGCCGGGGATCCCTTGCAGTGAAACGACTTAGGTCGTTTCCATCTGAGAATTGGAGAACGGGTTCTCGAATTTGTTCTTCATTTCTTCCTTTTCCTGGGCTGCGTTCGCCAGTGTGGAGAACACCTCTTCCGTGCGGTCCGGGACTCTGCGGTCAACGTAGACCTGCGCAGTGCTCAGAAAACCGAAGACAGGCAGTCTCGATCGGTAAGTCCAGCTCCGGCGTTTCCGGTTCCGTCACCCCATCCAGCAACGCCTTAATGTCTCCCTGAAGCTCCGTTGGTTCGGGAAAGGGACTGTTCTCAGTGGCTTCCTGGTCAGGCCCAGGAAGCCGCCGGAAGCATTTCGTCATCCCTGCTTCGAAGACTACGCCGTCGGTGCTCATGACATCGGTAAGTAAACCAACTCGCTGCGTTTGCACGGAAGTCCTGTATCGTTCAACAATTCCGCCAGGCAGCACCTCTTCAATTACCCGTTCTGTGCTGTTTCTCCGCTTGTTGAAACCGGTCTTTCAAATGGCCAATTCGCTTCTTGGCTCTCATGGCAGGCCGAGGAAGTTGCTTTGCAACAATCCCGGCACCTGTTCGGTCTCTATGCAGGTATTGATTCTTAAGGTCAATAGTGAGCTTGTCCGCTTCGTTCATCAGAGACACAAGAAAGACGATCTCGTGCGTGAATACAACCACTTTTCGCGGGTGTGCCTCCAGGGCTAAGCGCCGAGCGGTCGAAAGTCGTGCTCAGTTCGCCCACGGCAGACCGGAATTTCTGCCGTCACCGCATGGGCACAAACCGAGCGGTTAGGAAACACGACTGACCGTCGCCGCGCCAGGGTCGAAGCTTCACCAAAGCCGGTCGACAGGCTGACGCAGTTGTTTGGCGAGTTAACAGATGAGCCGGATGCGAAGGCGGTTAACGCTAAGGACACCTGAACCACGTCTTTCATCTAGTCTATTTCCATCGGAATACATCGCTTTGCACGACGCTGTGAATGAGCGAACGCAGCCCGAATCGTGGTTGCTCCTTTGCTGCACTTCGCACGATCGCCTCGATCGCCGGCCGGTCGATCGGCGTTGCTGGTTCGCCGGTGGCGTAGGTCAGCAGATGGCGAACAACTCCTCGCGCAAGTTGTTCCGGATTCCTGGCCAGTATCGCTCGCAGTTCGCGCACGTCGGCGAAGTCTTTTCCATCCGGCGTTGTACCCGTGCAATCGACCGGCAAACCGTCGATGCCTTTTCCGTCATCAATGATGCGATAGTGTTTACGGTAGTTGCCCATCACGTCGAAGCTCTCCAGAGCGAATCCGTAAGGGTCGAATCTTGCATGGCAGGCTTTGCAGCTTGAATCCTGACGGTGGAGTTCCAACTGCTCGCGGAGTGTCCGCGCGCCGCGCGTGTCGGGATCGGCCGGTTCGACAGTTGGCGGTGGCGGTGGAATGGAGATACCGAGCAATCGATCCGACAGCCAGACGCCGCGTTTGACTGGCGACGTCAACGTGCCATTGGCAGTCACCTTCATCGTCGCTGCCTGCGTCCAGATGCCACCGTACGGTGAATGCGCCGGCAGCTTTGCTGAACGAATGCGAAAACCGTGGATGTCAGGAATGCCGTAGACTTCCGCCAGTCTCGTGTTGACCATGGCCCAGTCTGGTGCGACGAAATCTCGCACGCTGCGGTCTTCATCGAGCATCCGGCGGAAGCTGGCCTGCGTTTCCAGCATGCTGGAAATTTTCAGTTCGTCGTCGTACTCCGGATACAGATCTTTGTCCGGGGTGGTGTTGTCGATTCCCCACAGGCCCAGCCATTGATCGAGGAAGCTTTCCACAAATCGATCGGACTTTGGGTCTTTCAACAAACGCTCGGTCTGGCTGCGGAGCACGTTGGGATCGTTCAGTTTGCCCTGCCGCGCCACCGCAAGGAGTTCCGCATCCGGAGTTGAGTTCCAAAGGAAATATGAAAGACGCGAGGCCAAAGCAAAATCGTTCAACCGGCCGGCTTCTTCCATCACGCAAAGGAAATCCGGTGCGGTCATGAGAGCGGAAACCTGGGTGATCAACACATCTCTCAACGGCGCCCCGTCGTCAGCCGCTTTCATGAAACTGCCAACGTAGCTGTTGAGTTCTTCGTTACTCAAATCACGGCGAAAAAGTCGGCCGCCGATCCGCGCGAACATCCTGCGAATCATCGCTTCGACCTCTTCACGCGGTAACTTCGATGTCTTCAACGTCTTTCGCAAACGAAACACGTCTTGCCGGTCTTCCGGCATTTTTCCGAACAGCAAATCCTGGCCAGCCAACGTTTCTTCCAATTCGACCACATCGACCCACTGCAGCGCGAGGCCGGAGCCCGTTCCTTTTTCCGAAGCCAGTGTGTTCTTCGGTACAGGAACTCCCAGCCCCAAAGGAATGAGCCGCAGGCTTGCCTGACCGATGTCGCTGTCGCGCCCGGTGCCCAGATAAAGGTCCGTTTCTGTGACTGAAGGCTTGCCTGGCGGGATGTCGATCACTTTGAGCAACTTGAGAATCTGCGGGTACGCCGTGGTGTGGCCAGCGTAAATCCCCACGGGCAACGGCTTGTCGGTCTGGTATCCGTAGGCATGAATCTGCAGCCGATGCCAACCAGGTTTGCGTGTGTGGACACCGCCGCCGCCAGGACTGCCGTCGGGTTTGGCTCGTCTCAGGTTTCCGGAATGAGTATCGGTGTTGAACGAAACAACCCAGTTGTTGGGCAACTCCAGCAAGTGGCCCGGCGATTGCCAACTCGTGTCGGCCCAGAGGCGGATCGCATGCCTGTCGCGCGGAAGCTCGAAAAGACGTTCGATAGTGGCTTCCGCCAGTTGCAGTTGGCCTTTGATGGCCGCCGGCGAGAAGGGCAGTGCCTTGCTCACTTTGTCATACCCATCCACTCTCCCGTCGGCGGGAAGGATGCGCACGACTGGCGGACGAATCCCGAAAATATCCTGCACAGTGTTGGCGTACTCGTTGCGTGAAAGACGGCGGAACCTGCTGCGGCCTTCCCTGCGTTGCCCGGCGACGAGCAGCCGTGTCAGATCACCGCGAATCCATTTCAAAAGAGCCTGTTTGTCGGACTGCTTCAGCGGATCAGCATCTACGGGCGGCATCGAACCCGACTCGACACGCTCCAGCACGTTGAACCAGCGGTGGTAGTGGGTGTGGAGCTCATTCAGATCCGCAGCGCCGGAGAGATTGAGATTCGCTTTCGGCTGCGTCCCGCTGTGACACTCCGTGCAGTAAGTCTTCAGAATTGGCAATACGCGCTGCTCGAAAATGTTTGCAGCATCGTCGCCGCGGGTGGACCCACAGATCAGATAAAGGACGAATAAGGAAAGCAATAACTGTCGCATGGCGGCCTTAGTGTCTTGCAAGTAAACGAAATGGCTAACTCAGCCCGTTGATCGTTCCGACACCCGAACCAAATTTGTCCGTCTGAGCACCGAACTTCTGCAGCATACTGACGAACAACCTGCACAGCGGCGTGTTGTTTTTCACATCACCCGCAATATGCCCGCCGTGTTTCCACCCGCCGCCGGCAAGCAGGATCGGCAGATTTGTCGTTCCGTGGCCGCTCGCGTCGCCCAGATTGCTGCCGATCAGAACCTGCGTCGAATCGAGTAAACTTCGGCCCGCTTCCTTCGTATCGCGAAGCGAAATGAGAAAATCGCGGAACGCTTCCATTTTCAGCTTTTCGATGACCTTGAGCTGTTTGATTTTCTCGGGATTACGACCGTGATGACTGAGCCCGTGGTGGCCTTCGGAAACACCTGGAATCGGCGGCTTCTCATCCATGCCTCGAATGAACAGGCTCACGACGCGGGTCATATCCGTCTGTACAGCCAGCTTCATCAGATTCATCATCACTCGCGCACGGCCGATGCTGTTGCTGCGATCGGCGAACGGGCTTGGATAATTCTCATTCGGATGCGGTTCGTTCACTTGCGGCCTGGGACGATGAATCCACTTCTCTTCGGCGACAAGTTGTTTTTCAAGCCCGCGAACCGCTTCGGCGTAGTCAGCGATTTGCTGTTGATCAAGATGACTCACCGACCGGCTCAACCGGGTGAGCCGGTCCTTCATGCGATCAAGGATACTACGCCCGCGGCGAATGCGATCGAGTTCGCTGGCAATCTGAGCTTTGCTGCCCGCAACAAACATCCTGGCGAAGACCATCGAAGGTCTGTCCCAGGCCGGAATGCCCGCGCCTGTTTCGGTATAAGAAAGCGGGCTTCCATTGATAGTCCCCAACGACATGAATGGAAAACGAGTCGCTCCGCCTCCGAGTTTGGCCGCGAAGACATCCATAGATATCGTATTACGAAAACCAGGCCGAGTCGGACGTTTGGCACTGGTCAGAAAACACGACTCCGAAGCGTGGTCACCGCCGATGTCCGGATGGGAGATACCGGAGAACACAGTAAAATCCCTGCGCAGATCGCCAAGCACTTCAAGATATTCGCTCGTCGTGTAATCCCTGCCTGCCTGTTCCGGAAAGAACGACGGCCCATAAAGTCCAAAGCTCGTGCAGATATTGACGATCCGTTTAGGCGGCGCGGAATCCGCTGCGGCAGCCAGACTTTCAAGCCACGGCAGCGCCAACACAGTGGAGCCGGCCTTCAACACCTGCCTGCGATTAATCTGTGAATTCATCAGTTTTCTCCCTGCAGGATTCTCGTATCACATTTTAACAGCAGTTGTACTTTGAAGCACCTTCGTCGTCCGTGCTGCAGAATAAAGACGAGGGTTCTAACAAACATCCTGCCCGTGTTTCGTTAATACCATGTCGCTGTCACTTACGATCTACGCCTTGATAGTCGGCGGAACAGCATGATTAAAATACCTGTTTGGCTTAGCCTGGTCACGCCCGCTCTGCTTAAGCCTGCCGAACCTGTTGACATCGGATCGCGGCGGCCATCATCCGAATTCGAAAGCTTATAAAACGAGCAGAAATTCCGGGAAGACGCTCAGCGTGGCTGAGAGCATTGGAGTACGGATAGCCTGACAAGCGTTCTCCACTTTGGTTCCAAATGGAGCCTGTGCAACACCGACCCGCATCCCACTGAATACGACAAGGAATTAAGGAAAACTATTGGACCAGCGTTGCTGACGACGTTGTTAACCAGGTGTTGTGAGTATACGGGCAGGTGTTGTTGAGTTCTCCGGAGCCGATGTTTGCAGGTTCGAATCCTGCCGGGCATATTGTTCTTCTTTACCGTGTTCAACGGATCGCAGTACGTGTTCGCAGGCGTCCGAACAACAAGCCTGTTTTTCCGATGGACTCCGACCACTGCCGGATCGGTAAGCTCATTTGTGGTTTCGCGAAGCTGGTTTCATCCACAGACGGTGTGAGGCAGATACTGCCGACACAGCTCTGCCCATGTCGAAATCTGCAGCGCCGACGCGTATTGATCTCGGGTCACAGGCCGGCCGCTGGTTCGCCACAATTGAGATTTGAAATGGTCAAGTGCAGAGAGGACTGTGCCGATTCAGTAAAAGAGTCAATCTATGAGGATTTTAAGGCATTGAAAGTGAAAGGAGCTGTCTGTGTGCGCTCAGCTCCTCACCAGACTCCTCGCAGTGGTTCTGTGCCTGCTGGCCACATGGAGCCTGGCATTCGCTCAGGACCCCGTGGAGGATGTACCGGCAGTGAAACGTTCAGGCGTCGCAAGGATGAGCAGTCCTGATGCCGCTCCCGAGCAATTTTTCACTGAACCGCTGATTCGGCTCTCAGAACAGCCGGACCAGGACTCCGACTTGCTGTCGGTCACCGAAGAAATTTTCTCACAGCCGGTTAGTCTGCAGCAGGAGGTACCAGCACCTAAGACGGCATTGGTTGTCCCTGATCCGGGCAGCTGGTCCTTTAATTTTCAGGACGCTCCGTGGCGGCTGGTCATCCGTAATCTGGCAAAGCAATTCGGCTATTCGGTGAACTTTGTACAGTTGCCTGACACGGTGTTCACGTATTTCGACGACAATCTGTACACAGCCCGCGAAGCCCTGGACGTCCTGAACGACCATCTGCTGACCGAGGGCTTCATCATTGTCCGTAATGAAAAGAACCTGACTGTTATTAATACTACGAATCAGGTTCCGGACAATCTTGTCCCGTTCGTCACGATTCAGGATCTGTGGAGTCTTGGTCGCAACGAAGTGGCGTCGGTGGCCTTTCCGGTACGTAGTGCAAATCCAACAGTCGCTGTTCAGGAAGTTACGGAACTGCTGAGTCCGCTTGGCAAGGTTCAGTCACTTTCCGAGTCAAGACGCATCATTGTGACCGATACGGGCGTCTATCTCCGTCGACTGCGTGACCTGCTGCTGGAGCGGGGAATCGGTGCCAGTCTGGTGGAATCGATGGTTTACCCGCTGAGCCACGCGTCCGCAGAAGAGGTAGCAGAATCCATCAACGATTTTCTCTCCGGGCAAACGAACGAAGCAGGGCGCCGAGGCAGAGCAAGTTCTGTAGTTGCAAGTGTGAATCAGGTGGTGGCAGAACCAACGACGAACAGCCTGCTGATTCGAGGTACCCCCGAAGAAATCGATGCCGTATCAGCTTTGGTCCAGAAACTGGATCGTGGACCGCGAGAAGTCCTGGTACAGGCCGTTCTTGTGGAGGTTCAGCTGGGTAACGTTCATGAATTTGGTATCGAGCTGGGATTTCAGGACTCGGTTCTGTTCAACCGCAGTGTCATCGACAATCTGGTCACCATCACAGAAACCGAACAGAACACCGCGGTACTTGCGTCAACAAACCAAACGATTGTCTCTCAAACATCGGCCCCTGGTTTTAATTTCAACAACCGGGCGACTGGGAACAATACCTCTGTCGATCCGGGAAAAGTTGGAAAGCAGGGCCTGTCCAGTTTTGGAGTCGGCCGGGTAAACGGAGACCTGGGATTCGGTGGTTTGGTTCTTTCGGCCGGTTCGGAATCCGTCAGCGTTCTTCTGCGTGCCCTGGACGCCAACTTCGACATCAACATTCTGAGTCGTCCCCAGATCCGCACCGTGGAAAATCACGAAGCGTTGATTCAGATCGGTCAACAGGTTCCGGTGGTGGACGGGGTTTCAGTGACAGCCGTGGGAAGTGCAAATCCTGTGATTCGTCAGGAACAGGCAGGCATCATTATGCGTGTGGTACCTCGGATCAGTCCGGACGGCCGCATCACTGTTGACGTCAACGCGGAAAAGAGTCAGTTCAATCTGACACCCGGCACAGGTGTCCCCATCTTCACAGACGCAACCACCGGCAATGTCATCGAAGCACCGGTGAAGGACATTACCACTGCCGACACAACCGTCAGTGTATTATCGGGTCAGACGATCGTGCTGGGCGGTATGATTACGGAACAGAATACGACCGTAAATCGCAAGGTTCCGTGGCTGGGAGACCTTCCAGTGGTGGGACGAGCCTTTCGATACGATTTGCACGAAACCGGCAGAACCGAACTTCTGGTTCTGCTGACCCCGGTGCGGGTGCAGGACGCGCACCAGCAGGAACGTCTGCATCAGCAGGAGCTGTCCCGCATTCGGCTGCCGCCGTCTACGTACGGGTTCCCGGATAATGTCTATGGCACCGAAGAGTACCGAAGGCGTCTGGAATTATCGTCACAGCAGTCTCGTACTGACCCGGGTTTGCCGCCGGGACGGCAGACCTACACGGCAACGCAATACGTAGAACGGAATCCATCATCCGGGGTCTTTCAGAACCCGGCTTCTGTCGAACCGACTTTTGCAGGGTCGAGTGTACAGACACCAGTCCCGGTGGGACACGTCCGGAATGCCGCGGCATGGTCAGCCTCCGGCCGGTTGAATCCCGGAAACATCCGGCCGGCCGGCTACCGTGTCCCGCAAATCAGGCAATCCGATCCACCCGACGTACCGGTGACACCACAAAGCTGGCAGCAACGCAGCAACTACCGCGGGCACTTTCCCGGTCAGCTGCCGCGTTCCCCGTGAGTTGCTGTTCTGTTCGTGATCGGTCATGCGTCTTCAGACTCCGGATCTGCATACGGCACACACCTACCGTACCTGATCCGTGATCTGTCACTCTGCGCACCGCCTGACATTCTGCGGGTCGGATACGGCTGCATCTAACCGTCACTCTGTGACTGCTGCGTAACAATTGATGCTACCGGACAACGGCACTGGCCGACTGCCGTGTTCGCTGTTTTACATGCAACCGTTGAACCCGGTCGCAGAAGAGTCACTTTCGTTCCGCATCCGGCTATGCACCTGGAACGTGACGGCACAACGCGGCAGGATCGGTGCGATTAATGGAGAGTTTCTTCCCTGCAGAAACTCCTGGCGTTCTAACAAGGTAAGTGTGGTGACGGCTAACCAAATCGTAAAGAATGGTCGTACGGGTCTTAATCCTGAAACTGCGATGGAATGATTCTGCTGCAAATCCCGTCCTGTGAACTATTGGTAGCGAGTCGCACTGTACTGTATGGAGAGGTTCGGTGCCCTGTCAGGGCACCGAACGATGAACACTGATCGGGGTTAGTATGAATGATCATCCAAACGAAACGGTGCCGGCAACACCTCAGGAACTGGCCGAACAGTACGGAATGCCGTACGAGGATCTGGAAACGTTCCGTCCCAACCATGAGCTGATTAAACGGTTTCCCAGTCAGGATTTGTTTAGAACAAACGTCCTGCCTCTGCGTTCTGACGAGGATCGAATCGCAGTGGCGGTTTCAGATCCGCTGAATCTTGACCTCCTGGACGAACTGTCCGTCTGTTCAGGACTGCTGCTGGATCCCGTTGTCGCAGATAAAGCCCAGATTGAACGTTGGCTGAAAAAGTGTCTGGGCGTCGGGGGAGGTACCGTACAAGAACTGGTGGCCATGTCCGTGGATGAAGCGGAGGCTCTACAGGCGGCCGCCGAAGATGAAATCGACGATGTTTCACAGGCTTCTTCGGTCGTCAAACTGGTGAATGAACTGCTGGTCGAAGCGGTAGAGCTGCGCGCCAGTGACGTTCACATCGAACCGGAGGAAGATGGACTGGATGTACGTTTTCGTGTGGACGGAATTCTGCGTCTCCAGCCGGTCCCGCAGCAGATCCACCGGTTTCGGGCGGCGATTGTTAGTCGCCTGAAAATCATGTCCCGACTGAACATTGCCGAGAAACGGCGTCCGCAGGACGGTCGAATCAAGCTGGCTGTGAGTGGTCGGGAAATCGATGTGCGTGCATCGGTAATCCCCATGCTGCACGGGGAAGGAGTTGTTCTGCGACTGCTGGATAACTCTCAGGCACAGCTGGACCTTGATTTTGTCAACTTTCCCGACGATCTGAGACAACAGTGGAACCACATCATTCGCAAGACAAACGGCCTGGTTCTGGTGACGGGTCCAACCGGCAGCGGCAAAACAACCACGCTTTACAGCTCCCTGTGTGAAATACGATCTCCGGAAAGAAAGATTATTACTGTGGAAGACCCGGTCGAATACAATCTGCGCGGGGTCAGTCAGATTCAGGTTCACGATCAGGTGGGGCTTAATTTTTCTGAGGGACTCCGCAGCATTCTGCGTCATGACCCTGATGTTGTACTGATCGGAGAAGTGCGTGATGAGGAGACAGCGTGCAGTGCCATTCAGGCATCACTCACCGGTCACCTGGTACTCAGTACACTGCATACAAACGACGCCGCCTCCGCTTTTACCCGACTGATTGATATGGGGGTAGAACCCTATCTGGTTGCCAGCACCGTTGAAGCTGTTCTGGCTCAAAGGCTGATTCGTCGCTTATGCCGCAGCTGCAAACAACAGATCACATCGTCTCAACCAAACCTGCCGACGGATCTTGTCCTGAATTCGGATCAGGTGATTTATGAAGCTAAAGGATGTCGTGAATGTCATCAGACCGGTTATAACGGACGACTGGCCGTATTTGAGTTATTGGTGATGAACAACCGAATTCGAACTCTTTGCAACCAAAACACGTCCACTGCGGAGCTGCGTCGCCAGGCGCTCAGTGACGGTATGCTTTCGCTGAGGCAGATGGGATGGCAACAGGTGGTTGCCGGCAATAGTACGCTTTCAGAGCTTGTCCGCGTCTGTCCGGATCCGGAGTGAAGGACGATATCAGAGGGCCGGTTAGTAGGCGTTACCGCAATGACCAACCGGTCCGGTTCCGCGGCATACCGGTCGCCGTCCGTTTTCAACAATACACAGCGCCCTGGCCTGTCCTGAACATCGTTTCATCGATGATGGTTAACGCCGCACCGGTTGCGAGAAATCACCTGCAAATCACGATGCAGCAACAACCGATGGCGAAACCCTGAACAATCCAGCACAAACTGTACTGCAGCAACCGCTTCAGCATCGCTGTACCATCCCAGAGCAATCCCGCCCTGAACGTCACCTTTAACGGTGACATACTCTGCTATCTGCCTTAAATCGGACGGGGCAAGAATGCCACGTGTGACCAACCAGGCCACCGAATCGTATTCTGCCGGCGTTTCCTCCGGTGCCGGCTGCTGTCGCCAAATCGCCCGGGCGGCCGCAGGCGTTAAGGGAGGAATACTGTTCAGAACCGTTTCCGAAGCCTGGTTCACGTTGATACGACCTTCGATGGCTGTCATCTCCGTGGTCGTCAGCAATTGGTCCACAACAGGAAGCTGACGCGACAGAACACCGGGATCGGAACTCCATGGCGATTTGAGAATCTGATCTTCTTCATCAATGGTGATGCGGAGTTGCCCGCCAAACAGATGAACAAGTGACCTGATCCGCTGGGGCGGGCGGGAACTGAGCACAATACCGCCGCGGACCTCGTTGAGATCTGTGTCATCGGATCCGAATTCAGGCTGATTCTGAAGATTCAGCTTTGCTTTTTCCTGTTGTCGTTCGGGCTGACCGGGAACCTTATCCGGGGAAGGGTCATCCGGCCATTTGGCCTCAACCATTCTCATGGCAACAATGTAACGAGCCATCTCCGGTCCCAAAAGCGGCAACAGTTCGTCATAAAGCTCAGCCAGATCCTGCTGGTTCAGATTGATCTTAACTATCCCGTCTGCGTCCAGCACACCTTCGCGACTGACCAGGGTCAGAAATTCACTCCATCCCCGATTCAAAATGCCGTTCTCATCGTCGGGCGGCATGGTGACGGATCCGTCATCTTCGTTCGGGTCCAGCAGACCGTTTGCGTTCTGATCTTCGCCAAACAAAAGGTCTGAGGTGATACCGCGAACCAGCAACAGTTCCCGTAGATGCTCAAATCGCGATTGTCGGGGTCGGTAGGGAGGATTTTGAGACGTATACCAACTGGATTCAGCTCCAAATTCAGATGGTTCATCATCGGAATCCATCCAGTCGAGTATGGCATCGGCAATTTTCACGGTCATTCCAGGTAATACCAGCAACCGGTCCCGGGAATGATCACGGTCAGACGACTCCAGCGGCAGTGCATTGACATTCAATCGGGCGGATTCATCCTGCAAACCAAACAGTGCGGGTTTTCCACGTTCCGGAAAACGGCGAATCACAGCGGCACTGCACCCACGCTCAGAAAATTTCGGCAGCCTCACCGGCCCGCTGTGGAGTCCTGTTGTTTGAGGATCGTGAATCGCGACTTTGCTCAGTTCGACTGCAGACGCAGCAAGTTCCCGTCGCTGTATGTGATCGTGTGAAGAATGCACGGCCGTGTATTCCAGCAGCGTACGTTCTGTGAACGAGTAAACGGAATAACTCAACAGGGTCACAATCACCAGTACGAGAACAAGCACCACCCCACGGCGTGGGTGACTGTTGATCGGTGACCGGGCAAAGTCCCGTCGTTTCATTGCCAGTCTCCTCGGACTTCTGAGAATGACTGGGGCAGCCGGATCGTGACTGTTCGTTCCACCTCCGTTTGATCTTCAAACTGACACGTCATCCGCACGGCATCAGGACAGCGGTACGACTGATCTTTTCCCCACAGATTCAGCCACTGACTGCCGTCGAAATACTCAAAATGTATCGAAGACATCTGATCAATAACGGAACCAGTTACCTCAGGGGTAATCAAATCCCGCTGAAGGCCCGGTGTAACGGGAAATTTCAGTCGCACCAGACCGTGATCGAGACCGGAAAGACTGAGTGACAGGTCCGTTACTGACTGTATGTTTACGGGCAAACTGACTGATTGCCCCTGATTCAGACACCACACGATGTAACACAACTCCATCGAGGTTTCCGCATCAGGAAATCGCGGAGATCCTTGGCCAGCCAGCACACTCAACCAGTCCTTTCCCCCTGCCACATGAACAGGTTCATACCGGGCCACTGCCCCGGGCAGAATCAATACTTCCGGCAGATCGGTCTGATTGTTGATCTGTTCCGGCCGTAAATCAGCTGATGTGTCCGCATCACTGAAATCAGCCTGGACCGGAGGATCTGGAGGAGCAGGGCACGCCGCTCTCAGGTCCGTACTGATGTCATCGATCAGAGCAAGCAGCCTGGCAGAACCGGCAATCTGATCCTGACTGCGAACTCGATAGTTCCAGTAAAGCCGGATAGAGGAGTAAGCCGCGATCAGCAACATCGAACACAGTGCCGTCGCCAGCAGAGTTTCCAGCAGAGTGAAACCGTGTCGAACACCGGTACACAAACCAGTTGGGCGGCGGACCTGCATTAGAACGTCCATCCTTCCGTAACCGACTGGTCTACTGAAGATTCAGGAGATTCCACCAACAGGCGGCTGATCCGGAACTGCGTCAGACGCTGCAGTGGACCTTCCTGCCAGACTCGCACCTGCAGACGTCTGGTACGCGGGAATGACGTTGGTTCGACGGTCGCTTCCCAGTGCCAGCCGGAATGATCACCGGCAACGCCGAATGTTCGGTCTGCCAGCTCCCCCGGTTCCAACATCAATTCGTTCAGTCGGGAACTGCAGCGAACAGCAGCTTCAGTTTCCAGTTCAATTCGACGAGCAGCCTGTGCCGCCACAAAACTGCGTTGCGTCAAAGCACTGAGCGCAACAGCCAGAATCACACTGGCAAGAAGAATCTCCAGCAGAGTGACTCCGCGGCGATGTCGACTTGCCGGGGATGTAACAATGGACTTCACGGAACGAGTGACCTCCGGAACCGTCTACCATACGTCACAAGTTGTACGAAAATTACGTTTTTGCCTGAATCGAACCAATTATCAACGAATCTTGTTTCCAGACATCAATCATTCGGGACCATAGATTCAATGGCACAAACATCCGATTCACACCAGGAGACGACAGTCCACAAAATGAGACCGTATGCATAAGGAATCATCAGTCTCGCTGCACCCGCCGCAACCAATCTGTCGCGGACAAATACAATTCCGTTCGAAGCAGGCACATCGCTGACATCCGGTATAAAATTCAGACGTGCAGCAGACCAGCGATACAGTAAAAGTACCTGTGAGAGCACAAGTTTCAATGGCTGAGTTCGAATACACAGCTTCGGATGCAGAGTTACGGCGAGTATCCGGCATCGTGAGTGCCCCCTCCCGAGGGGATGCACTGCGTGTGCTCATGGAACAGCAGTTAACGCCTGTTCTGCTGCAACAGCACTCTCACACGAATGTTCGACACGGCAGAGTCCGATCTTCCGTGCTTGCCTCAGCCTACTCCATGCTGGCCGATCAGCTGGAAACCGGAGTACCCCTGCTGAATGCTCTACAGGTTTTAGAAGAACAATCGGACAGTGAAACATTTCGGCACAGCCTCAATCATGTTGCAGATCGCGTGTCGGATGGTGCCGGTCTGGCAGATGCAATGGAACAGCAGACCGGAATTTTTGGGCCGCTGGATACCAGCGTCATTCGGGCCGGCGAAGAAGGCGCGTTTCTGCCGGATGCCCTGAGACGCATCGCGATGGTCCGTGAACGTAATGAAGCCACCAAAAGTCGCATTCTGGGGGCACTGGCCTACCCGCTGCTGCTGGTCATCGTAGGAACGATTGTTGTGGTGGGAATGCTGACCTTCTTTGTGCCCAAATTTGATCCGCTGTTCGAAAACCTGCGAAAGGCGGATGCAATGCCGATGTCCACGTTGATTTTGCTGGCACTCAGTGGTTTTCTCAAGGTATGGGGCCTGTGGCTCGCCGCTGCCTGTGGTCTGGGAGTTATGCTTTCCTGGAAAATGCTGACAGGGTCGACCTCCCGTCGTCTGATGGATCGTGCACTGCTGCGAACCTGGCTGATTGGACCAATCATACGTGACTTCGCCATCGCCCGTTTCTGCCGAATCCTGGGTTCACTTCTGCAGAACGGAGTCCCCATGCTGCGGTCTCTGGACATTGCCGCAAAGGCGGCTGCCAACAGGGAACTAAGTGAGTCCATTAATGCGGCCGCAGAAAGTGTGGCATCCGGTGACTCATTAACCACCCCGCTGGCTTCCTGTGGTCAGTTCACCGGCGATATTCTGCAGATGATGCAGGTGGCTGAGCAGTCCAATCGTCTGGAATCTGTACTGCTGCGTGTCTCTGAAAAACTGGATGTGCGGGCTCAGCAGCGTCTTGATCTTTTTGTGAGGATGCTGGAACCGGCCCTGATGCTGGTGATGGCCATCATCGTAGGATTTCTTGTGGTTGCACTGTTGATGCCTGTCTTCGAAAGCAACGGCCTGGTATAAACGATTGCGGATACTGATAAAAAGGTTTGCTGGTATGAAACACCATCCGAACAGTCGCCGTCACGGCTTCACACTCATGGAGGTGTTGCTGGTACTGGGAATCATGGGCATCATCATGGCCATGGTTGTGCCTCGGCTGCTGGGCCGTCAGCAACTCGCCAGTATCGATACCACCTACGGCAGTATCGAAGGTATCACTCAGGCCCTTCGACTGTATTCTCTGGATCATCACGGGCGTTACCCAACCACTGCCGACTCCCTGCAGGTACTGGTAAGTCGTCCGAGCAACAGTGATTCCAAATGGCGGGGGCCGTATCTGGAACGAACTCCGCAGGATGCCTGGGGAAACGATTTCGATTACCGAAGTCCCGGAGTTCACCTTAAAGACACATTCGACATTTCTTCGGCTGGTCCCGACGGCATTCCGGGAAGTGATGACGACATCACCAACTGGGACATCAGGTGATCAGATGAGGTCCATTCCCAGATCGACAGATTGTCATTGTCAAAAGTTCCGCACCGATGAAACGTGCTCGGGATTTACATTGCTGGAAATAATGCTGACGCTGAGTCTCATTTTGGTTCTGACGTCAGTAACACTGCCTGCACTTTTCGGATGGCAGGCCCGCATGCCACTGCAACGGGCAGAGACAGCGATCAGACATCAGTGTCTGGGAGCCCGTATTGATGCAATTCGTTCGGGAGTGACATGGATGGTCAGCCTGCCGACTGAGTCCCGACCCGGGTTCTCAGCGACTGTCGGCTCACCAGCCACTGACAGAGTTCCACTGAAGTCCGACTTTGAATCCGATATCCGTTCCGTTCAGGCGGAAGACTTTCAGGGGCGACCGCTGGAACATCTTTTGTTCTATCCAGGCGGCACCACGTCGGCAGCTCGAATCATCATCCAGGATCACCAGGGAAGCACTGCAGTGCTGCGACTTGACCGATTAACAGGCATGGTGACGTTGGAAGAGGCAGAATGAATTTCAGTCGGATGAAAAATCTCAGTGATCTGCTTCCACTGCACGGAGCGTCTCGTCCCGGACTGGTCGTGCAGTGGCTGCGAACACAGATAATATTGTCCGAAGTCCGATTTCATGCCGGTGTCCCGCGTGTTGTTCGGTCTGTCACGCTGAACCATCAGGAGGAATACTGCCCGTCCGATCCACAAGTCATGGGAATGGCCATCCGCCGTAAAATGGATCAGGTACAGATGACACCCGGTCCGGCGGTCATTGCATTGCCCCGACAGACAACAATCGTTCGCACTGTCAATGTAGCCGAAATACCGAACTCCGACATACCGCAGGCAGTCGCCCTGCATATCGAGGAACGTGAGCATACTCTTAATCGTGAGTTGTCTTATGACTATCTGCTGCACAGAACAGAATCAGGTCAGGCATCGTTTGCCACGCTCGTGGCCTGCCCTCGTAATATCACTCAGGGAATTGTTGCGTCACTGGAAGCTGCAGGAATCAACGCTGACACGTGTTGTCTGGCTGAACTGTGTCTGGGACAACTGATTAAGAAGAGTCATTGCGATTCGTTCATAATGCTTCTGGCCGGTGAGATGGAAATGGAAGCTGTTTTTATTCACAGGCAGCGGCCCGTGACGACGGTGACTATGCGGATGCCTGCCGACATCAGGCAGGCGGCCCAACAGATGGACAGCCTTTGCCGACGGCTGCAGGACTCACTGCCGGGCGATCTGACAATGTCCAACGTCGGCAGGGTCTATGTACTCGGCAGACACACCCAGGCACTGGTCCGGCAGATAAACGATCCCCGTGTCAGCAGATGCCCCCTGGAAGATGGTGCCGAGGATGATGCGGGATTGATCCATGCCGTCTGTCTCGATGGCCGATCAGCAGAACAAACAATCGATCTGTTGCACCCTAAACTGCCGGTCAGTCCACATCGGACACGACGACGGCAACTGATACGCCGGGTCGTTCCTGTCACCGCTGTCTTACTGCTGGCCGCGACCCTATTATTACTGTGGCATCAGTCACTGCAGGCAGATCTGCACTCTGTGACCACCCGTATCGACCGCAACAGACAAATACTTCAGCATGCAGAATCTCTCCTCGCACAATGGAATGCACTCAGCCGGTGGCAGTTTGAACAGAGTGATGTTTCTCGGGAATTGCTGCGACTGCACAGTCATCTACCTGACCAGGAACGTATTTACCTCACCCGTTTACGGCTGGAAAACATCGCAGGCCGGGAAGCGGCCGTCCTGCGACTCGACGGGGTTGCCAAAGAAACGGCTGACGTCATGCAGTTCAATCATCGTCTGCTGAACGACCGGTACCAGTTAAAGCTACACGGAATTGAACCGGCAACCCGCGACGCACAGTTTCGATCTCAGTTTCAGGTTGAAACCACGCTGCCACATCATCAGTCGTACTCTAAGCCGGGAGAATCCTGATGTTGAACACAAAACGGGAAAAACGCCTGTTCCGAATCTTTGGGATTGCCCTGGCAGGAATGATCGCCTGGCAGACCGTCGGACAATATGTATTCCATCCAATCACCGCATTACAGCAAAAGCTGCGCACTGCAACCGCTGAAGACCGGCGTCTGCAGCGAGAACGGGAAACTGTGTACCAGGTTGCTGCGCAGCTGGAAGAGTTCCAGAACCAAAGTCTGCCGAGCGATCCGGATACAGCATCCGTCGTTTATCAGCACTGGCTGATACGCTGTTTGAAATCATGTCAGATCAACGATGCGATGGTGACCCCTGGACCGGCGATACCGGTCGAACAGGCGGGACATCGCATCCCGTTCTCCGTTTCCGGATCCGCCACCCTGTCCCGCATTGGTGCCTTGCTGGACAGTATTCAGACAACCAGGCTCCTGCACCGGGTCACTCATCTGAATATCGCATCACACGGAAATTCAACGTCCGGGACTCGTACTTTGACCATGACGCTGGAAGTTTTCGCCGCAAACGGATCTGAGAATACAGCACGTTTACCGGATGCACTGCCGGTTACGGATGGTAATTCCCTGCAACTGGCGTTCTCGCAGCAGGATTTTTTTCAAAGACAAGTTCGGGATGCTCAAGCTGCTGTCACCACAGTCTCACGCAATGAACCCAAAGATACCGAACCAATACCAAACATTGAACCAACACACGAAGTACCAGCGGACGTTGAACCGACACACGAAGAACCAACGCCTCAGCCTCCCGAATCCTGGCTGTTCGCTGGTTCCGTGCTCAACAATGGGATCCGTCAGGCGTGGTTCATAAATTCATCCAGTGGACAGGATTCGATTCTCGAAGCAAACGGCTCGCTGCATCTGGGTTCAAGTGTACTGACAGTGATTGAAATACACTCAGATGAAGCACAGATCCGGCTGGACAATAAACAGCTAACCATTGCCATTGGGGATGTTGTGCATGAGCCGGATGCAGTGACGCACTCCCGGTCATCATAAACGGTTGTCGGCCAGAGCCCTGCCTGGCGCCTATTAAAAACCGCGTTTGACACACAGCTCGTAGCAGAGTTCGTCCGGATTGTCTCTGTTTACGTCAGACATATTCAGCCGTTTCTACATTCGAAACAGGCCGAAGTTTTCAGGTCCAGGCATACTGATCAGATGGTTCAGAACGCCTCCGCGCTGTCTGAATCATCGGTAACAGACCACAGATCGGCAGATCTGATGGTCAATCCAATCGCCGGCGTCGAATCACAGGTACAGTCCGTGGCCGCCGTTTAGACCGGAAAACCCGGCCTGTGACCTGAACAACGCACACCATTCAAGGAATAATATAAGACAGGCCGCCGTTACCGACATCGGAAGCTTCAAGCATGACGGTCGGCACTCCAGGCTGACTGTCATCAACGTACAAGGGCAGACTGGGATGAGTAAACGGTCCGATTCCGGCCTCAATTCTTGGGTCTGTTAACCGAAACATCATATCAATGACATTTTGTCGATCATTTCCTCGAAGTTTCAATTCACGAATTTGACTGTCCAGCTTGTCAAGATCGTGATTTCCTCCACGGATGTAGAAATCGATCGTACCGGCAATCGTCGCTGTCCGTCCGTCGTGAAAATAGGGACCGGTCAACGGAAGATTCAGGATATGCACCGACTTGAAATATCCCACCCCAGGATCGCCTTCGTCGTTGGGAACTGGTGACTCCGGACTGAGGTTCCCCTCAACAATACCTGGGTCTTCATCCAGAGAACTCACACCTGTAACAACCCATGGACGTCGACCAAGATCACCGAGTGTGGCATGACTTGTCCCGTCCTCATAATGACATTTGTCGCAACGCAGACGTTTAAATGATCGCTTTTGGGCTCTGGTGGGCCGTGGTGTTTCAGATACCAGCGATTGCTCATAGGCATAAATGGCCATACCAAAGAACAAACTGAAATTGTTTTCCGTGCAGGTGGTTTCGATCAACTGTGGTGATGCCCCGTCAATGCTGACACGTGCATACTGCCCTGAGAGCTCATCACTAAGAAAAGGTTTTAGGGGGCCTTCCCCAAACACATCGTTAATCATGTCGTAGTAGGTTTCACCTGACTGAGCTAACTCGTCTGCGAGGTCACCTCTCTGCATGGCAAGTGGCTGAACACGCATCATTTTGTATCCCAAATCCGGGTACTGGCGTCCACGGGCAGCCATTTCCACTTCATTGTTGGGGGGACCAACTGCCTGCGATGCCTGTGCTGCGTCAAATACGACCACCGCGCGTACACCCTGCGGGGTGCATAAGACGTGTTCAGTCGCGGGTTTCCCCGAGGGATTGCAGCCGTTGAAGACGTTGTTGGCCCGTCCGTCCCAGAACAGGTGAATCGAGTCCGAGTTAACTGCGGCCGGTGCCTGACGCCCCGTGATGTTGAACCCAGGCGACAATTCCCCAGGAGTGGACTGTTCCACCACTTCAAATGCCTCCACAGCGTGTGCGACACCATTATTAACCCGGATTGCCCGGAAGTCAGCGAGCTGAACGCCTCGAGACCCCACAACGTTAGCATCGTTGATGCCGGGCGTATCCGAAATCTCACTCACCGCAACACGCTCCGGATTGGAGTCTGCTCCGGCAGAATAGTGGCAACTGGCACAAGCATGTTGCGCTCCGTTACCACTCCCCAGCTGCACATCCCAAAACAAAGCTTTGCCCAACTTGATCGCAGCCTCGTGATCTGAGAAACATGAATTGGGATCCTCAACCACCACATCCCGAGCCATCAGTGGGGTCGCCATCCAGATTCCAGTCATGGCAATCACGGCAGCCACAGATCTGTTTCTAATCTTACCCACGTCAGTCCCCCTTTTTCTGAAAAACACACTGCGCTCGAAACACATCAAAAAAACAGAGGCGGTCTTGCAAATTGATCTGTCAACCCACACTTCCTGTTCAGTTCGCAGGAGCCATACTCAGAACTAACTTCAACACGGCCGGACGGCGCGCAATGAACGCGCAATTTTTCAGACCAACTGCCTGGAGCCGGTATCAACTCGACCGTAAACAACACCGGATAATGGTGGACGGTCACAGGGTTCCAGTTTGATACTCGAACGAATGATTTCCGCCGCATTTCCTCGCGACTACGCGTGGAATGAGGACACAGGAAAACAACCCGGCTCTAATTCATCGACCTTTGCAGCTAGTGCGGCACTCCAGTGCCCGTATTGAATTCGCCGGCGGACTTGACCATCCAGGCGAGCCGCGGATCACCTCAGGGAATACGATAATCAGGGTTATCAATGGTTATCTGTATACCCTCGGTGTAACAAACCTAAGTTCTATTGAATGCCGTTTAGCAAAACAGCCTTCTCGATAAACGCTGTACTAATAAATGCTGTCTGCGAAATACCTGATGAACGATGTTCTATGCATTCAGTCACCAGTGAATTGGTTAATGTCCCGTTTGTGCAAAATTAAAAAGGGCCTGCAACTAACCTGAAGGCATGAACGGTTATTGCATGGAGAAAAAACACGTCTTCCGCAGCAGTCCCGGTTTTTATTTAAACACCAGCATTAGAGTGACCTTGTTTATGGGCACCTGTTGACTGGCGAGTTGCCAAATCTTCTGTTCGTGTTCTCCAGGTCGAATCTATGCCGATGCCGGCTGTTGTGAAGATCGCGAATAACACTAACTCCGACAGGGCATCCACCCGTCATTTACAAATCAACTCCGGATCTTTTGGGGAATCGCCGGAAGACACCCATAGTGATTGTTTGTTTTAAAATTTATGAATGTGTTCTTAATAAGGCTCGGATTGTTTATAGAGCTGAAGCGATAGCTGACCACAGACATTCCGAAAATAACAATTATTTGTTTTGGGCGTGAATGAAACGGGAACCTTAATCATTGACAGATAATGTCTAATATCAGGTGCTGTTGACGGGTCAATGTCTCTCTTCCGGACGAAGAAGATCTAATTGACCGGACGTCTCTCAGAAGAGATTGACCATCCTTTTAGATGCTCATCAAGTTGGCCCGTTCCCGGGACCAGTGCGGCTTTCCGGGGCGACCGCCATGATGAATGTCGGTACGATGAGTGACCGGGGTGCATGTTCCCTCGTCAGCTAAATTCAATGATCAGCAATAAAAATCAGACTTCCGTGTCCCGGCACCGTAACGTCAAACCGGTCATACGCTAATTATCGCCTCAGTCCCGAAGACTCCGAACCAGTCTGCTCATCGCCCTAAACTGGTCAGTCTGTGCTGTGTCGCACCATTCAAAAGCCACACTTTCCACCGTACAAATGGTGGCTCCGGCGTCCCGTAATCGTTGGACGCCGATCTCATGATCATGCCGGCTCCCACTGCCAACGGCGTCTTCCGCCACGTACACTCGATAACCGCGGGCCAGCAGATCGAGCCCGGTCTGAAGTATACACACGTGAGATTCCATCCCGATCAGGACCACCTGACTGCGGCCGTCATGGGCATCGGGTGCCATCTCTGCACTCATACCTGTGTGTTTACAAAAGCCTTCTGCAGCGCTGAATCGCTCCTTGTCGAATGTGAAGCCGATGGCCGGATGGCCGGCAAGTTCGGATACCGTGTGTCCAAGTCCGTGCGGATACTGTTCTGAAACGACGACCGGAATTTGAAACAGCTGAGCCACTTCCAGAACAAACCGGATGCGGCGAACGAGATCAATACCACGGTGAATCGCAGGAATCAGTTTCTCCTGAACGTCAACGACCAGCAGACGACTGCGATGACGGCATAAAAGTTCAGGGCTGCGAAGGAGGGCCGAATCAGTCATAACTTGTAAATAAATAACGTGTTGCAAGGAAAGTGTTGAAGCCGGTGAACAGTCGTGAAACTGCAATTGTAGAACTTCAGGGCTTGAATCACATCCTGGTTGAATAAGAATCAGTGCACGCCTGATCTCCCGAAAAACTGCGCGAAGGAAAATGACCCAATGCTGGTCCGGATTGGAAAATGCCGCCTGCAACTGGTGCAGGGTGATATTACGCTGCAACAGGTTGATGCGGTGGTCAATGCTGCCAATGCTCTGCTGGCAGGTGGAGGGGGCGTCGACGGGGCAATTCACCGGGCAGGTGGACCGGAAATCATGCTGGATACCGGTGCGCGTTATCCGGACGGATGCTCCACCGGAAATGCCGTCGCGTCTGTTGCAGGGCTGCTGCCGGCCATGCATCTGATACACACAGTCGGACCGGTCTGGCGAGGCGGACAAAACGGAGAATCGACTGCCCTGGCATCCTGCTACCGGAAATCTTTGCAGCTGGCTGTGGATCTGGCCTGTAAATCTGTTGCATTTCCTGCAATCAGTACCGGAGTCTATGGATATCCGCTGGATCTGGCTGCAAATGTTAGCCTGAAGTCCGTCATCGATTTTTTGAAGTGGCACAAACAGCCCGATGACGTACGGTTTGTTCTGTTTGGTGAAGGGGCCTTCGGGGCCTTCGCCAGATCACTGGAAATCCAGCTCACCTGAAATGCAGCCGTTAACATGCCAGGACCCACCATCCGCCAACTCACTGCATCGGATGGCCGTCGCGTGCATTTTCGACACTGGAATGCCGGGAAGAAATGCCGCGGTGTGGTCGTGGCACTGCACGGCATTCAAAGTCATTCCGGCTGGTTCACCTGGTCTTCCGAACAACTGGCAACCGCCGGCTATGATGTCTACTTTGCCGATCGTCGCGGCTCGGGACTCAACGGATTTCATCGAGG
Source organism: Fuerstiella sp. (assembly GCA_022447225.1). Taxonomy (NCBI): domain Bacteria; kingdom Pseudomonadati; phylum Planctomycetota; class Planctomycetia; order Planctomycetales; family Planctomycetaceae; genus Fuerstiella; species Fuerstiella sp. The sequence goes on along the minus strand of JAKVAZ010000018.1, from coordinate 47,486 downwards.
TCACGCTGACCACGGTCTGAGACTGATTAATGACGTGCTGCAACTGATTCGACTGAGTCGCCAGGAACACGAAGACTCCATGGTGCCGCTGACTCTGATGGGTATCAGCTGGGGAGGAAAGATTGCGGCAGCACTGGCTGCAGTCCGGCCACAGGAAATCGACAATCTGATCCTTCTGTATCCGGGCCTGATTCCGCTGCTGCAACCGACGCAAATACAAAACGTTAAACTCAAACTCGCCCGACGGTTCGATGTCCGTTTCCGGGGCATTGACATTCCGCTGACCGACCCAAAGCTCTTTACTGCTGCACCCAAACATCAGGAATTCATCACAGAAGACCCGCTGGCACTGCATCGGGTCACCAGCGGATTTCTGAATTCCGGTCGCGACCTGGATCGCATCACCCGGCAAAACTGCGAACGTATTGTTCATCCCACACTGCTGATGCTCGCCGGCCGTGATCAGATTATCGACAACCATGCAACATGCCGGCTCGTGGCACAGTTCGGATCACACCACCAGACAACAATTCGATACCCAACAGCTCAGCATACCCTGGAGTTTGAACCAAACCGCGGGCAGTTTGTCGGCAATCTGATCGACTGGCTGGAATCGTCCACACAACACAAAATTTAGTGTGTTCACAGGATGCGGTCATATGCCCGTGTCATGAAATGGCACGGCAGATAGCAGATCATCACGACATCGCTCAACCACCAGTCGGGCAGCAGCAAACGCACAGGCAGCTTCGGCAACGGCGCATGAACCAAATTCACTAAGATTCACTGTGGCCGTCAGCCCGCACTCTGCAGCCACCTGTGCTGCCAAAAACAGGCCGCTGCCACTGAGAATCACGTGCGGTTGAACTTCGACATCATCGCGATGTGCGTTCGTCATCTGCATGTTCTGTGTTTCTCTGACCATCAGGACAGCCCGAACGAGTTCGTCCTGTTGCACACGAGCCAGCTGTCGTGCAATATCATCAGTTGATTTTTCAGTCAGCTCCTGCACATCACAGCACAGCATTCCGGCAATGCGTCTGCGGGCCGCGGCAACGGTTGCCGGTCGGCCGTCCGCGGTATTGGTGTTTTCCGGATTCTCAACAAGGGAACCCAGCACGAGGTAGACATCCTGCATGGTTGCAAACAATTCCGCAGCCAGCGGGATTCTCATTCCATTCAGCATCACCGATCGACTGACCGCGCACAATGGCGTACGCCGAACTCCGGTATAGACGAGTTCCGCATGCAGCAGGCGTTCCAAATCAGTCAGCCCCGAGGGTACCGGAAAGCCATCCAGCAAAGGAATGATGTCAGTTGTCGTAGACCCGATATCAATGAGAATCGCCGGACCAGTCGGGACGGATCGTCCGACCCAGGTCGCCAAAGCATGCCAGTTGGCAGCCGCTACCAGTTCCGGTAATTCGACAGCATCTTTCGGTTCAGCAAACTCTCCGGATGTCAGCCAAATCCGAATTTCCGAATGTGGAAACGCCTTTTGCACACTGCCAATCACCCAGGAAACACCGTCCGCTTTGGTCTCAAAACAGTCAGCCAGTTCGGCTGTCATCGTGACACCCACCAGTTCAGGACATTCCATCCACGAAAGCGATCGCAGTTGGTCAGTCAGTTGATCATACTGTTGCCACATGGCAAACGCGGCTACTCGAACCCGTCCGTCCGGGTCTGCTGCCTTAAGATTGGCACCACCGATATCCAGCCCCAGAGCCGTCGTCATGGCTGGCCCGTCGCTTTGTTGGGCTGCGGATCACGCAGAAACCGGTAACCCGTCCCGCGGATGGATGTCAGATGCCGGGGATTTGCAGGATCCAGTTCAATCATGCGTCGCAACCGCATCACGAAATTGTCAATTGAACGCGTCGTGATATCGGCTGAATCTCTCCAGACATCCGACTGCAGCCGGGACCGGGACAGGACCATACCGTCATGGTCCAGAAAGTAACGCAGTAACTCCTGCTCACGAGTTGTCAGAGAACTCTTCCGACTGCCTTTCACAAGTTCGAAGCGACCAAAGTCGACACTGACGTCTCCAAATTCTTCAAGGTCATCTGCCGGACGGATTCGTTTGGCGTTGACCAGATTTCTGCGACGTCGTTCCAGCAGATTACGTACTCTGCTCAACAATTCCGGCAGAGCAAACGGTTTCGTCATGTACTGATCCACCCCGCAGTCGAAAGCCTGTGCCTTGTCTTCCGGCAGAGTACGGGCGGTCAGTGCGAGGACCGGAATATCAGGATTCGAACGTCGAAGAATTCGACAGGCTTCGTAACCGCTCATTTCAGGCAGCATCAGATCCAGGACGACCAGATCGATCTCCGGATCTGCTGAATCCAGTGTATTCAGCGCAGCAGGACCGTCACCGGCGACATCAACCAGATATCCCTCCTGCTCAAAGTTAAACCTGAGCCCGTGCGCAATAGCCGGTTCGTCTTCGACAACAAGGATTCGCATCCGTTCAGACTCCTGCTGTTTCTGACGCAACCGGTTTCTGAGAAGTCTCTTCGGCCTGATCAACAGAACGAGCCGCCAAGCGCCCGGGAAGAATTACTTCAAACACACAACCTTCTTCGGCTGTCGAGTTAACCACACTGACGCGCCCCTTGAGAATTCCGACCAGTGTCTTGACGATGTACAGTCCCAGGCCGGTCCCTTTACGAGTTCGCTGCAGTTCATCGCTGCCGCGAAAGAACAACTGAAAGACCTGTCGCCGCTGAGTTTCGGGAATTCCCGGCCCATTGTCCTGCACTCGAACGGCCACACGATCCCATCCTCGCGGAAGTACAGAAACCAATACTCGCGGCGGATCACCACCGTACTTCACAGCATTGTCGATGAGGTTACCGAAAATCATTTCCAGCACCATGCGTCGAGTGTGCAGAGCGACCGGAGCAACATCAAACTCAAAAACTTCATCCACATTGCATTTGTGATGTTTACAGGATGATTGTGCCGCGGCCTGCAGCAAAGGCAGCAGATCAACATGTTCGGGTTCGGTCCGGCTGCCGATTTCGTCCAGACGCCCCACTTCCAGCAATTGATTGATTAGTTGATCCAGACGTTCCAGTTCACTCTCCATGGTCGAATAAAATTCCCGCCGGTCCTCCTGCCCCATATCTCTCATCAGCAACGTATCCAGATACAGCCTCAGTGCAGCAATTGGCGTCTTGAGTTCATGCGTCACACTGTCAACAAAGTTTGACTGTCGGCGATTAAGCTGAATTTCCTTAATCGTCAGAAACGAATAAAACGAAATCCCAAACAGACTGATCGCCAGCGCAACAGCTCCCAACACCAGCGCCGGCCACGCACTTTCGCGTGCGAGCAACACGATCAGCACAACCATCAACGTGATATTCACTGCCGATAATACCACGCTGCTCCAGATGGGCAGCTTGAGATGGCGGCGTCTGCGACGAAAATCAGCCACGGTAGTCGCTCAACATTGAAGGTAGGTAGAGTGACTTAAAATGATACCAGCAGTGAAATGACTTCAACAGCATCTCAACGCGTTCATGACGGATCGGAAGTAATTCATAATGACTCTGTGCGAATTCAGAAAAAAAATTGACATAAGACCTCAGAAACCGGCAGCCCGCTTCTTCATCAAATCTCCATGTTTCGCAGTGGGTGGGTTTCTGATCATCGATGCTCTGCTCACGGCCCGGGGATTTAGCCAGACATAAAGACACTACCATCTGAGCAGCAAGCGGTCCCCGTCCTGGTGAGACGCGAACTGCTGCAGGACGGTTTTTTTTCGTCAGTTGATAACGTCACAGGAAGCGGTACCGGATCGCCGCTTGCCCCCCTGGCAACACCGAATCAATGAGTGCACAGTGATTCAGCAACAGCAGTTTCATCTGATATTCCTGAAACCGTGCAGGAACACATCAAATGACGGCGGTAACAAGAAGGTGTCATGAGGTTGGTGCTGCATCAAAATTTTTTAACCTTGTGCTTCAGGATCCCGAGCTCGTCTCTCCGCTGCAATAGTTGTGCGATCACACTGATGGAAATCTCGGCTGGTGTGTTGTTGCCCAACGGGACGCCCACAGGACAGTAGAACGAATCGATTTTGTCTGACGGTATAGCCTGTTCCCGCAATTCACGACGGAGAACACTGGCTTTCTGGGGACTGCCAATCACACCAACGTAAGGGGCGTCGCGCGTCTGCAGGATTTCGGTCAGAACCGGCAGATCCGATGCATGGCCCTGCGTCATCAACAGGAAGAACGTATTGGCCGGCTGGTCTTTGACAACACTGTGCAGTTCTGTCGGACAATGCGTTCCGAGCTTCGGATGCGAGGGAAGCTTTGCAAGCCAGTCTGGTCGCGAATCGAAACAATTCACGCGGCAGTTGAGCTGCACCAGCATGGGGATCAATGTCTGAGCAATATGGCCGGCGCCAAATACCGCAATTGACCAGCCGTCACTGCCACAGACTTCAAAGAACAGTTTGACTTCGCCGCCACAGGTCATCCCAATATCAGTTTGCAGATTCCATGTGACGAATTCGCTGTTCGTTCCGTTTTCCTGGATCAGCAGCTGCTGGGCATGCCGGATAGCAGTCGCCTCAATTCGACCACCGCCCACGGTGCCAGACTCAATGCCGTGTGCTGTGATGATCGCTTTTGCACCGATGATTTGAGGTGCGCTCCCGCGAATATCAATCAAGGTGACGATCACGAATGACGCATTCGCATCCAGCAGCCGGCTCAGTCTCCGGGAATATTGCACGACATCGAATGTCATGGGGACCTTTTTTTGTTGTAATCGCTGTACAGAGTTTCAAAACCATTACATACACACAACACACGCCTGGGCAACCTTCAAAAAGGCATTTCCGGTGAGTCGATTTTACGCGATTGTCCCGGCAGCTGGAAGGAGTCGTCGCATGGGTCGGCCCAAGCTGCTTCTACCGTGGGAACACTGGACACTGATTGATCAACTGCTTTACGCCTGGACCAACAGTACGGTCGATCATGTTGTTGTCGTGGTTCGCAGTGACGATGAAGAACTCCAGTCAGTCTGCGCTCGGTGGCCGGTACACACCGTTAAGCCGACTATCGCTCCAAATGATATGAAAGAATCCGTCCGGATTGGGTTGCAGTTTCTTGACGACCACTGGCGACCAACTAACGAAGACGGCTGCTTTGTGGCGCCAGCCGACCTGCCCGGACTGAACTCGGCTGTCATTGACGGACTCATCGAGGCCGGTATTGGTGCCACGGCCATTACCGTACCGAGATTTGGAAGGCGTCGGGGACACCCGGCCCTGTTTCCCTGGTCTGTGACGTCTCAGATCTTCGATTTGCCGCAGGATCAGGGTGTCAACCAGGTGGTAGAACAGAATCCGCAGCACATCGTGGATTTTCCAGCCGAAGATTATTTTCCAGACATGGACACACCTGAAGAATACCGATCAATGCTGGAATCGCAAAAAGATCAATCGAGAGATCGGGCAAGCGACGTGCAGGAACACACCGACGAGCCGGAAGTGTAAACTCCTGGTTTGATGTCTGTCGTACGAACAGAGGACCTGCGTTCCCAGTTCGCCAGGTGAATTTGCATTTGTCATTCCTCAGCGCCGGGATCTGTATCGAACACCATCGATCATTCTGCATCCCCGTGGCCGGCTCTCAAAGCAATCCAGGCATGATCCTGCCGCCTGAGAAGATCCCTCGGTTGCAAATGGCCATCAGTTGACGTTTACCGAACCTGACTCAGCAGCGTTGAAACATTGACAGAGTGGAATTCCTGTTGAATGTTCGTTACGAACTACTAACACAGAGCAGGAACTGCCGTGTCCGGATGCATCCGGAACTGTGTGATCGTCGGGGCAGAGCAGTTGAAGATGTCCCGAATTTCGCTTTTTCCCTTTCGTCGCGAAAGTACGGATCTCATGTCCAGATTCATGATTGTTCGACTGTGGATCATGGTGTTCCTGCACTATTTCGTCTGGGGAGCATGGTATGTCACGATGGGGGCGTACCTCGACAAGACGTTAAACTTCGAAGGAGGCCAGGTGGGTCTGGCCTATGGCAGCACGGCGATCGGAGCGATCGTTTCTCCTTTTTTTGCCGGGATCATTGCCGATCGATTCTTTGCTACTCAAAAACTTCTGGGAACACTGCACATCATTGGAGCGGGGTTGCTGTATCTGGTAGCCACGCAGCACACATTTCAGGCGTTCTATCCACTCCTCATCCTGTACGCCGTGAGTTACATGGCGGGCCATGGTCTGACAAACACGCTGACTCTGCATCATGCCGTGAACCCCGGAAAAGAATTTCCAATCGTGATGATGGCGGGAAGCGTGGGATGGATCGTCGCCGGTCTGATCAACAGCTTTTTAAAGTATGATAATAACGTCGGAATGTTTTATCTGGCATGCGGGGCAGCCGTACTGATGGGACTGTATTCGTTTACCCTGCCGGATACTCCGCCGAAAGGAGCCGGCCAAACAGTCTCTCTTCGGACAATGCTTGGATTCGATGCCCTCAAACTAATGCAGGAGCGGTCGTTCGCCACGTTCATTGTGTGTTCGTTTTTGATCTGCATTCCGCTCAGTTTTTACTTCGCCTGGATGATCGTGTTCCTGAAAGAACTTGGCATCGAATACGCGGCGGCAAAAATGACGATCGGTCAGGTTTCTGATGTGGTTTTCCTGCTGCTCCTGCCCGTTTTGCTGCCCCTATTTCGGTCCAAGGGAATTTTGCTGGTCGGAATGCTGGCATGGGCACTGCGGTTCGGAATGTTTGCGTGGTTCGATACGTCACGGGACTCACAATGGATGATGTATCTGGGAATCGCTGTTCATGGCGTCTGCTACGACTTCATATTTGTGATGGGGCGAATGTATGTCGACAAACGGGCCAGCGAAGATATCCGGGGTGCAGCCCAGGGACTGCATGCATTCGTGACTCTGGGAATCGGGATGTTTGTCGGCTCCTGGCTGGCTGGAGTCGTCGGTGAACACTTTGTGATCCCGGCAGCTGACGGCAAGGGTACTCACAACTGGCAAATGATCTGGGCCATTCCGGCAGTTCTGTCGGTCGTGCTGGCGATCCTGTTTTTTGCATTATTCAAGGATCGTGAACCAGGTGCTGAGGATTTGAGTTCCGGGAATGTCTGATGAAATCGTGTGATTTCGCGGGTTGGGTCCTGTTCTCCGACGGTCTCCCCCTGTCCGTCACAGGATTTCGCCAACATTACGCTGCATTCGGAGGTAGTTCGACAAAGCCGATTGCGATAGAACACCTGACTGGTATTTTCCGCAATTTCACGGAATCAGCCGGCTGATGTGGAGCATTGGGACGTTGAGTCGTCAGGAACCATATACTGAATACAAGCTGGAAGAGCTTGGTCTGGCACGAGACCGGCTTCCCCGACACATTGCTGTCATCATGGATGGTAATGGAAGATGGGCGCAGCAGCGCGGCCTCCCGCGAATAGAGGGACACCGCCGGGGCGTCGCATCGGTGCGGGAGATTGTCGAAGAGTGTTCCCGGTTGGGACTGGAACAACTCACATTGTACTGCTTTTCAAGTGAGAACTGGAAACGCCCGCCAGGTGAACTGTCGTTTCTGATGCGGCTGCTGAAAAAATACGTCGTTGATGAACGGCAACGCATTCAGGAACAGGGGCTGCAGTTTCGGGTCATTGGACATATCGATGAGCTGCACCCGGAAATTCAGGAAGAGATTGAGATCACGGCGCGGGACTCAGCCAACAATCAGGGAATGACACTCTGTCTTGCGCTTAACTACGGGGCTCGGTCCGAGATCACACATGCGATGCGACAGATCGCAGTCAGGATTCGTGATGGACTCCTGCAGCCGGATGAGATCTCAAATGAAACTGTTGCGGAACATTTGATGACAGTCGGTATGCCGGATCCGGATCTGGTGATTCGGACGGCAAACGAAATGCGTATCAGTAACTTTCTATTGTGGCAGATCAGTTACTCTGAACTGTGGGTGACCGAGAAACTCTGGCCGGAATTTCGCAATCCACATTTACACGCAGCGCTCAGAGATTTCTCCGGGCGTGATCGTCGATTTGGTGGACTGAACGCATCACCCGCAGCGGTACAGTAACTGACTGGAACAGCCGCAGCACTGACTCCCCTGGAAATTGAGTGGCATAGATGCTTGGCTGGCGACTGGGAATTTCGGCGGTTCTGATTCCCGCCTTACTTGCAATGTTCTGGCTGGATGCCATGCAGGGGCCTCGGGCCACCATTCTGCTGGCACTGTGCTCTCTGCTGGCCGTTCGCTGCTGTTACGAAATGACTCAGATGCTGTCAGTAAGATCAATGAGTCCATCATTCGCGCTGACGGCAATTTGCAGTCTGCTGGTCGTGTTTGCCGGCTGGATTCATACACTCCTGGGTCTTCCCAACGGACCTTTACGGCTCCTGGTGTCTCTGGGAATGATCTGTGCTGCACTTGTCGGTTCGTTTGCACTGCTCTTTCTGCGTGAAGCAGAGCGTTATCGACAGCCAGGACACTCCCTGGAATCACTGGGAGCAGGCTGGCTTACCGTGATGTACAGTGGAGGCCTGCTGGCGATTGCCAGTCAGCTTCGCTGGTTCCCGTCTCCCCATCTCGGCTACTTCACAATCGGTTCTATGATCATTGCGGTCAAGTCCGGAGACATAACCGCCTATGCGTTCGGCCGACTTTGGGGGCGACGAAAAATGGCTCCCGCCCTAAGTCCCGGCAAGACGTGGATGGGCGCCGCGGGTGCGGTCGCCGGAAGTGTGGCCGGAAGTGTCTTGTGGCTGAGATTTGGAGGGCGACTGTTTGAATCAGCCCCGGTAATCAGCAGTTACCCGGCGGTGATTGGATACGGTATTGCCATGGGACTGGTCGGTCTGGCCGGTGATCTGTGCGAGTCCCTGTTAAAGCGTGACGCCCAGCAAAAGGACTCAGCTGCTCTGATGCCCGGATTCGGAGGTGTCCTCGACCTGCTCGACAGCATCCTTTTCGCGGCGCCGGTTGCTCTCGCGATCTGGGCCCTGTGGCCCCCGGCAGTGCCCGCCATAACAATCATGAATCACGCGAAATTTGTCAACAGTCAGACTGCAGAGTCCAGTCAGATCCGGTCCGTCCTGTGTGTCTCTTTGAGGGCCGGCAACGAAGAACGTCCCGGTGCACAGCCGATTAATTTTCACTCCCGCCGGAGTGTACCGGACACAGGTGCGCGCCAGTTCGACAGTTCAAATGACAGCCGGGTTTCGTCCCGACAGAATCGTTCCCACAGTTTTTCACAAACAGGCAATACTGCAGGCTCCGATACTGACGACGTAGACTCGACACATGTCAGACACCGAATTCCCCTCCGCCTGTCACAGACAAAGGTTTATTTGAAGACTATCAGCCCAACGAACGGCTCAGAGTTAACGGACTTAAGTCTGCCCGGGGAATACCGGACACCTCTTTTTCTCACTCAGTCGGTTCATATGGCGAAACCAAATCAACAACGGTTGGAGTTAACTGAAAAACATGACTGACCTGAATGATGCAACATTCTGCCTTTATCGTCAGCAGCGACTGATCAAACAGTTTGACAAATGACACAGTACCGGGCCCCGAGAGCACACCAAAGTCAGCGTGCATAAGGTGATAAGGAAGACATCGAAGTCCGAAGAACCATGTCGGAACTGTACAGGCCGAGACAATGACCGTGAACACGCAGTTGAATCGATACACCCAGGAAGGCTATGTCGTAGTCCCAAATCTGATATCAGCCGACGAGGTCAGGCTGATTCAGCAGGAGATATCACACATTGCTGCCAACCACCGGAATTACCCGCAAGAACTGGTTCAGACCGAGCCTCTTGTTCAATCCGGGAAGCAGGTTCCTGAGTCATTCGAGCTGGGGATTCGGAAGTTGTTTCGAGTCGCCCGCCACAGCGAATTCTTTCGAAGCTTCGCCTTTCATCAATCCGTTGTGGAAATTGCTAAAGAGCTGGTCGGGCCGGACTTGTTCCTGGCGCAAAGTATGACATTGATGAAGTCACCAGGTGTCAGCTCGCCAAAGGTCTGGCATCAGGATAATGCCTATTTCCGGCTGGACCCGCCGGACGTGGTAGGTTTCTGGATTGCCACCGATCCGGCAACAGTCGAAAACGGCTGCATGCACATATTGCCAGGTTCACATCGAAACGGAATCGTCGAACACGCCGGAGAAGGTGACGCGTACGGAATCGTCGACGTGCCTCAGAACGATGATGTCATCGCCATTCCGCTCAACCCTGGTGACGCACTGGTGTTTCACGGAGAACTGCAGCATTATACTCCGGCCAATCTCACCAGCCGCAGACGCCGATCGGTTCAGTATCATTATGCATCAAGTCAGGCGAACTGGCTCGGCCCTGTTAATGATTCACCGTACTTCGACCCGGAAGTACAGATCTGCGGTCGGCCTCCGGAACGCAGCTGACGACAGGTTTGGTCTTCAGCCGATCTTCACAACAGTTCAGGAAGAAACAGCGCAGGTCCGGTACAGTGCATACCATTTGCCGGAACAGCATCCTGGGGCACCCCGGGAGACTGCGTCAATAAGCCGTTCCTGTTTTAGTCCTGCCTCATGAAGACACAGGTCTAACGCGACTCGGAGATCAGCAGTTCCGTGACAAGATCTTCGTTGAGTGTCACGCCGAGGCCGGGACCGTCAGGAACAGCGATCAGACCGTTGTCGGCCTGGACACGTTCGAGGCACAGATCGTTGCGGATCGGAGACGCGTCCACACAATCTTCGAACAGAAATGCATCGCGACACGTGGATAACCAGTGCAGACTGGCGGCTGCGGTGATCGGTGACGTGTAAAAATGGTTGCAGGGTCGCGCTCCAATTTCTTCGATTCGTGCCCGCAGATACGCAGACTCGGTGAACCCATTGCGCGACAAGTCCACCTGGTAAACATCCAGAGCACGTCGATCAAGCAGGGGACGCCAGGCTTCGCGACCGCATTCTGCTTCGCCGGAGGCGATCGGCACGGGCGAACGGTCTCGCAGCCAGACGTAACCGTCAATGTTGTCCTCACGCAGAGGTTCTTCCAGCCATTCGATTCCGAATTCGGCAAAGGCGTGGGCTCGACGTAATGCGGTCCGGGTATCCCAGACGCAACCCGCATCAATCAGCAGTGTGGCGTCACCCACTCCCTCACGTGCACCACGAACCAGATCAATGTCAATTGCTTCGCTTTCGCCCATTGGCTCCCAGCCAAATTTTACGGCGCCGTATCCGCTGTCGGTCCACTTTCGACCGATATCGGCCGTTTCGGCTCCGTCACGGCCAAATAGAATTGATGCATAGGCTTTGATGGAATCGTGCTGTTTCCCACCAAGCAAACGATGGATCGGTTCATTGAAATGCTTGCCCTTAATGTCCCACAGGGCAAGGTCGACAGCTGCCATCGCGGCAATCGTCACAGACGTTCGGCCGAAATACATGGTGCGGCGATACATGTCCTGCCACAGGCGCTCCGTTTCCAGCGGGTTTTCCCCGATTAGGATTTCGCGAAGACCACAGGCGATGTTGTGACTGAAAGGCGCATCGACAATGGACTGAATCACTTCAGGCGACGCATCGGCTTCACCGATTCCCTCAATACCGGTATCCGTGCGGACTCGGATAATGACCGCGTCCTGGCTACTGGCTGTTTTTGCTTCAACGGCGGGGACTCGCAGAATCTGGCAAACGACTTCTGTTATTTTCATCGTCTTGTAGCAACCTTGTCTCTTGGAGCAGAATCAGTTGATCTCACGACTGTCGAGTCGGTGAATCGTTGCCGCGTTCATGGCGTCCCAGTCAATCCCGTGACCAAGTCCCGGCCCCTGTGGTGCCTGAACAAAACCGTCACGCCCGGTCCGCAATGTCTGCAGCATTCCATACTCATAGGGTTCGTAGGGCACGGGCTGTTCGTACCAGGAACACAAACCGGTTCCCAGCATCAGATGCAGATTTGACGACGAAATCAAAGTATTGCCCCAGGACATCAATTCACATTTCATGCCGGCCGCTGCAACCAGAGCCATATATTTTTGAGCCGGAGTGAAACCGCCACACACCGTAACGTCCGTTCTGGCACGCGACCAGCAATCAGTCTCCAACGCATGCTCAAATGCGGACAGATCCTGGATCCAGTTTCCCGACGGGATAATTGGAATGCTGACCCGCTTTGTCAGTCTTCGATAACCAGGAAGATCAAAATCCATCAGTGGCGCCTCAAACCATTCAAACGCCAGATCTTCCAGTTCCAGGGCCATCTCCAGGGCATCCTGCCATTCGTAGTTATTTTCCACATCCAGCATGAACTTCACATCGTCACCCGGAAATGCCTGGCGTACGGCACGAACCAGTTCTCTGTCTTTCTCCGGCAGAGACCAGCAGTGGAATTTGACGGCGCGAAACCCCAGTTCGAGCATCTGTTCAATGAATTTAAGATACGCAGGAACATCATCAAACAAAGGTGTACTGGCGTAGGAACGAATCTGCTCCGCAGCACCGCCAAGCAGCTTATAAACCGGCAGATTTGCGGTTTTTCCGAATAAATCCCACAGGGCTATGTCGATGGCAGCCAGTGCACCAGGTGAGTAGGGAAAGACTCGGGACCACAGAGTGTTCCAGATGGCCTGACGATTCAAAGGATCCCTGCCAATCAGCACAGGAATCAGATGTCGCAGAGTCTCTGCGGTGTAACGGTCGAAACCATACGACGTGTAGTTCGATGTTCCGCCGACACCTTCGACTCCTTCGTCAGTGTAGATCCGGACGATCGTATTGGTCATGTACTGTTCAGGCAGGTCATGAGACCAGGTGAATCGCTGAACTTCCGGTGCCACAGCCTGAACTTCAACACGATCGATTTGCATGTGAGTTTCTCTTGAAGATCTAAACAGTCCAAGCAGTGACAGTGTGGGGACATTCACTCAAACTGGTGATAAACTGAAATCGATGTGAACGTTTGGAAGAGTAATGACTGCTGGACAAATAGGATAGCATCCCTTTGAGGGATAACGAGTGATACTGAGATGTCACGAGTTTCACGCCGGAACAATCCCTCGCGGGTCTCCGGTTCGGTCAACAGTACAGGCAGGACAATATGAATCTGATTGACTGGCTGATCGTCGTTCTGCTGAACGGATCGATCATCGCGTACGGCATCTGGCTGAGCCGTGGAGTTTCCTCCAGTGCGGACTGGTTTCTGGCCGGCAGAAGTCTGCCATGGTGGCTGGTTGGTATATCGATGTATGCAACCGCGATTGATTCCAGCGATCTGATTGCCGATGCAGGCGGCACCTACACACTGGGTTTCAGTTATTTCGTGACCAACTGGGTGGGGACTGTTGTCGGCTGGACGCTGGCGGCGTTCGTAATTTATCCGACGATCTATCGAGCAGGAATGTATACCAACGCGGAATACCTGGAGGCGCGGTTCGGCCCGTCCGTGCGAGTGCTGTGTGCCCTGATCCAGGTTCAGTATCGCACTCTGGTGATGGCGATCATTGCTACCACACTTTACCTGACGCTTTCTATCATCTGTGGCTGGAACGGCATCCAGGCATGGTCGGCTGTTGCTGCCATCGCGGTTCTCGCGTCGGTTTACACCGCACTGGGGGGATTGAAATCGGTAGCGGTGACAGATTCTCTGCAGTTTGCGGTGATGACCATTGCCGGACTCATTATCTGGGGACTCGTCTGGAACCAGGTTGGCGGCTGGGACGGCATCACCACGCGTCTCAACGAGCACCGACCCGCCCTGGCGGGCGAACCTGGACTGGCGGACGAATTACTGAAGGCTCGACATGACAACGTTGCCGTGCTGGATGTCAGCAAAGACGATCCCACAACCATCGAACGTCGTTTGATGGCCGGTGGCACCTACGATGCTTCAGCCGGTGTGATTAACAGACGAACTCCGGCCTGGCTGGTCGCGGCTGCTTTAATCATTACCGGCTTCGCGTACTCGATTGTGAATCACACACAATCGATGCGAATGTTCGCCTCAAAAAGTGAATGGGACATGAAGATGTCCGTCTGGATTGCCGGCGCGGCGATGCTCGTGATGTCATTTTTCAACCTGTCGATGGGAGTGATGGGACGTGCACTGTACCCTGAGATCAGTGACTTACCTCTCCAGAAAGTGGACTCGATCTACCCTCATCTGGTCAGTCAGTTTTCGATCGCAGGCCTGCACGGCATTGTGGTGGCCGGAGTGCTTGCGGCCTCATTCTCCACATTCGATTCCATCGGCTCCACCCTGTCCGCCCTGCTGACAAGGGATGTCTATGCCCGGCTGTTCGTTCGCGACCGTGACGATAGACATTACATGCGGGTGGGGCAGTGGCTGACTCCACTGATTATCGGCGGCTCTTTCGTTTATGTGCCTTTCCTGGAAGGCGGCATGCTGTTGTTTTATCTGGAGCTCACCAGCACGTTCGTCACACCACTTTTGACTTTGTTTCTGGTGGGCGCGCTGACCCGGGTCCATCGACGGGCGGGACTCATCGGACTTCTTGCCGGCTCCGGCTATGGTGTCCTGCGGCTGATTGCCGAACCCATCGCCGTCTACTCAGGCATTCAGATTTTTCCGGTCGTGATGACCAATCCATTCGCAGCATATATCTTTAGCATGCTGATCACGTCCGGAACCATGCTGCTGGTTTCGGTGATCATCGGCTGGGAGCCAAAAGGCGAGTTAAAACATGTCGAAAAAGCCGGCTGGTTACGTACAAGCCAGCTGGCAATCCGACAGATCGAAACCCCGGATGAGTCGCGGGCTGCCAGCTATCGACTGCCGCTGCTGCTCGCATTTGTGGCGTGTGCCATTGGATGCTGGCTGAGTTTCGTTGTGTTTTGGTAGTGCGAAACTGGTACCGGCATCTTGAAGCTTAGGGAAAGTCGATGGCCACCCGTGCCGCAACCAGAGACGACTCACGTACGGGTAATTCCGAAGGGATCACGATAGGACTTGTCGAGGAGTAAGTTTGCTTCCTCGTTGCCGACAAACAACTCCGTTTTCGGATCGAAGTCCAGACGCCCGTTTGTGCGGTAGGCGATTTCGCCAAGATGCACCAGGGCACAGGACCGATGAGCCACCTCGGCACGTGCTCTTGTTTCAGGATTACGTGTCCGGACGGCATTCAGAAATTCGGCCATGTGTTCGGCGTAG
This sequence comes from Fuerstiella sp., assembly GCA_022447225.1. Lineage (NCBI taxonomy): Bacteria > Pseudomonadati > Planctomycetota > Planctomycetia > Planctomycetales > Planctomycetaceae > Fuerstiella > Fuerstiella sp. The sequence goes on along the minus strand of JAKVAZ010000018.1, from coordinate 32,284 downwards.
CCTCGTTCACCGCGCACATTCCCTTCGGTCGGGCCGGGCTTTCCTTTTCGGCCGAGAAACACGCTGAATGCACCGCGACGCGAAAAGATCATGTATCCCGTAGTTCCGTAGAACACATTGCCGTTATCGAAACCGTGAATGCCGTAAGCGGTGAACGGGTAATTTTCATAGACCATCAGGCGGCCGTCTTCGAATTCCCAGGTGACCGTCATGTTGTCGGGATATTCACTCGCGTGACCATGCAGCATCATGCGGCTGCCGCGGGCTGTGATCTGAGTGGGCGCCGAATCGATTCCCAGTCCCCACGCCGCCATGTCAATATCGTGGATTCCGTCATCACCGATTTCTCCATTCGCGTAGTCACGGAACATGCGCCACGTATTATGAAATCGATATTTGTTGAAAGGACGTTTGGGGGCCGGACCAAGCCAGCGATCGTAGTTGACACCACTGGGGGGAACGCCGTCTGCAACTGGTTTCACGACACTGCGAGTTTCGGCGGTCCACGCGCGAGCCACCTTGATGTCACCAATGATACCATCGGCCAGAAGTTTTGCAGCACGGTTTGTTACGGGGCTGTTCCGCATCTGACTGCCCTGCTGGACGACTCGGCCATATTGTTTCGACGCCTGAATGATCGCATGGCCTTCGTTGTAGACATGCGAAATTGGTTTTTCAATATAGACGTCTTTCCCCTGCTGCATTGCCTGGATGGCGATCGGTGCGTGCCAGTGATGTGGTGTTGCGATAATGACAGCATCGACGTTGCTGTCATTAATCACGTCTTCGTATTGTTCAGTTCGTTTAGGATCCTGCGACTGAAATCCGTCAGTGTGCGCCGCCATGCGAGTAACCTGAGCGGGGTCGACATCGCAAAGCCAGGAAATGGACACTCTCTCTTTGCGACTGACGAGACCCTTCACATGCTTCGTCATGATGCCGCCACAGCCAATGATTCCCAGATTAACTGTCTCCAGCTGGGCAGTCCCCGCATAAAGCGGTCGCAACACGGACGCAGCTGCCAGAGCAGACGTTGTTGTTCCGGCCGAACGAAGAAACTGACGACGAGATCTGGACATAAGACACCTCAATGGCTGGTTGTTTCGCTGGTATGATTCGTATTCATTTGCGAGGAAAGCAGACGTATCGCACGACGCCGGGAAGAGACATCACTCCAATACGGAATCAATTGCAAACGCGACTTTGCTAAATCATCCACGTTCTGTGACAGGTCGCAAGGGACAACCATTCGATCTGGCCGCTACCCGACTCAATTCGGCCGGACAGGCTCAACCCGTCAAATCTTCGATCGTGAAGTCTCTCGAAGGCAGCCGCCCACATAAGTCTTCAGCAGTCAGTGCCAGCAGCGGACTGATTTCCACCACAGTGTCATTCGCAACTGCCTGACCCGCCGCCTGCAGCCATTGACGTCCAATACGGCTTAGAGCAGAACGTGCTGTCTGCGGGGAATCGTTACCGGCAGCATTCTTCACCGGATTGAACTCACGCTGACGGTCACCCTCCACAATAAGTGTTCGGTCGGCCATCGGCAGAGCATCAAAGATAAAACGTTCAAATTTGACGGCGTCGCGTTGCTGAGACTCCGTCGTGTCTCCTGCAGGATCAATACATTTTATCTTTTTGTGGGCGCGGTGAAGAGGCAAAGAGGTATCGTCTTCAGTCAGGAACTCCAGGAAATCGCGACGGAAGACATGAATTGCGGTATTGCCGGCCCAAAAAATCCACTGGCCGCTTTCGTCACTTGCGGAAGCCTGCTCAGGTGTCAGTTCCGAGTATTCAATGATCTCGGTACGCCCGCTGATATCGACCAGCACTCCCATGCGTTCCTCAGGATCCGTTTTGCGAACCACCAGTGTGGTTAACTGTGACTGACGTTCCGCGTGCAGGCCGACCAGAACAGGATCACAGATTATGGCAGTGGGATTGTCTACCTGATGATAGAAAAGATGTTCAACGCCGTAATTTTTCAACGCCTCAAGACAGCCTGAAGACTGCAGAGCTGTCACCATCCCGCCGTGTCCGTCGGGTGACAGGCACAGACTCCCCGAACTGTCCATCAGGATCGCCCCGGTTTCTGCATCAATCGCCGGCAGGCTTGCCTGCTGAAAAAAGAACACAGTGTCCGGGTCCAGTGAAAAGAATCCGTTCCTCTCAAAAAACGCAATCGTTTCTTCATGTGTCGCAGCACTGGTCATCAGATACCACGGAATTAAGGCGTCGTGTTTACGACGACGGGCAAGTATCTGTTCGGCATAAATCTGAAAGAGAGTGCGGTCTGATTTCGGACCAATCGGATACATTCCTTTGGGATGCTCAAAGCCCAGCCGACTGCCCTGGCCGCCGGCGACGGTGATCACAGCCACTTTTCCATCACCAATCAACCGGCAGCCAGTCTCCTCTGCGTTGCCGCGAATCTGATGATCGGCCGCAGAATTCGGCCTGGCAATGACAGAAGACGGTGCAACTGCACATTCCGCCCGCGGCACGTTGTGGGTTGTGGTCGCCTCCGGAGCAGTACTCAGCAGTGAAAAGTCGATTTGGTCAATCTGAGACAACAGCAACTGCAACTCGCTGTCGGACAGCTGTTCGCAAAATCGCAACAGATGCTGCTGGTTGTGTTGAGCCAGCAGAGTTTCAGTATCCTGTAAGGATGAATTGTTCATTCACGGTCCCGCCATTGATTAAAGAAGTCAAATACTGAAGGTGTCGCACACCAACCGTTCAGTCGACGGCGAGCGCGTCCAGAATCTGACGACAGGCATCTGACCTGTTCAGAGCGTAAAAATGAATCCCAGGAACACCTTCGGCCCTGAGATGTTCGCACTGGTCAACCGCGTGTTCTATGCCGATTGCAAATTGAGCAGCCTTGTCATTTCGCACAGCCGACAGACGCGAGGCCAAATCGCCAGGAAAGGAGCTGCCGCACATCGAAGTGATTCGTTGAATACGTGCATAGTCCGTAACAGGCATGATCCCTGGAACAATGGGAATCCCGATTCCCAAGGCCCGGCAGCGGTCCCGAAATGACAAAAAACAGTCATTGGAAAAAAACAACTGCGTGACAATCACATCCGCACCACAATCCACTTTGCGTTTCAAATTCTGCAGGTCAACCTCCGGACTGGGTGCTTCCTGATGCGTCTCCGGATATCCGGCCACTCCAATTCCCCAGTCCGGATGGCGATCCCGAATCAGTTCCACAAGTTCACCGGCGTATCGAAATCCACCATCAACGGCCCGAAACCGATCCTCTCCCTGTGGTGCATCTCCGCGCAAAGCCATGATGTTGCGGATACCAGCCGCCTTGGCCGTCCCCAGCAGTTCGATCAGCTGCTCGCGTGTGGAACCCACGCACGTCAGATGGGCCACAGCCATTCGGCGCAGGTCATCCTGGATTTCCCGGCACCAGTGCAGCGTACGACCCGGCGTGGAACCGCCGGCTCCAAACGTACAGGAAACAAATGCAGGTCGGTATTCGATCAGTTTTTTCAGGTGACTCCGCAGCGTCTGATCGCCCTCTTCCGTTTTTGGCGGAAAAATCTCGATCGAAATTGCAAATTCGCTGCCGGAAAAGACGTCTGACAATCGCATGAACCATGTTTTTCGTCTGGAATGATGCAGTCACGGGTTGGGGGAACCGATACATCGTAGGTCATTTCTCCGACAGTGCCACGGGACAAAGATATGATCAGCTTAAATTTCACGGCTGACAGTTTCATTTATTGTGTGTTGACGTATTCAGGGATGCGGGAATGATGAAGTTCAATGCGTGTCTGCTGACGGCATTCTGTCTGCTGACAGCAGGTTGCACCAAACCACGGGAAACGGTGAAGAAATCTGATTCTGAAAACTCAGGCCACGATTCAGTGCAACTGGCTCTGAACTGGTATCCGGAAGCTGAACATGGTGGCTACTTTGCAGCCGACGAACTGGGTGCCTTCGAAGCCGGCCAACTGATTGTTGAACTAATCCCCGGTCGGCCCGGTGCATCAAGGTTGATTCTGCAGGAACTGGCCGCGGGCCGAATTCAATTCGCTGTTGCTGGTGCGGATCAGGTGGTTGAACAACGCGCTCATGGTTTGCCGATTGTGGCTCTGCTCGCGCCGGTTCAGCAGTCACCTCGATGCATCATGGTTCATGAATCATCAGGAATCACCTCACTGCAGGAACTGTCCGGGGTTGAACTGGCTGTCAGCGAAACTCGCCCGTTCGCCCTATGGATGAAAAAGCAGCTGCCGCTGAAGGACGTCACCATAGTCCCGTTTAACGGACTGGTTGGAGAATTTCTGTCGAAGCCCGACTTTGCTCAGCAGGCCTATGTCTTTAGTGAACCATTCATCGCCAGAGAACAGGGAGGCGATCCGGTTGCACTGATGTTGTCAGACATTGGATACAATCCGTATGCCAGCGTTCTGGTTACGTCTCAGGAGGTTCTCGATGAACGACCGGCAATGGTTCAGAGAATGACCAGAGCCTGCCGCAGCGGATGGACAGAATACCTGGCTAATCCGGAGTCCACAAACAGACGTATTCACAGCGAAAATTCAGACATGAGTCCGGCAGCACTTGACTACGGAGTCAAAGCCCTCCGCAAGCTTTGTCAACCGGGGGACAATGCTGAAATTGGCAGCATGACGACTGAACGCTGGCAGCAACTGATTAATCAACTGGTGGAACTGGGGACAATCCAACCCGACCAGGTGCAGCCGGAAGATTGTTTTTGGGAAGGAATTCAGAAACACCCTGAAGACTGACTGCCCCTGTACCGCGATGAGAGGCTCTTTGGTAACCCACATCACAGGTAGCAACCAAGCAAACGAAAAACCCAGGTATCGACCTGAACCGGGTCAGGGCGTCGTTGAAATTGATGTTGGAAAAACCCGACAAAACGTGCGACACTGGACGTCATGCAGTCTGCTGAACAATATCTGCGTCCGGAAGTCATTCAAAATATCGCCCGACTGGATCTGCGGGCGAGGTTCATCGTTCAGGGATTTTTGTCAGGACTGCACGCCAGCCCGTTTCACGGTTTCAGCGTCGAATTCAGCGAACACCACCGATACAACCCCGGTGACGATACGCGTGACATCGACTGGCAGGTATTCGCCCGCACCGACCGCCTGTATGTTCGGCGTTATCAGGCAGAGACAAACATCACCGGCTATCTGCTGATGGACCTGTCGCGCAGCATGGCGTACACCTACAAGCAGGAACTTACGAAATTCGATTATTCCGTCTGTCTGGCGGCCGCTATTTCATACCTGATGATCCACCAGCAGGACCCGGTCGGACTCGTAACATTCGATGAACATCTCAGACAAAGTCTTCCTGCCAGAAGCCGGCGGTCTCAACTTGGAAACATTCTGGCTGTGCTGCAGAAGTGTCGGCCGGAGGGCGGAAGCGGTATTGCGGCATGTCTTCGCCAGGCTTCCTCAATGATCAGACATCGCAGTCTGATGATGGTCATGTCGGATCTGCTTGCGGATCCTCACGACATCATTGAAAGCCTGCGAATCCTTCGACACTCCGGCCATGATGTGATTGTGTTTCACGTACTGGACGAAGCTGAAGTTACCTTTCCTTTTTCCGGCAGTGTCGATCTGCTGGAACCCGAATCAGGAGAACGACAAATCGTCGACGCACAGGGTATCCGACGCAGCTACCTGGAGGCATTACAGGAACTGCGGAACCGGTTTCAGCAGGAGTGCTTCGCAATTGGTGCTGACTACGTACCCCTGGACACAAGCATGCCGTTCGACAAAGCTCTGACGGAATACCTGTATCAGCGTCAGGCACGCTTCTGACGCATGACATCCGGCCACAGTGACCCGACGGGATTCCATCGTTTTTCTGCGTCGTATCAGCCGTCGATCTGCTTGAGTAAACTGATCATTTCCACAGCCGCAGCGGCTGCTTCTTCTCCCTTGTTACCAATCTTCCCCCCCGCGCGATCCAGAGCCTGATCCAGCGAATCACAGGTGATCACGCCAAAAGTCACGGGAATTCCGGTTGCCTGCATCACAGACATCAATCCCGCCGCAACCTGGCTGTTGATGTACTCATGATGAGACGTCTCCCCCTGAATGACGGCTCCCAGGCAGATCACGGCAGAGTATTTTTTTGAGCCCGCTACCCGCGAAGCCATCAGTGGAATTTCGAAAGATCCAGGTACTGTGTATACGTCTATTGCATCGGCGTCACCACCCATACGAACAATGGTTTCGACTGCACCGGCCGTTAAACGCCGAGTAATCAGTTCATTGAATCTGGAAACCACCACAGCAAATTGTTCACCGGCCGCTGTCAGTTGTCCCTGAATGATGTTTGTCATGATGTGATTGCTCGAATTGTGACGAAGGATTGGTGTCCCCGTGATACGGTCCGGATTGCTGTTGAGGTGATGACGCGACCCTGTTCGAATCTATGTTCACGATCAGCTGTTGATTTCCGTCGGCCCCGCTCCCTTACTATTGCAAAATGCTCAGTACCGGATGCCGAAAGAACGGTCCGGTCCTCTGCCGATACCGTGTCAATGTCTGCCGACGGACTCACCGGTCCCCAGGAACTCCTGAAGAACTGACCGATGGCAGCACCACCTCAGTTTACAACGTCACCCGGGTACTAGTCGATATTCATCGTCAGCAGAAACTCCGCATTAGACTTCGTCCGTCTGAGTCGACCGGTCAGCATCTCCATCGCTTCCAGCGGGCTCATGTCATTGAGCACACGACGAAGCAGCCATATCTTCTGGAGTTCATCGTCGTTCATCAGCAGTTCCTCCCGACGAGTGCCGGATCGGTTGATATCAATTGCGGGCCAGATCCGTTTTTCTACCAGGCGACGATCGAGATGCAGTTCTGTATTCCCGGTTCCTTTAAATTCTTCAAAAATGACTTCATCCATACGACTGCCTGTATCGACCAGAGCCGTCGCAACGATTGTCAGACTTCCGCCTTCCTGAATGTTCCTGGCGGCTCCAAAGAATCGTTTCGGGTGCTGCAGTGCAGTTGCATCGACACCACCTGAAAGCGTCTTGCCGGAATTTGGAATCTCTGTATTCCAGGCACGCGCCAACCGTGTAATGGAATCCAGAAAGATGATCACATCCCGACCATATTCCACCATCCGTCTGGCTTTTTCAATCACCATTTCCGACACCTGGATGTGTCGGGACGTCGGTTCATCAAAAGTGCTGCTGACAACTTCACAGTTCGTCCCCTTGAGACGCTGTTCCATGTCGGTAACTTCCTCGGGACGTTCATCAATCAACAGCACGATCACGTAGGCATCTGAATGATTCTGCTGAACAGCCAGGGCCAACTGCTGAAGCAGTATCGTTTTACCGGCACGTGGGGGAGAAACAATCAGGCCTCGCTGCCCCATTCCAATGGGCGCGACCAGATCCACAACACGTGTACTGACTGATTCCGAATCCTCTGCAATTCTCAACCGCCGGTCAGGATGCAGCGGAGTGAGATCATCGAATGAAATCTTGGCAGTGAGCAGTGCCGGATCTTCTCCGTTAATCGCCTCAACCCGCAGCAGCGCAAAGTAGCGTTCATTTTCCTTGGGTGGACGAATCTGACCGGCAACCGTCGCTCCGGTGCGCAGACCAAACCGACGAATCTGACTGGGGCTGACGTATATGTCATCCGGACAGGGCAAATAGTGATAGTCCGGACTTCTCAGAAAACCAAAGCCGTCCGGCAGGATCTCCAGTGTCCCTTCACCGAACATCAGCCCACTGCTCTGTGTACGTTCTTTCAGAATTCGAAAAACCAAATCCTGTTTTTTGAGCCCGCTGATTTCTCTGAGATTTTCACGTTCCGCAATCTCCAACAGGTCCGTCATCGACATGCGCTGCAGGTCGGCAATATTAACCGCATTAGACTCTGCCGCCTGAGTCGGAACGGACGCATCCGTACGGGACGTGTTGCCCGAATCACTCCGTTCACCCGACTTCAGCGCGGACGCGCGAGGCCTTGGCGGGTTTCCGGTTTTTGATGGCTGAGCCATGAGTTAACAGAAAGCAGAAAACCTGAAACGATCGAATGATGATCCGTGGCACAGAAACCGCAGAACGACAGACTTACTGAAACGGGCAGTCAAGCAGAATCAAAAACGTTGAACAGGTGACTGCCAAATCACGAATTGATCAGAACACGAAGAATTCCTGTCATTTGCTGAGCGGCTTCATCGATTGTCCCCGAATTGTCAATGATGAAATCTGCTCGTTGTTTCTTGATATACACGGGCAACTGAACCAACTCACGACGCTGGAACTCTTCAACGGTCCAGCTGCGAGTCGACGTAACACGCTGAATACGGGTTGACTCCGGAGTGTGGATGTAAACAAGGTGATCACATTCGTCAGCCCATCCCGACTCCAGCAAAATCGCAGCATCCAGAACGATGGCATCAACATCGGGTGCAACCGAGCGGATCTGTGATTTGATTTCTGCCTGGATTCCGGGATGGACAATCAGTTGAAGTTGAGCCAGTGCGGCCCTGTGACCGGGTGAATCTCCAAAGACCCGATCAGCCAGTCCGGACCGAATGACCTGACCCGTTGTATCAAAGACTGATGCAGGAAAAATTTCACTGAGTTGTTTAAGGATGTCAGTATCCTGTAACAGATCGTGTCCGACTTTATCTGCATCGATGATCTGTAACTGGAATTCAGTAACGTGACGAATAACGGAGGACTTACCCGATCCGATTCCGCCCAGAATGCCGATGATCGGCACGCTCATTAGTTCAACCGGATGTAAAGGCGCTGGACGACGGAACAGACACTTGCAGCCCGGTCAGCAAAGACCGGCCCAGCAAGTCTCTCTAAACTGAGAAATCATGAAGACGGAGTACTCGCGAACGCAAATACGTAACGGGATGATCAAAAAAAGAAGTGTCTCTCTGGCGGGATGGTTCCTCCCACGGCAGGTGAGTGGCCCCACTATGATGGTGCGGGATGGAATCATAGATGTCAATCGGTAGACTTCTTACGCACCACTTTTCCGCATTTTTTCCATGTTCCGGCGGTTTATCACTACCACCCGGGACAGGGAATCGTTCCGGGCAAGCAGAAGTGATAATGGATGATCTCGCAGAACTTTTGGATCAGGCCGTCGCTGACGGCAAACTTATCGCTGATGCCGCCCGCAACGTCCGTGACTGGCTCGACCGGCCATGCCTTTCATCGTATCACCCACAGATTCACCGGTTGATAACTGCCGGTGACTGGGCGTCATTGAATGCAACATTCTGGACCGAAATTCCGTTTGGCACCGGAGGCCGTCGCGGCCCCATGGGAACTCTGGGACCTGCAACAGTCAACGATCGTACGATTGCAGAGTCTGCTCATGGAATGGCGATTTACCTGAGAAATTCCGGATGTGCCGACGGTGGTGCGGCCGTCGTCGCCCATGACACCCGTAATCAGTCTCGCCATTTCGCTCAACTCACTGCCACAACACTGGCAGCCCACAGGCTGACAGTGTTTCTGTTTGATTCTCATCGGAGTACACCGGAACTCTCGTTCGCCGTTCGGCATCTGAACTGTGACATCGGTGTGATGATTTCGGCGTCCCACAATCCCCCTGCTGACAACGGCTTCAAGGCCTACTGGAAAAACGGTGGACAGGTGACTGCGCCACACGACCAGGGAATCATCACCGAAGTGGAATCCGCTGAGGAAATCCCGCAGCTTGCTTTTGATGAAGCCGTTGCCGACGGAAGAATCAAAATCATCGGCGAGACTGTGGACGTCGCGTACATCAGCGCCGTTGCGGCGCTGAGTCAGTCAGTCAGCCGAGACATTTCGGCGATCTACACTCCTCTGCACGGAGTCGGTGAGTCCTCGATCTGGAAAATACTCCGGCACCTGGGATTTGATATCGACATCTATGAAGATCATCGGACGGCTGACGGCAACTTTCCAAATGTGCCCGAGCACCTCCCCAATCCCGAACGGCCCGAAGTGTTTGCCCCGGTAACCGACTGGGTCGTCAACCGTGCCCATCCGGCTGACCTGATACTGGCATCGGATCCGGATGCAGATCGCCTGGGTGTGATGGTGCGCAATCGGGAAGGTGGATTCACCCTGCTGAGCGGCAATCAGACAGGAGCATTGCTGACGGACTATCTTCTGCGCAAACGTGCCGCCGCCGGGTGCCTGAGTCCGGACGACTACGTCGTGCAAACCCTGGTCACAACCCCACTGACACGAGCAGTCGCTGAGACACACGGTGCTCAGGCCGTTTACGAACTGCTGGTTGGTTTCAAATATATCGCGCAGGTCATGGAAGAACGCGGTACGGAACATTTTGTCATCGGTACAGAAGAATCGATTGGTTTTCTGGCCGGCGGATACTGTCGAGACAAAGACGGAGCCGTCGCGGCAATGTTCATTCTGGAACTGGCGGCAGAATTGAAAGAGCAGGGACGAACACTGCCGGACCAGCTGGATGACCTCTATCGGCAGCACGGATACCACTGTGAAGGACAGCAGTCGATTTACTGCGAAGGAGCCGTGGGCAAAAGCAAAATTGACGGCCTGATGAACACCCTGCGAGAAAACCCGCCCACCGAACTGGGATCAGTGAAATTGGTCGAGATGGCTGATTATGACCGCGGAACAAGGACAGAAATTCCATCGGGTAACCCCATCGGTGACATCAGGGAACCTCGCGGCAATCTTCTGATCTATCAATCAGATCCTGCAGCTTCCGTACGAATTCAGATCGCCGGCCGACCATCAGGTACGGAACCAAAAATCAAGTTTTACTTTTTCTGCCAGTCAGATCTTTCCGCAGACTCCAGCCTTGAACAGGCTCGCCGGACCGGGGACGCCAAACTCAGCGAAGTCCGGTCGGCTCTGAAATCATGGGCCGAAACAAAGCTGAGTTAAGCCGGATTATTTCACCGGCCACGGAGGAAAACACAACTGTCTCCGGGCAAAATAACTGATGTTCTGCTGTCGTCACTTCCGTCGATCTGGTGGCCGTGCCATTTCACGGAGGGCGATACCGGTTCGGAGGCACATACAAGCAGTCGTGGTGCTGCCCCGAACTGAATAACATCCGGTTCTGATTACACGGTCCTTCAAAATTCTCTGAAACACACATCGTCAAAGAAAGCTCCCGGAATGCAGTCAATTCGTGTCGCCGCCGTCAGTATCAACAGTCCCCTGGGCGATGTTGAAGGCATGCTGAAATCTATTGATGACTGGACGCAGCAGGCAGTCAACCAGGGAGCAGAACTGGTCGTATTTCCGGAACTGCAGGTCCACGGTCACTGTACTCCCAACACCTGGGAGATTGCCGAATCAGTACCGGACGGTGAAACCATACGCCGTCTGGAAGAAACGGCTCAGAAATACAAAGCGTTCCTGTCTGTGGGTCTTAGTGAAAAAGAGCAAAGTCTCGTCTTTAACACACAGGTGCTGATCGGGCCCGACGGCTATCTCGGCAAACAACGAAAACTCCATCTGTCACGTGACGAAATATTGTTCTACAAGGGTGGCATGGAATTGCCGGTGTTCGACATCGGAAAGTGCCGGGTGGGAACAATTATCTGTTACGACAACCAGTTCCCGGAACTCGCCCGTATTCTGGCGCTGCGTGGTGCTGACGTCCTTCTGATGCCGCATGCGGCACGGGTAAAAATGTGGGATGACACCCCCGCATCGATGGCCGCGGCCCGAAGGCATACTCATGAATACTTCATCTCGTGCTACGCCATGCGGGCCAGAGAGAATTCCTGTTTTGCAGTTCTGGCCAACCAGTCCGGCCGGGCAGGCTATGTTGATATGTATCCGACCGATTCACCAAACCAGCCCCATCATTGCGGCGGTGCGATTTTCTTTGCTCCCAATGGTGATGTCATCGTTACGTCACAGACTGACGAGATCCGTGACGAAATGATCGTCCAGACGCTGGACGCCGACCTGCTGGCAGCTGAACGAAGCCTGCCCAACTATACACTCAAAACCCGCCGACCGGAGTTGTACGCGGAACTGGTAAAAGAACAGGTGCAGTGGTAGAGGTTCGGTGACGAATGCTCGCGGGTCGGTGTGGTGCTGGTCCGCAGCAGAACCGTCCACACTTCGTTCTGTTCCGGCACCGCAATCACCACGTAAGTGTGCAGACGTTTCCGAACAGACCAGGCCCCTGAGGAACGACATCCAAACAGACTGACCGCGGACATGATACGAATTGGAATTCTGGGCGCCGCCCGAATCGCACCAGGCGCACTCATCGATCCGTGTGCTGATGAAGCACGGGCCGAAGTTCACTGCATCGCCGCGCGAGACAGAGGAAGGGCAGAGCAGTTTGCCGTGGAACACGGCATTCCCGTCGTACACAACGACTACAATGATGTCATCAGCGACCCTGTGATCGATGCCGTCTACAACCCTCTGCCGATCTCATTACATCACGAATGGACGATCAGAGCATTGCGTGCAGACAAACATGTTCTGTGTGAAAAGTCACTGTCCGCCAACGCTCGGGAAGCTGCTGAAATGGCAACCGTTGCGGAAGACACAGACCGGATACTCATGGAAGCATTCCACTATCGCTACCACCCGGTATTCCACCGGGCCAAAGAGATCGTGGATTCCGGTATGCTGGGGCAGTTGCGATCCATTGATGCGGTCTTCCATATTGAAATCACCGATCCGGAAGATATCCGAATGATTTACGAAACGGGTGGCGGCGTTACGATGGATATTGGCTGCTACCCCATATCCTGGGTGCGTCACATTACCGGCGAAGAGCCGATAGACGTTACTGCAGCTGCGGAAACGGGAGCAGCGAACGTCGATACGTTCCTGCAGGCCAGGTTCCGCTTTCCCGCCGGAATTGAGGCCACTGTTTCGGGGGATATGCGTCCAGGCACAGAGAAGCGCATGGAACTGACGGTCACAGGTGATCAGGGAACAATCAAAGTGACCAATCCACTGGTGCCGCACAAAGGACACAGGATTGAACTGGACGTCCAGGGGCACAGGACGGCGGAAGAACTGGATCACCGCACCACGTATGCTTACCAGCTGGACGCATTTATTGATGCGGTCGAAAACGGCACGCCCCTGCTGACCGGACCGGCAGACGCCGTTAAACAGATGCAGCTGATCGATCGCTGCTACGAAGCGGCCGGCCTGCCGCTTCGGGGTCTTGATGTTTGAGTCAAAGTTATGGCCACACAGCCCGTGTCTCCGTGTTCAGTCGGCTACACACGTACAAAAATTCGGTGCCGGTACATGTAGACCGCTGCCAGCCATAAGACGAGAACCACGGACGTCGGCTCAATAATCCGTCCAAACAGATCGTCACTCATGGCGTCTGCACCGAATATGGATTCCAAAACACCGGACAGATGAATTGCTACGACTTTTTCACCAACCCAGTTGTGGAGAAGCTGCCCCATCAGGTACACGGCCAGTGAGTTCAGGCCCACAACCTGCAGTGGCCAGGCCAGCTTGCCGAACGGCAGGATATCAAACACGGTGTAGAACGCTGCCAGCATCCAGATAACGCATCCACCACTGAACAATGTCCAGCCAGGTGTCCAGATAACTTTGATAATCGGACACACTGTCAGATGCACTGCCATTCCCAGAGAAAGACAGACGGCGCCGGCGACCAGCAGCCGGCTCACTTTATAGCCGCGGCTTTTTCCGCACATCAGCAGCTGACCACACAAAACCCCCAGCAGCATAGTGGCCATCGACGGGACAAAGTTCAGTGTGGTGTAACCGCTGCGATTGAACCGATATTCATTCGGATTGCTGAAAAACCACTGACGCACCAGGCTCGGCAGGAACGTTGATTCCGGGACCACATCGTGAAGTGATTCAGTATTTGAGTCGGCCGCCTGTTCTTCTGTTGTGGATATCTCTTCGCCCCGGAGCGTCCTGAGTTGCGGCAACAACCACTGATCAAATCGAAATGCCACATTTCCGTTTTTAGACCACGGCGCCATTTGATCTGTAAAGACCTCTCCGTTTTCAATGTCCGCATTCACGGCCGCATAGTCGTAGTCCTCCGGGGCTGGATTGAAATAGAACAAACTCCAGTAGCCGACAAGAATCAGGGCCAGTGCGGTCAGCTGGATTCTCTTCGACCGATTCAGAAGCAGGTATACAAAGAAATACCCCAGGCCAATTTGTGCCAGGACATTAGGAAAAATCCAGTTCGTGCGAGGATGCTGCAGTGAGTACAAAAAGACTCCCAGCAGCACCAGAACAACAGATCGAATCAACGCATGAATCAGTCGTTTCCATGAAGCCTGGCCGGCTGCAGACCGCCGCAACACGGAAAAAGGCATTGCGACGCCCACCATAAACATGAACGAAGGCTGGATCAGATCCCAGAACGCAATCCCGTGAATGTTGTCAATCGCAACCCATTTGGCATGTCGAAAGTGGAAGCCGATCGTCTGCCAGGTATCGTAGTCGGCTGTTTTCCATGCAGGGGCATCACGCGGTAATTCCGCGAAGTCACTGAATCCAAACCCATGGGCCGCCAGGACGATCATGATGAACCCGCGATAAGCATCCAGAGACACCAGACGGCCGGACTGCAGCAGATCCCGCCTCTGAGACTCTACCGTGTCTGTCGGTGAACCGGCGCGAGGTTCGGATTTTGTCAGCTTGTACGTTGGTGCCATGATCCGCTGCGACCTGTGTTGAAGACTGACGGATGAAATCGATAGCAGTCTGCCGAAATCGACGGATATGAATCAGCATAGACAACCGCTGTTATTCTATCATGACCGGACACTCCAAGTCTGCTCATTCAAGGTAGCTTTTGAAACGTGAATCCTGTAAATCGGAGTGTCAAAATTGGTTGAACCGGCTCCTGTTGCGCCGTTGCTGTCGAGGCCCCTCGTGGAAAGAGACGAGTCATGTCCGTCATAGAGATTTCTGACACACAGTCCGGGTCCCGGGCTGCGATTGCAGTTGAGTCGGGATTCAACTGCTTTCGTTTTGTGCCTCGACAGGGCAACCAGGAACTGAACGTCATTCATGCTGAAGACGATTTCGAAGAAGGAAACCGTCCGCCCAGTCACAATGGAATTCCGGTTTTGTTTCCCTTTCCGAATCGTATTCGGTCCGGAAAGTACTCATGGGACGGGCAGGACTACGAACTGCCCGAATCCCTGGTCGGCTACGACGGATCCGGAAACGCGATTCACGGATTCTGTCTGGATCGTCCGTGGCGTGTTGAAAAACAGACAGAATCGTCGGTCACCGGTGTCTTTCAGATTAGCCAGGACGCGGCGGACCGGGCGTCCCTCTGGCCGGCTGACGCCAGGCTGTCAGTTCAGTATACGGTTTCTGAAACAACACTGCGTTCAGATTTCACCGTGCATAATCCCGATGTCAAACCATTACCATGGGGGCTGGGGACTCACGCGTATTTTCGTTTGCCGCTCGGTGGAGCTGATGCAGCACAGTGCACAGTTTTTGCCCCCGTCATTCACTCGCGACAATTGAGTGAATGCCTGCCGACCGGAAAAACGGTGGAGATTCCGGCAGACGCCGCACTTCAGGAATCACCGCTGTTCAGCTCACTTAAACTTGACGACGCGTTTTCCGGCCTGCATCCCTCCACCAATGGAAGTGTGGAGACCCGTCTTACGGATCCAGACTCCGGACATCAGGTCATCCAGCGCTTCTCAGCCGACTTTCAGGAGTTGATCGCATTCACACCTCCGTGGACATCAGCCATTTGTCTGGAACCCTATACATGCGCAACTGACGCCATCAATCTTGTAAATCAGGGGTTTGACGCGGGGTTGCGGGTGCTGGAACCAGGCGATACGTGGACCGGTTTTATTGAGATTGAAGCTCAGTTTTGAACACGTCAGTCTGTTCTGCAGGTAACATCTGCTTCTGCTGCACAGGAGTCGTATCGTCAGCACTCTGAACAGTACGACACGAGTTTTGTCCGCAGAACCGGGGCATCTCGTGTCGCCGGAACTTCGTGAAAGGCTGGAACGGTACATGGTCCGACTGATGTCGAGACCGAACCACTGATTCGAACCGGGTCAGCCGAGTCATCAGTTTGCGGGCCGGAATTGAAGCTGCTCAGTATCTGTTGGAAATCCATCAGATACGTGGCAGCTGGTACCGATCCGGTCCACAATACAGGCACCTTTGTTTTCGTAATTCCCTGTTGTCTTCACAATTGTCTTCAAAGGATATTCTTCAATGAGAATCGGATGTTCACCGCTCCGGCTGTCCCTGTTACTGACCGTCTGTGTCCTTTTTACATCAGCAAACGCACGGCCTGACACAAATGACAGGACACTCGTCCGTTTCTATGCCATGGGAGACGTACCCTATGCGCCGGAAGAAGATGAACTGCTGCCAAAACAGATCGCCGAAATTCCGACAGACGCAGAGTTCGTGGTGCACTTAGGAGATATCAAAGGAGGAGGACCTCCGTGTGTCGAGGCGGTTTACCAAAAAGTTTCCGGCATGCTCAGCAGGTCTGTGGCGCCTGTGTTCATTATCCCTGGCGACAATGAATGGAACGACTGCACTGATCCGGCACAGGCATGGATCTACTGGAACCGGTATTTCAGTCGGTTTGATCGCCGCTGGAACCACAGTTTCCCGCTGTTCCGACAGATTGAACATGAAGAAAACTTTTCGTTTGTAAAAAATGGTGTGCTGTTCATCGGCCTGAACGTCGTCGGCGGTCTCGTTCACGATGCCGATGAATGGAAACAGCGGCACGCAGCCGGGTTGAAGTGGGTCCGGCAGAACGTCGCGGAATTTGGGAATGACGTTACGTGTCTGGTGTTGTTTGGACATGCAACGCCAAAGCCCAAACAAGCCGACTTTTTCCAGCCGTTCAGTGTGGAGGCCAGGGCATTCGGCAAGCCCGTTCTTTATCTTCACGGTGACGGCCATTCCTGGATTCATGACCGGCCTTTTGCTGCAAAGAATATTTTGCGAATCCAGGTGGACCAGGGCGGAAAGGCCCCGCCACTGAAAGTAACCGTTACGGACAGCAATACTCAGCCGTTTCGTTTTAACCGGCGGAACGGAAAACCAGCGGGGGCCGCTCACTCCCAGGCAGAATGATCGCGCCGGTGAAGCAAAATCCGAAATTCGGCCAACAGGCCCCCGGACTCCGCTGAGACTCTGATTTCCGACAGACCAGGGTGGAAAGAACGAAACAGCCCCCGTCTGCTGACATCGACACGATATCCAGACGCGTTGATCGACGGCACGATCAGTGGCAGGTATCATTTGAACCCGCCGTACGAATCAGGATCGGTGCGCATCCCTCTGAACAGCCAGGGCTGATTGATTATGATTTTCACCGGTGAAGAAATCGTTACGGAACTTTCAGGACTGGGCATTACTCACGCGATATGGATTCCTGATGCCTGCATCGGTCAGTGGGAATCCGCATTTTCGGCTTCATCAGATATCCAGCTGCTTCGGATCTGTCGCGAAGGCGAAGCGTGGCCACTGGCGGCGGGCTTAACCCTCGGCGGAAAAGTCCCCGTGGTGATCATGCAGACAACCGGTCTGTTTGAATCCGGAGACGCACTCCGCAATATACTCTTCGACCTTGGAATTCCGGTCATTTCCATCATCGGCGCCAGAAACTGGCTGAATGCGGAGTCCCGGGATACTGCCCGAAAATTCGCCGAACCTGTTCTGCAGGCATGGGGAATCCGGTATCAGCTGATTGCCACCGAAGAGGATAAACCACAGTTGACAGATTTTCTTCGCAGCTGTCTTGGTGACGGACAAGCCGGTGCGATACTGCTCGCGGAGTAAACAGCAAATGCAGCACGGTGATCACAACACAGTCTCACGAATTCCCCTTCGGGAATCCCTTTCCACACTGGCAGGTACCCGTCTTGATTCCGACGTGGTCGTAACCAATATGGGGGCCTCGCGCGTCTGGCCTTTGATTGAAAACCACCGTCTGGACTTTCATTTCAATCCGTCAACAATGGGTGGCGTCATTCCGCTGGCCATGGGGATCGCACTGGCCCGGCCTCAGCGTCGCGTCATCGTCGTCTCCGGGGACGGGTCACTTCTGATGAGCCTGGGCTCACTGGTATCTGTCACGGCCGCCGGATGCAGCAATTTGTCTGTGATCCTGCTCGACAACGGCATCTATGACGTGACGGGGGGACAAAAGACTGCCGCGGCTGATGCAGGTGTACGTTTCGACATGATGGCCCGGTCCGTCGGTTTCGAATCCGTCTCGACATTTGATGATGCGGATTCCTGGCAAAACGCTGCCGCCGGTTTTCTGTCCGAAAAGGGACCTGGATTCTGCTGGTTGAAAGTCGCGCCTGCCCTGAGTGAAGATATGATGACTCAACAGGAACCAATGAATAAGCAGATCGAACGACTTCGGACAGAACTGGAACAGTAATATACTGTCTGCGGCCATCCGACAGCCACGGAACGGATGTGAAACCGGTAAACCGAATACCAAAACCGACAATGGATGCACGTTCCCGTAAAACTGAATTCAGAAGAACGTCCCGGATCTAGCCAGCTGCTGTCCTGCCGGTAACACAGTCCTCCCCTAACACAGTCCTCCCCTAACACAGTCCTCCCCTAACACAGTCCTCCCCTAACACACAGGTTCGTCTTTGTAACACTGACACGGAACGGTGAATTCCGGTGTCTTACTGGCCTGAAATAATGTCTATCGCTGAAGCAGATACAGATCAATTCACTGCAGCCGAAGCCGAGTCGTTCAAACGCGACGGATTCCGGATCTGTCGCGATCTCATTCCCGGTCACTACCTGTCGGCTATCAAATCCCTGGCCGATCGCGACATCGCCGGTGAACTGGGAGATATCGAATACGAAGCGGACGTTCGGTATCCGGGAGCTCCTGAGTCCCTGGACGCGGAAGGCGGGCGAACGATCCGTCGACTCAGGCAGGCGTTCAGTCGTGATCCGGTATTTTGTTCACTGGTAAAAGAACCCTTTCTGCTTCAGCGTCTGCAGCAGCTGCTTGGCAATCACATTATTATGCCACTGGCTCATCACAACTGCATTATGACCAAGAGTCCTCAGTTCAGCAGTGATACGGGCTGGCACCAGGACATTCGATACTGGTCGTTTCAAAACTCAAACCTCGTAAATGTCTGGATTGCAGTGACGGAAGAATGTCCCGAAAACGGATGCCTGCAACTGCTCCCGGGCACACACTCTCAGCCCGTGGATCCCCGGCGTCTGGATGAACAGCAGTTTCTCCGGGTGAATCATCCGGACAATCAGGCCTGGCTCGCAGGCGCAGTGACTGCTGAACTGAGACCGGGAGATGTACTGTTTTTCCATGCTCGCAGTTTTCACTCCGCAACTCGAAACACCAGCAGCCGGACGAAGTACTCAACCGTGTTCACCTTTCGCGAACTGGAAAATCACCCTGTCCCCGGTACAAGAAGTGCTTCGTTGCCGGAATTGCTGCTTTCCTGAGTCGTGTTTTTTGATAATGCGTGAGACTCGTCCGGAAAACATCCGCTCACAACACCGAAAATGCAGCGCCGATGACAGGTACGTTGGGATCAAAGTTGTGCACAACATCACGTACACGCGTCAGATAATATGGTGCGGTAATCGCATGAGGATCCGTTTTTCAGGCACTGGTCACGGATTTATGAACACGATTCATCGCAAAGAACGAGGCCCCTGTCAGAAAACACCGGCTTCCGAACGTGCCATAGCATTAAAATTCCCGAGTTAGTCCGTATTTATGTGCCTGATCGCACGCTATGGTCGATCGTACGGAATACGACAGAGCGAATGACCGTTTGCGGGCGGTATCCGGCTCGATTCGACTGGGAAAGCAGGTATAATATGAGTAATCTCTGTGTGGAGCTTCGTGTTCGGAGAAAGTACGGAAAATTCCTGTTTCAATGATTCCTTCTAATTTCCATATTATGGAAGAATTGCCGGTGAAGTGGTCCTCACTTGCAACTTTGATTCTGCTGATGCTCTGGTCACCTGCTGTGAGCAGCGGTGTGCAGAAGGCTCCGCCCCAACAGGCCACATCGCTGGAGATCTCACCGTCAAAGATTGTGATCGGGGGGTCAAATCGACGACAGCAAATTCTTGTCACAGCATTAGCCGCAACCGACCGCCGGTTTGACGCGACCCATCAGGCTGAATTCGAATTCGTCAACCCTGAATTTGCCCGTATTGATGGCGCGACCATCATTGGGGTTGTGGATGGTCATACCGAATTATTGGTTCGCCATGCCGGGCTGACAGCACGTGTTTCAGTCGAAGTTTCAGACATTAGTCAATATCCCCCGGTCAATTTTCAAAACGACGTGATCCCCCTGCTGTCCAAACTTGGTTGCAACAGCGGTGGATGCCACGGCAAACAGTCCGGGCAAAATGGTTTCAAACTGTCAGTGTTTGGATTTGACGCGTATTCAGATTATGACGCCCTTGTGAGAGAAGGTCGCGGGCGCCGCGTATTTCCAGGTGATCCGGCACAAAGTCTTCTGCTGTTAAAGGCCACTGGACTTAAACCACACGGTGGCGGTCAGCGAACAGCTCCGGATTCACAGGAATCCGAACTGCTCAACGCCTGGATTGAACAGGGAATGCCGTGGGGTGACGAGGAAGCACCTCAACTGACAAACATTCAGGTCGAGCCGATGGATCGCGTGCTGGACATGCAGTCTGAACAGCAAATTCTGGTTACCGCCGTTTATTCAGACGGCGGCCGTCGAGACGTGACGTCGGCCACAACTTACACCAGCAATTCCGATGTTGTTGCAAATGTTGATGCCGACGGTCGGATACAGACGGGTACAGCGCCGGGTGAGGCAGCGATTACGGTGAACTATATGGGTGCTGTAGGAGCCGTGCGAGTGATCGTACCGCGAAGCAGCATGGCCGATGGATTTCCCGACCCGATCGTCAACAATCAGATCGATGAACTGGTTTGGACAAAACTGAACAAACTGGGCATCGCGCCTTCAGACCTTGCTGACGATGGCAGATTCCTGAGGCGTGTCTTTCTTCATACGATTGGAACGTTGCCGTCTCCAAAAGAAGTCCTCGCGTTTCTTTCCGACCGTTCCACGGATAAGCGTCAAAGCATCGTAGACGCAGTACTTCAGCGGGAGGAATATTCGGAATACTGGGGACTGAAATTTTCCGACATCCTGATGGTCAATGAAAAGAAACTCGGTGCACGAGGGGCCTACGAGTTCGATAACTGGCTGCGCGAACAGTTTCGGACAAATCGCCCCTATGACGAGTGGGTCCGGGAACTTGTCACAGCCACAGGTAATTCGGGCAAGTACGGTCCTGTTAACTTCTACCGCGCCATGCGAACACCGGAGAACCTGACAAAGTCAATCAGCCAGGCATTTCTGGGCATCCGAATGGACTGTGCTCAATGCCACCACCATCCATTTGAGAAATGGGGACAGTCAGATTTTTATGGCATGACGGGTTTTTTCGGCGGTGTACAGCGAAAGTCTCTGAACCCGGGGCGCGAACTGGTTTACTACGGCAGCTACAGTCCGGCAACGATGCCGTTATCGGGCGAGGTGGTTGAGACTCGGCCCCCAGGCGGAAGTGCTCCGGAGAATCTCGAATCGGGCGATCCACGGGTTTATTTAGCAGAGTGGATGACATCTCCTGAGAATCCGTATTTTGCTCGCCTGATTGTGAATCGCATTTGGAAACATTTTATGGGGCGAGGTCTGATTGAACCGGAGGACGATTTTCGCTCAACAAACCCGGCCACCAATGAACCGCTTTTGGATTTTCTGACGGACGAGCTTGTCCGCAAAAATTATGATTTAAAATCCGTGATGCGATTGATCATGAATTCACGGGTCTATCAACTTTCCAGTAAATCCAACGACACGAACTTTGAAGACGAGCAAAATTACTCTCACTTTCTGGTGGAACGGATTCCGGCCGAGGTTCTGCTGGATTCGGTCTCGCAGGTGACCGGTTCACCCGAAAGGTTTGCCGGTATGCCACACGGGACGCGGGCGATTCAGTTGTGGGACAATCGCATGCCGTCCTATTTCCTCGATACCTTCGGTCGGTCTGAACGATTGTCGGCCTGTGAATGCGGCAAGTCGGGCGAGCCAACAATGGCCCAGGCACTGCATTTAATGAACGCTCCGGAGATCGATGATAAGATTTCTGATCCCAACGGTCGTGTGGCCCGATTGGTTACTGCGGGGCGGACACAGGATGAGATCGTCCGCGAACTGTGTCTCGCATCGCTTAGCCGCCTGCCAAATAAAAAAGAAATCCAGGTTGCCAACGAATTGTTTGCCCAGGCAACACCAGAACAGGCGGCCGGAGATTTTCTTTGGTCACTACTGAATTCGTATGATTTTTTGTTTGTCCGTTAGCGAATATTGCGTCACTCGCCTGACGTGAAATCCGGATCCCGGCAACAAGCCGATCTGTAAGGAACCGAATCATGTTTTCAAATTACTGTGACGGAGTCGACCGTCGTCAATTTTTGAAAGTCGGCGCGGTTGGCGGACTCAGTATGGCCGAAGTACTGCGTTTGCAAAAATTATGCGCGAACGGTGCTGAGCAAAAAGACCTGAACTGCATTTTCATGTTCATTGTGGGTGGAATGCCGCAGCAGGACATGTGGGACCTGAAACCAGATGCGCCGTCCGGAATTCGAGGTGACTTTGATCCCATTGACACGGCTGTTTCAGGAATTCAAATCGGCGACGTGTTGCCCCAGATTTCGAAGGTGACGGACAAGTTTGCAATTCTTCGCAGCCTGACCCACGGTGATTCGGATCACGGACGCGGTATTCACACCATGATGACCGGCCAAAAGGCAGGAGTGGGGGACTTCAACGGCAGAACCAACAACAATCAGCATCCATGTATTGGTTCGATGGTCGCCAAGCTGGGCCGCCCAGGCGGATTACCCCCTTATATCTCAGTCCCAAATTTCCAGGCCAGTGGTGGTCCATCGTTTCTTGGGCCAAGTTACGGTCCCTTTGTGATTGACGCAGATCCGGCGGCACCTGAATTCGCCGTACGTGACATCACTCTGCCTGCCAGTGTGACCGTTGATCAAAGCCAGCGACGTCGTGCGGCATTGCGGGAATTGAATCGTTTTGAACGTCGTGTGGAGAAGGTCAGTGGACAGGTCAAGGCACTCGACGGTTTCTACGAGAAGGCTTACCAACTGATGACGTCACAGAAGGCCAAAGAGGCCTTCGACATCGATCGTGAATCAGAGGCGACACGGGAGCGATACGGTATGACCAGTATCGGCCAGTGCAGTTTACTGGCTCGTCGCCTGGTTGAAGCCGGATGCCGCTTTGTCAGTATCGAAAACGGCCACTGGGATACGCATCGACGGAATACATGGAGCCTTCGTGAATTGCTGTGCCCCAGCTTTGATCAGGCAATTCCGGTGCTGCTGAACGACCTGGAGGATCGTGGGCTACTGGAATCAACATTGGTCGTGGTGACCACCGAATTTGGTCGGACTCCACGAATCAACGACCTGGCCGGTCGTGACCACTGGCCGAACGCATTTTCAATCCTGATGGCTGGCGGCGGTGTCCGAGGCGGTCAGGTAATCGGCGCAACCGATAAACATGCAGCAGAAGTCACCGATCGCCCGATCACGCCGCAGGATATGACGGCTACGATTCTCAACAGGATGGGAATTGATCACAAAACGGTCGTTCATACTCCGCTCGGACGACCCATTCATCTGGTGGATGATGGCCGACCGGTCCACGAACTGTTTGCATAGGTTACCGGGAAATCGCCGCCCACCACATCATCCAGAAGTTAAAGGGACGGATTGTGTCTAGCGTGCCGCGTTGTGTTTTATGTTTTATGTTGCTTGTCGGCGCATTGGGAACTGTCGACCAGGCCAACGCACAGGCGGTTCCCAGTAAAGCACTGAGCAGCACACACATCTTTCCGGCCGGCGCACAACGCGGAACGGATGTCGGCCTGCGTATCGGCGCTGAATGCAGCCCGCCCGGGACGAAGTTTTCGATGATCGGAAAGGGGCTGAACGCGACGTCCGTCCTGACAGAAGAACTTTCACCGCTCGGCGAGCCGTCGCCACGTCGTCTGCCAACTCTTACTGCGATATCATATCCACGCGAATGGGCGGGCAGTGTTTCGATTGCAAAAGACGCTCCACTCGGCCCGGTCTATTGGCGATTGAACAGCGCGTTCGGTGGTACCACCTCGCGACCGTTTATCGTTGGTGACCTGCCTGAACTGATCGAAACCGAATCCAATTCCACCATCGAAACAGCTGAGCTCATCACATTGCCGGTGACGATCAATGGTCAGGTGAGCGGTGAACGCGACACGGATTACTTTCGTTTTAACCTGAATGCCGGAGAATTCGTCGTCTGCGAAGTGATGGCTGGCAGAATCGCCTCACCGCTGGATCCACTGGTTAAACTGCTGGACGGGGACGGAAGTCCGCTGACCCCTCGACAGATTTATATCGGCAGTGATCCGGTTTTGACGTACCGGGCGGAGACCGACGGTGAGTACCTGTTGCGCGTGGCAAACGTCACTTTCCATGGCAGTCCGGCCCACGTTTATCGGGTGGATGTCACAAATCAGCCTCGTATTCATTTCGCGGTTCCAACCGGGGGACAGGCTGGAACCACACAGGAAGTCGAACTCAATTTGCTGGCAGGCACCGAAACGCAAGTCGTTCGGCGGAAAATTGACTTCCCCGACGAGCCCGGTGAGTTTGTTTATCGGGATGCGGAACTAAACAGCTCTGTCTTACTCGTAGCGGATGAATCGCCAAATTCAGCAGAGATTGAACCGAACGACGATCTACCGTCGGCGATGATGATCACACTGCCACAAACGGTCACCGGCCGGTTTCTGTCGGCGTCAGATGAAGACTGGTTCAGATTCGTTGCGCAAAAGGAAGATCAACTGCAGATCACCTGTCGAGCGTTTCCACCTGGCACGGCCGCCATGCCCAACGTTACTGTCACCGACGATCAGGAAAAAACACTCGCTGAAGCACGAAGCGTGACGTCGACAGCTGGCGTTTGTCGCATCCTCTGGACAGCTCCAAACAGTGGCACGTTCTACGTCAAAATCCGTGACCTTCGGAAAGGCTCCCGTGGTGGCTCCGACTTTCTGTATCGACTGTCGGCTGTTCCGGCAAATCCGGATTTCGCTGTTAAATTGAACTCAGACAATATTGGTGTCGTACAGGGTTCTCAGTCAAAAGTCGATATTTCGGTCGAACGCCTGGGAGGGTTCAACAGCGCTATCGCGCTGGAATTTGAAGGGCTGCCCGAAGGTTGCACGATTACCAATGCTGAAATTCCTGCAGGCGCCAACAGCGTAACGGTAGAACTGGCGGTAACTGAAGAGGTTCCTGTTTCCTGTACACCAGTCAAACTGACGGGGCGAGCACAGGTTGACGGTCATATGCTTGAACGTATCGCTCGTGGCCGACATCTGGGAGTTGACAGTGAAGGAGTGAGTGTCGGGAGCCCCGTAATCGAGCAACTTCATTTGACGGTACTGCACAAACCGCTGTTCCGTCTGGTTTGCTCGGAAGCATATCACTACGGACATCGTGGCACCGTGTTTCCATACCCGATGGAAGTTGAACGACTTGATGGTTTTGACGGAAAAATTATTGTCCAGCGTGCTGATCGGCAAAACAGCGACATGGATGGCATACAAATCTGGAACGCCGTAATCCCTTCAGGGAGCTCAACTGTAGATGTGCCGATCTACATGCCCGAATCAATGCACATCAATGTGCAACCGCAGTCACAACTCTATTCGCAGGCGTTTGCGCATTTCAAAGACAAACATGGTCGGGATCAATCCATCCTGGTGGTAGCTGAAAAGCGAAACATGATGCGTACGTTGCCGCCCGTGGTGAAACTGCAGGCAGTCGATCAGCAGGTCTCCGCTGAATGTGGTGGTACGGTCCAATGTCGATTGCACCTCGAACGTACCTCAAATTTTCCCGGGCCGATGGAAGTCGAGTTACTGGACCCAACTGACGGCTTTGCGGCGGAACCGTTTAAAATTCCGGGCGGTGAATCTGATGTCCAGGTAGCGATTCAGGTCCCAACAACGTTGGAGTCGGGAGCACTGATTCCCCTTGTGTTCAGGGCACGCGGTGACTTGGACGAGCGGGTCGAAGTCATTACAGAGGCTTCCGTTGCCGTACGCGTGGAATAGTGGCTGACATCAAAGATTCGTAGACGTATCGTTGCGTCCGAATGGCGGAAATCGACCGGCAACAGCGTCAAATTTGTGTGAGCGGTGGTGTTGAGTCACCGAATCCGTTGAGTTTCAGAAGTATGTTTTCCATTTGCGAACATACTCTGTTGTCAGAATCACGCAGTCAGTAATCCGGGTCCGCGATCGTCCTGTCTGCGAATATCCGTTTGGTGACAAGTCCGGTCCATCAGGAAAATGCCTCTTTCAAAACACTGCCGCCATTAAAGGTCGCGATTTCCTGCCTGCCACGGTGTTCGAACTGCAGGTCGTGCTGGTCAATGCCCATCGCGTGCAGAATCGTTGCATGAAAGTCTGCAGGAGTCACAACACGGTCGATTGCGGTGTAACCAACGTCGTCCGTTTCACCAATCGTCTGACCGCCACGAATTCCGCCGCCCGCCAGCCACATCGTAAAACCGCCCGGTGAATGGTCCCGACCACCTTTCTTTTCCACACCCGGCGTCCGTCCAAATTCACCACCCCACACCAGTAAAGTGGAGTCAAGCAGCCCGCGTCGTCTGAGGTCCGCGATCAGACCGGCAATTGGTTTGTCGGACTTGCCGGCCGCTGCGGTATGTCCACCAAGCAGATCATCATGCGAATCCCATCCTTCTACGCGCAACTGAATGAACCGCACCCCGCGTTCAATCAGACGTCGAGTGAGCAGGCACTGCTCACCGATATTGCGAGTTCGGTCGTCATCCAGGCCATACAGTCGCTGAGTGGCTTCGGTCTCCCGCGATAAGTCAAAGGCTTCAGGCGCTGCCAACTGCATGCGAAACGCAAGCTCATAACTCCGGATTCTCGCCTCAAGCTCACTAGTGTCATCCACGAATTGATGCAGATGGCGTGCATTGAGCCGATCGATCAGACGGAGCTGATCCTGCCGTTGTTCAGTACTGACTCCATGCGGCATGTTGAGGTTCGGAATGCCGTCCGAGACATTGCCAAGTGCCGTCCCCTGAGATTCTGAAGGCAAAAAACCAGGAGCGTATGTCGGCCTGGGTCCTCCGCCAATCACGACAAATCCCGGAAGGTTCTGATTTTCGCTCCCCAGACCATAGTTGATCCAGGCTCCGAGACTGGGGCGGTCACCACCAATAGTTCCCGTGGTCATCACATATTCACCGGGAACATGAATGACCGTGTCGTGCTGAATACTGCGCACGATACACAGGTCATCAATGTGCTCAGCCGTGTGTTCAACAAGATTTGAGGCCCACAGTCCACTTTCTCCAAAGCGACGAAATCGAAACGGACTCGCCATCAGCGTCCGTGTACCGTTGCCCTGCACGGCGGATGCCTGAAAGTGCTGTTGAATACTTTTCGGCGTGACCTGACCGTCCAGTCGCGTAAGTTCCGGTTTCGGGTCGTAGGTATCAACGTGACTTGGTCCTCCGGCCATAAACAGGAACACGACATTTGTCGCAGCAGGAGGATGCGTGGGCCGACTCCTGTTGATATTGGCCGGCTGGTTTTCTGCCAATAGTTTTGAGGCCGCTAACCAACCAAAACCCAGGGCCGAACAGCACAACATTGCGCGCCGAGAGGTTGCACACGAACCAATTCGTCCGCAATGTTTGTTAAGGACTTTCACCATGTTGAGCCAGTCAAAGACGGATTGTTGGCTGCTTCAATTCAACCTGGTTCTATTCTATGTAACAGAATTCATTCAAATTCAACAGAGCCTGACTAAACAGTTCCAAGCCCGTCATTGGCTCCGGCCCCTGAAGCCACCGATCCTGCAGATACTCCACAGTCCTGGCAGTCTGTGTATCTGACAATGCATCACGATAGAACAGAATCTCCCCCACGTCTCCGTTCAGTCGTTCCCCGTAGTCAGAAAAAGCGTCGATATAACCACCAACGGCAGCCTGGCCGCCTGAACCCGGATCGATGACTCCTTTGAGTTCAACCGTTTCATCAGAGAGTTGCCGTTCATGATCCCATACATCCAGCTCCAGCTTCGATCCATTCCAGCGGACAACGATCAGCACGGGAACACCGTCGGCCACGCCACGGGAACTTTGAATACGATCCCCCCACTCGCCGTTTATATTCTGTCCAACAGAAATCATACCACTGGACGCTCTTCGCATCAGCGCCACCGTTGCAATGTCATTTCCACCGTTGCGTCCCTTGACGAAAACCACTTCATTTCGCTGCCCACTGCCGTTGAATCGCACTGTGGCAAACAGGGTGTATCCGTCAGTAACATCGAATTCATGCTGGTCGGCGCATGACAGAAAATGATCTGACTGTCCGAACGGGCCACCTGCGAAGCGGATCACAGGCAAACCACTCATTCTCTCCAGCGGCCTGCTCACGAAACGTGGCTGACGAGAACCCGTTGTCTGACTGAGGCTGCTGGCAAAACGGTTGTCCCCCCCGGTCTGATCGACCCATGATAACACACGGTCGTTATCCTGGATTGGGTCCCCCGTTACCGACTGCACACCAACATCAGCACGCAGCCACAGACTGAGGTATTGGGTTGGCACCCGCTGTCCGTGTCCTCCGGTATGTTCAGATGTATGCGTGTCCGAAGACCGGGACAGGGTCCTGTTCTGTTTCGCAAAAAAAGCCCTGGCGGCCCCACGTTCAATCTCGTCAGGCGGACGTCCCAACACAAATTTGAATGCGTAATCGATCTGACGATCAACTTCTTTACTGTCACGGTGGCTGATTCGATGCGCCAGTGCTCGACTGCGATCCCGAGCAAAATCGTTATTAAGCAAATACAGCGACTGCAGGGGGCTCGTCGACACATGTCGTTCGACACACGATTCAGCCATGGCGGTTGGTCCGTCAAACAACTGCTGCATGGCCGGCGGTGCGTCTCGTTTCTGAAACAGATATATACCTCGACGAACACTGGTTGCCTGTTCGCCAAGCGGAACGCTGGGTCCGCCTACGCTCCGGTCCAGCTCTCCGCTGGCAGCCAGCATGGAATCGTGGATTGCTTCCGCTTCCAGGCGTCGTCGCGGCCACCGCCAAAGGTAACGGTTTTCGGGATCCGACAATTGAACCGGTGATTTCGAAGACTGTTGCCATGTTCGCGAGGTCACAATCAGGCGATGAATGTGTTTCGAGCTCCAGTTGTTATCCATCAACTCCGACGCCAGCCAGTCCAGCAGTTTCGGGTGAGTCGGTCGACTGCCACGAATTCCAAAATTGCCAGGCGTCTCCACCAAACCACGCCCAAAGTGCATTTGCCAGATACGGTTCACCCAGACCCGAGCCGTCAGGGGATTGTCTCCGTCACTTAACCAGTCACTCAACACCGTGCGAGGACGTGATTTCAGATGAGGAGACAACGAAGGACCGAACGCAGAGGGCCAGCCAGGCGTAACAATCGCAACCGGCCGAAAAATCTGTCCTCGCCCCAGCAGATAACTACGACAATCCGCCAGACGCTTTCTGTCATGCATCAACGGAAAATTGCCTTTCATCGGCAGCGTACTCAACTGATGCGGGCTCGTCACCGGCGAATAGAACGCCCAGGTCTGCGAAACAGACGGAAGCATCGCATCGAGCTGGTCCCGCAAATTGTCGAGCTGTTTCTTCTCTGCTGCATTGATGCGATAGCTGTTGCATCCGGCGACACGAATATTCAATTTGATTCGTGCAGGTCGATAAGTTTGTTCCTGCGCCAAGGTGCGTTCAGACTCTGCGGTGTGGAGCAGGTTGCGCATTGGCGATGAATGCTCGTTAAATCCATCAGACAAAACTCGCTGTCGTACCTTCAGATCCAGATTCAGGAGTTCCTGAGCTACCTTATCCAGGTCCTTTGGCCGCGGAGTGTCCGCCAGAACAACATTACCAGGCAGTCCTCGTTTGAAAAAAGCCTGCAGTCGATAGAAATCCCGCTGGCTGATCGGATCGAATTTATGGTCGTGACATTGAGCACAGCCGACGGTCAGGCCCAGTACTGAGCTGGAAAGTGCATTAACAATGTCAGTGTACATATCGTTTTCAACGCGGTAAAAGTGAAGGTCGTCCGCACTGATTCGGGCAGCCGCCAGATAACCGGTCGCAATCAAGTTTTCGTCGCTGTAAGGTTCCAGTTCATCCCCGGCAATTTGCTGGCGAAGAAATTCTGTGTATGGCTTGTCGCTGTTGAAGCTGTCAATCACGTAGTCACGATATCGCCAGGCAAAAGACCGATCATTGTTTTGAGCAAATCCTTCGGATTCAGCCCAGCGGGCAGAGTCCAGCCAGTGGCGAGCGATCCGTTCCCCAAAATGCTCAGAACTGAGTGCGTTTTCCACCAGTGACCTCCAGGCACGAGGAGATCTGTCGTTCATGAAAGCATCCATCTCATCCGACGAGGGCAGCACACCGTGCAGAACAAGGTGCAATCGCCGAAACAGTGTTCGTTTCGATGCCGGCCGGGATGCTTTAATGTTCAGTTCGCTGTGCCAGGCTCCGACAAAAGCATCAATCGGATGTACGTCATTCGAACTCCCCATCAGTCCCGGATTACCGGCTCGCAATTTGGGAACAACATTCGGAATCACTGGCCGCTGAACCGAGCGAAACGCCCAGTGCTGTCCTGCAAGTGTCCGATTCGGATCGGGCAGTAATTCTCCGTCCCACGCAACACCCTGATCGATCCAGGCACGTAGCAGTTCAATCTCTTCGGGGTTCAGTGGGGGACCGAAATCTGCTGGCGGCATTAACTTGCCCTCGACAGAGCCTGTCACGAGGTGCATCAGCAGACTATGGGAACTTTTTCCGGGGACAACCATGGGCATCCCATCTGTCTCTCCCAATATTTTTGCGTAATGGTCCAGACGAACGCCGGATACCGAATTTGATCCCTGATGACACTCAAAACAACGCTGACGCAGCAAAGGCAGAATGTCATCTGCGAAACCCACTTTTGAACTCGAATCAGCCGAAAGACTGTTCTGTCCATCACCAGTACTTTGTGTTCTTGCTTTCTCCACTAAGCAACACAACAGTGCAGAGGAAATCACAGCAACCCGTAAAAATCCGTAGCCAGTCACGACAGAACGATTCCTGTTCCGGAGGCGCGCATTAAAAAAGCCGGACCCCAAAAGGGCCCGGCTTAATAGATGATCCCGGCAATAACCTACTTTCGCACTGGTGGGCACTATCATCGGCCTTGTGAGCTTAACGGTCGTGTTCGGAATGGGAACGTGTGTTTCCTCACAAGTATAGTCACCGGGAAATCTCAGACGCGCCAGCAGAGCCGCATTCGTCTGAGCGAAAAAGTCTAAGTGAACATCACACTGCGTCCGGCGGATATCTACCGCCACAGTTCAAATCGTTACCACAATATTGACGAACTATCAGAACATGGCCCTGACAGTGAATCAAAGTGGCCAGACATTCCTCCGTTAGTACTGGTCAGCTTAAACGCTCTCACGTCTTACACAGCCAGCCTATCAACCTGGTCGTCTTCCAGGGGAGTCCATCCCGACGAATCGGGAAACGAAACCTAATCTTGGGGATGGCTTCGCGCTTAGATGCTTTCAGCGCTTATCACAACCATACTTAGCTACCCTGCGATGCCACTGGCGTGACAACAGGAACACCAGAGGTATGTCCCTCTAAATCCTCTCGTACTAAAGAGAATACCCCTCAAGTTTCGTACGCCCACAGCAGATAGGGACCAACCTGTCTCACGACGGTTTAAACCCAGCTCGCGTACCACTTTAATAGGCGAACAGCCTAACCCTTGGGAGCTTCTTCACCCCCAGGATGTGATGAGCCGACATCGAGGTGCCAAACCCCGCCGCCGCTATGGACGCTCGGGCGGGATCAGCCTGTTATCCCCAGAGTACCTTTTATCTGTTGAGCGACGGCCCTTCCATTCGGAACCGCCGGATCACTAAGTCCAACTTTCGTTTCTGTTCGACATATACGTCTCACAGTCAAGCACCCTTCTACCTTTACGCTCTTCGGCTGATTGCCAACCAGCCTGAGGGTACCTTTGAGCTCCTCCGTTACTCTTTAGGAGGAGACCGCCCC
>JAKVAZ010000017.1 GCA_022447225.1 Fuerstiella sp. | reverse complement strand
GTTCGCAGGCCGTGATTTTCGTACAGCCACTTCATTGCCCCCTGAATCTCCTGATCAGTGACCGTAACTGCATTTGTCACATACTGACGCAGTATCGGCCAGTTATGTTCACCGACACTGTAGGACAACAGTCCGTCGCAGATGCTGGACGGCTTTTCGATGCGGACCCGCCGGTCTTCTCTCAAAGACTGCTGGAAGTCCGCAGCACCCGCCGGTTCAACACCGACGATGTCTGCGTTCGGAAATCCGTCCGCGATCGACAGCGCATGTCCCGCCATCAGGCCGCCACCGCTCACAGCACACACAAACTGCGAGCACAACCGATTCTGCTGTTTCATTTCCTGAACAATTTCAAGGCCACCAACACCGTTCCCGGCAATCACATACGGGTCGTCAAAGGGAGATGCCCGGATGGCGCCTTCGTTCTCCACAATTTCTTTGGCCATTCGAATACGGTCGCCGGTGATGTGATCCTGTGACATATCAAAAGTACGAATTTCAGCCCCGAAGGAACGCGTGCGATCACATTTAATCTGAGGTGCGTTGTCAGGCATGACCACGACGACCGGCTTGCCATATTGCTTTCCGGCATACGAAATACCGGACGCAAAATTCCCCGAGGAATCCGCAGCAATCTTTCGGTCGCCGATTTCCGTGATATTGCCGGCGACCCAGTTGAGCGCCCCCATCAATTTGAAGGAACCCACGGGTGTCCAGCCGTAATCCTTGAGCCACACTCGGCGGCCTTTCGGCAACCCGAGTTCCTTCGCAAGAGGCCACGACCGGATTAAGGGAGCGGGACTCAGGTGTTGACGAATCACCGCTTCCGCCGCATACACATCGCTGATTGCTGTTATCTTCACTGTCATTGAATTGGCTTTGCAGGGCTATAAGACCGGGTGACCCATAGATCAAATCTTTACTCATGTTAAGCTGTACGAGGCAGCCTGAGAAAGCGTGACATCTTGAGGACGTCGACGGAACGTGTGAATGAATCAAATCACCGGAACATTTGAATATCGGAATCTCGGGAAAAGTACTCTCAAGGTCAGTTCGATCGGCATGGGCTGTGTGACCTTCGGACGAGAGATCGACAAACCCACCTCTGTCCAGGTACTGGACCATGCTCTGGAACGAGGCATCAATCTTTTTGACACGGCCGCTGCCTATGCGGATGGAGAATCCGAACGTGTTGTCGGCCAGTGGATTGCAGATCGCGGTGTCCGTGATGACATTATTTTGGCGACGAAGGTCAACGGAACCCTGACAAAACAGGCGATTATCAAGTCCGCCGAAGAGAGTCTTGTCCGCCTGCAGGTCGATCACATCGATCTGTTTCAGCTGCATCATTGGGACGTTGAGACACCGCTGGAAGAAATGCTTGAAGGTCTGGATGCGCTGATCAAGTCGGGAAAAATACGCTGTATCGGCTGCAGCAACTGGGAAGCCGACCAGTTGGCTCAATCGTTGCAGCATTGTGAAGAATCCGGATTACATCAGATTCAGTCCGTCCAGCCGCCGTACAACCTGGTGCAGCGTGAAATTGAATCAGAACTGCTGCCACTGTGTGACGATCAGGAACTCGGTGTTCTCACGTACAGTCCGCTGGCTGCCGGATTCCTGGCCGGAAAATACCGTCGTGGTGATCCGGTTCCACAGGGAACTCGATTCGATATCCAGCCCGGTCATCAGCCAATCTACTTTACGGATCTCGGTTTCGCAGTACTCGAACGTGTGGAACGAGTGGCTGAACAATCCGGCCGAACGATGGTCCAGATCGCACTGGCGTGGGCACTGACACGGCCTCTGGTTACAAGCGTCCTGATCGGAGCTCGAAATACGAATCAGGTCAATCAGGCATTCGATGCCGTGGCTGCGGGAATTGACCCTCAACTGTGTCGCGAGCTGGACTCGTTCCGGTTTAAGAATACGGACGGGAAACATCCCGGCTGAAGAGCAGGCCCTTAAAGTTACTACACACATCAGTGAACACGACAGACTCCAAAGATTTCTTTGCACAACGCACGACGTAATGCGGCGCTACCATTCAACGAAACATCGTGCCCGTAAATCCAACCCCCATACCAGCGAAGAGGCTTTCGCGTTCATCAGTGGTCGTTGATTGACTGCAGCCGATCCATCAGTCCTGTTCGTCGCGGTGCAGCTGGTTCCAGGGAATCGGAATACTCGGTTTGTTTGTCTGGTGTCGCTCGCGGGTATCACGTGGCCGGTTACGGAAGAAATCCACGATGGCTGAAAGCTGTTTGACGGCTTCATTGTAGACCTGCTCTCCCTTCTCACGTGTAGCGAATTCGGGCTGACCGATCACTCCCCGAGGTGTGTAGGTGCTCGTCCAGGAAGTCAATGCTGCTGGACCTTTTCCCAACAAATCGTTCCAGATGTACGGGTTGCCATCGTTAAGCGTACTGATGTGATCATGGACACGATCCTTCCGCACGTTGTCTTCATCGAGATACAGATACAGTGAGGTTTCGAGTTCGCACGCATGAGAGATTCCGCCAGGAAACTGACTTTCCCGCCAGCCCGGCAGAAACTCGGGATCGACGCTGAGCAGGTCCCACCACGCAACGAGAACACATTCTGCGTCTGTTTCCAGATTCGTCCGCCGTGCTGCCAGGTCCAGATTGGGCATGTTCGAACCGTGACCGTTCAAAAGGATAATTTTCTTAAATCCGTGCCAGGCCAGCGACTTCGTAACATCGAGCACCTGTCGAATAAAAGTTTCATAGTGCGTATTAATGGTGCCCGGAAAGTCCATCACATGTCCGGTATAGCCGTAACAGATCGTTGGCAGCACCAGAAGCCGGTCAGTCAGTGCTTCACCAACACCCCGGGCAATACCGCCTGGACAAACCAGGTCAACATCAAGTGGCAAATGATCGCCATGTTGTTCAACAGCACCACAGGGAACAATGCAGACCTGTTTCTGTTCGATGGCCTGATTAATTTCAGGCCATGTTAGTTTTTCGTAACGGTATTCTGTGGAGACTCGGTCAGACATGAGGGTTTCTTCTTTCGAAATCGATTGTGGTACGGGTCATTCGTTAACGTTTGTTATACATCTGCAAATTCGGAACTCTCAGCTGTTCGTGCTTCTGCAGTGAATCAGCTGGTCCGGAGAACGACTTCGATCGCATCTCCTATCGCTGAAATGCCCTCAATTAATGCCTCATCGGAAATAACAAGAGGCGGACAGATTTTGATCGTCGGCAACTCGGTCTGCATCAACATCACACCATGTTTGACCAACTCCCAGCGAATTTGTCGCGCGAGTTCCACGTCCGGTGGTCCCGTTTTGAGATTACGGATTCGCATTACGTGCAGCAGCCCGATTCCCGCCGTGTCTTCAATAACGTCGG
Organism: Fuerstiella sp.; assembly: GCA_022447225.1. Taxonomy (NCBI): domain Bacteria; kingdom Pseudomonadati; phylum Planctomycetota; class Planctomycetia; order Planctomycetales; family Planctomycetaceae; genus Fuerstiella; species Fuerstiella sp. The sequence goes on along the minus strand of JAKVAZ010000017.1, from coordinate 133,892 downwards.
GAAAACGAGCCTGCAGCATCTGCAGCTCACGACTGACAATTTTTTCCTTGCGGGCCGCTTCCGGAATGAGTCCTTCTGACTCAAGAACATCCAAATTCGCCAGAGCCGCCGCGCACGACAGTGGATGACCGGCGTGCGTGGTGGCAATTTGCCCGGGTTCAAGCAAATCGATCACATCCGCCGGTCCAAGAAGTGCTGCCAGCGGCAGGCTCGACGTGAGTCCCTTGCCGATGCAGATGAGGTCCGCGCGAACACCGTAATGCTCGAATCCAAACCAGGTCCCCGTCCTGCCGAATCCTGTCTGAACCTCGTCAAATACCAGCAAAACATCATGCTCATCAGCCCAGCGACGAAGTGCCCGAACGTATTCGACGGGCCATGGCACAGCTCGTCCTCCCTGGATCGTTTCAATGAACACCGCAGCAATCTTGTCGGCCTGCACACCACGCTGGCGCAGGTCAGCAAGTCCGCACGCCAGATACTCGGCCCAATCCGTCACCTCGTGTGCTGCATTTCCGGATTCCGCACCTGCAGCCGGGAGATGATGAATGTGAGGATCGGGACTGGTCAGCCAGGGTTTTGCCGCACTACGACCGGACACCTGTGTTGCTCCCAGTGTCCAGCCATGATAGTCACCTGTATGGGTAAGAATATGATACTTTTCCGGGTCCATTCGCATGCCCCGTTCACGAGCGAGACGTAGTGCTGCTTCGTTAGTCTCGGAACCACAGGTCCAGAAGTAGACCATGTCGCAATGCGGCGGAGCGAGTTCCAGCAGCCGTTTGGCCAACGTGACCCGAACTTCGGAAGGATAGTTGAATTGCGCCAGTAATCCATTTTCTGCATGCAGTTTCACGGCCTCGCGAACAGCCGGATGCCCGTGACCGGATAGCGTCATCGCCGCAGCTGAACTGAAGTCAATCCAGCAGTTACCTTCACAGTCGTATACCTGAAAACCATCAGCCCGATCCCACAGGACCGGCGGCTGACAACAATTCACCCGTGGAAAGAACTCGGCGGAAAGAGCCAGTTTATCCAGTGTCCCGGGCGCCGGAATGGAGGTCACAATTCGCCGGTAGCGAGTTTCAATTCTCTGCGTCTGTTCAGGCTCGTGCAGAAATGTACCGAGCGTCGAATTCGTCGTGGCATTCATACACATGATCCTGAACTGCGGAAAACGATCGATCAATCCCTGATGACTGATCTCCATATCATGACCGAACCAATCTCACGTGTTGACAGTCACCGAACCGAGTAACGACGGTCAAACAGTTTTATGCGACCAGCGTCACACGCTGACTGACCACATCGGCTCACTGATATTCCATCGCGATTCAACTTTGCGTTTTGATCAAAGTGGCGTTACACCGCCGGCAACTGCCATGGGTCTCGCCGTTCACGGTCCAGCAGGTGGTTGTCTGCCGAATCCTCAAATTTCCACTTGGATGGATTCCATTTCAGTGTTTTGTGATGCCAGTACGCGAGGTTGCCAAGATGAATGATGCTGACCGTACGAGCACCTTTTTCCACCTCCGCGACAGGTGCTTCACGACTTTTGATGCAGTCGATCCAGTTACGGTGATGTCCCGGTGACCGAAACAGATGCACATCATCCTTACCAAGAGGCGTTTTAACAATTTCTTCAGGATCACTCTCCAGTCTGCGTCGATCGATCCAAAGTACGCCGTTCTCACCATGAAACGTACAGCCACTGGGCCCGCCATGCACCATCTCGACTCCGTTTTCATAGATGTACCGGACTCCGGTTGTGGCCTGCGAGTCCTCGGGGGGAATGATTTCAATCGGACCGGATTCGTCCATGTCCAGTGCCCATTGCGCGATATCGTAATGGTGCGCTCCCATATCCGTATGACCACCTCCGGAATACTCTCGATAATTGCGCCACGCAGGGAAATGACTATGATTGCCACGCGGACTGAGAATCGAGTTGTAAGCTCGCAGTGGCGCCTGACCAAGCCACATATCCCAGTCCAGATTTGGTTCGATCTCTTCCTCGGGCAGGTCACACGGGACGCTGGGACCGCCGACACCCACCGTAACACGATGGATCTTTCCCAGTCGGCCACTACGAATGATTTCCACAGCCTCTCGAAACGGTCCGAACACATTGGATCGCTGCTGGCTGCCGGTTTGCACGATGCGTTCATGAGAGCGAGCGGCATCCACACATCTTCCGGCTTCCTCGATCGTAAGCGTCAGTGGTTTCTCACAATAGACATCCTTGCCGGATTTACAGGCTTCGATGATCGGAATTGCATGCCAGTGATCCGGTGACGCAATACAGACAGCGTCGATGTCACTGCGTGAGATGACATCCCGAAAATCGACGTACGTGCCGCATCCCTGATACTCCGTTTTTCCTGTTGAGTAGTGCGTCTCAACGCGGTCTTTGGCATGATCGCGCCGAGTCTGATCAACTTCACAAACGGCGACAACCTGCACATCCGGCTGATCAAGCAGCTGAGGAATGTGATACGCATTGGCCATCTTCCCGCAGCCAATGATTGCGACATTGATGCGATCCCCTGCCGACGCACGATTTGAATGACCGATCGCGGAACTGGAAATTACAGTCGGAGCAATCACAGCCGACGACTGCAGAAATGTTCGTCGAGAAATTGTCATGTGTTTGCCATCCCATCATTGTGGAATACGAAATTCATCGTAGGTCACTATAACATTTTTAAGATTTGTGTTCGCACTCGTTCCTTTGGGAATCACACGTCATGCTGCCCGCATAAATCCCGGACGTGATGATCACGAACCCGCGTGAAACGGCAGCCAGTCACATCCGCACTGAACCAGTCCGGATTCAATTCGTAATCAGAAAACGTTGAGCCCGCTGTCCCATGATGTCGCCGAGATAAAGGTTGCCGTGTAGATCTATCGCCAGACCATGGACCCAGGACAACTCCCCCGGCTTAACACCGGAATCGACTTCATCGGGCCCCTGAGGAAAACGCCACCAGGCAAGCACTCGCCCGGTCGTATCGAATTTCATCACAATCTGGTCTTTCGGTGGAATGCCCAGCTGTGTGTATTCTTCCCGCCATTGTGTCGGTGACGCCCCGCATATGTAGACTTCGTCTTCAGACGTCACACGCACGGTCCACGGTTGACACAAATTCGTCCATTGATCGACAAAGGTGCCGTCCTCACTGAACACCTGAATCCGGGAATTGTTGCGGTCCGCAACGTACAGTCGACCTTTCGAGTCTCTGTCGATGGAATGAGGCAGACTGAATTCTCCCGGTCCGGTCCCCAGTTCGCCCCAAGTGCGGGTAATCGTGCCCTGCGCGTTGCTAACAACAATGCGATTGTTCCGGTAGCCGTCGGAAATGAAGACCTCGCCTGAGGGAAATTCCACCATGTCGGTGGGCATCTTCAAATGACGGTTGTCATCACCCGGTTCACCCGGAATACCGATTGTCACCAGTTTTTCACCGTCACGCGTGAATTTGTAAACAGCGTGTGCCTTCGAATCAGCAACCCAGACATGTCCCTGGTGACCGAATCGGATCTGATGGGGACTGCTAAAATAACCCCGGCCCCATTGCCGAACCAGCACGCCGTCCTGTGTGTAGACCTGCACCGGCATCTCGCCGCGATTGATCGTCCACACAAGCCCCGTTTCGTCAATCGCAATCCCAGGCATTGCCTTCCAGGAATAGCTTGACTTTTCCTGTGGCCACCTGAGATCGACCTTGTAACCGTCTGCAGCGTTATCTCGGGGATAGTCGACACCCGGTAGAGATTTGGGTTTCTGCTGTGCGTACACAGATGACTCCGTCGCCAGCACAATTGACAGACAGAAGAACATGAGTGTCGGCCGAGGAGCAAGAGCAGTCTTCATCCAATACGTTCCCGGAATAAGGTTGATTGTTCGCTTGATGACGTGACAAACCAGGCTGGCGACTGAATGTCAAAATCCTGAACCCTGACATTTGCGCGTTGTGGATGTGTTGGTTGTTGTTCTACGCAGGAATTAAGCAAAACCACAGGAGGACAAAAGCACTTCCCGATACGTCAGGATTTATGATCCGATTCCTGCCTTCCCCGTTCCGGAAACCAGAAGTGATCGAGCAGGGTGAATTCCGCTATTATGTTTGAGTGAAGCCAGCCAGAAAAGTCGTCGGTAGAAGTATTTTCTGACTGCGCGTCCGCACACAGGTTCGTGGGACGCAGACAGATGAATGTACAGCCGGGATCAGTAACGGAATTCGCTCCGATGCCCTGCAAACCACGGGCAAACGCGGCGGCAGCAAATATTCTTGTGAGAAGGAACCATCATGAAAATCGCCGTCCTCCATGCACCGCGAGATCTTCGGATCGAAGAGCAGACCGTCGCTGCAGACAACCTGCGTGCTGATGAAATACACGTCGAAACAAGCATATCAGCCCTCAAGATTGGAACCGACCGGGGCAACTACGAGGGAGCGGAACATGTCCCGGGAGCCCCCGACTATCCGCGCTGGGTCGGCGACAGTAACCTTGGAATCGTGCGTGCCGTCGGGAGCGATGTGACGCGTTTTCAAACTGGTGATCGAATCGTTGGCATCATGCCACATCAGTCTGAGTACGTTGCAAACGAATCGGGTTATCTGGTCAAAGTGCCCGACAGTGTTCACGACGAAGATGCGGTCTATGCCTGGCTGTATGCATTGAGTTCCCTGTGTTTTCGCAAGGCTTTTTTTCAGCCCGGTGAGTACGTGGCAATCGTCGGGCTGGGTGTTCTCGGCCTGGGAGCTGTCGCTCTGGGGCGGTTGATGGGAGCAAGAATCATCGCAATTGGCAACAGTCCGGTGCGGCTGGAAATGGCTGATCAAATGGGGGCGCATTTGTCCTGTCTGTCAGATGATCCTGACCTGCGGGGAAAGCTCGGTAAAATGACGCGTGGCGCGGGTGTGGACCTGGTGATTCAAACAGCAAATCCCTGGCCTGCTTATCGGACATCTGTCGAAATTGTCCGGCCAAACGGACGAGTCTCGATTGTGGCTCTGCCGGGCCGGGGAGAACCACCACTGGATTTCAATCCGCTCGACATGAAATGGTTCTACCGGAAAGGCATATCACTGATTGCTGTCTCCGGTCAGACCGGTCATTTGTATCCGCATCAATCCGCTGCTTTTGATCGCTGGCGGGAATGTGAATACGTACTCGACCTGATGGCCAACGGAAACCTGGAACCCAAGCGGCTGATCACCCATCGGTTCCACTACAGTAAAATGGCGGAGGCCTATGAAATGGCATGTCGTCGCGAGAAAAACATGCTGGGTGTGATCTTCCAGTGGAACGAGTTGGCATGATCTCGGCATTCAATGTTGCCCGGTCGCCAAATCACAACGAGTTTTCTGCAGGTCATGTGTCATTGACAACCGCAACGACAACCCCGCACGTACGGGTCAACCTGGTGTTGGCTCCGGAGCAGCAGTCAGATCAGCCACCGACGTACCGTGCCAGCCTTCGGCACGTTTGTCCCAGTAGAAGTCCCGGAGCCGGCAGGTAATCTGTCCAGGAATACCGTCACCAACGGGTTGACCATTGACTTGTGTGACGGGAAAGATTCCGCCCGCTGTAGAAGAAAGAAACGCTTCATCAGCGTTTAAAAGATCTTCCGGCAGCAACGGGGCTGCCTCTGCGTCAAGTTCTGCCATCCTGCAGAGGTCGAACACAGTGCGGCGCGTAATCCCCTCCAGTATGTCATCGCGAGGAGTGAACAGTTTCCCGTCGCGAACGAGCCAGCAGTTGAACCCCGGACCTTCGGTCAGAAAGCCATCGACCGAAAGCAGAACCGGCTGATGGGCGCCTGCATCCAGGGCTTCGAACTGAGCACGAGTCAGGTCCATGCGGTTAAAGTTCTTGCATCGCTGATTGATAGCGGCGCTGGGGGCACGACGTGTTTGAGCAATAAACAGGTGCGCACCGGTCTGCGCACACTCTGCCGGCACAGTGGTGTACCAGGGAATTGAATAGGCGATGAATTCCTGCTCACAGGTTCGAGGATCTGCGATGGCCGCTCCTGGAGGAAATCGACCGCGCAGACACAGAAAGTAGACACAGGCGTCGGTGAAACCGGCCCGATCCACGCACTGCGCAGCAATCTGTTTAATCCGGTCTTCGGAGCAGGGGGGGACCATTCGAACGTATCTGCTGGACTCAAGGAAACGTGCAATATGGTCATCAAGCCGGAAGAATCGACGATCTCGAACAGAGACCACATCGAACACTGCGTCACTCTTCGTGAAGGCCGGATCGACGAGCGGAATGGAAATATCTGAAACCGACACATACTGTCCGCGCTGATAAGCGATTCCATTTGACGGAGCCATGCCGCGATCTTTCGTAACTGGAGCAGATGCACCTGTGGTTTGTCACCGTCCGGATACAGCAGTCCTGGGGAAAATTTCCGATCAAACAGCTATCGTTACCTGGCCGGCGCTGGTGTTCCGCACGACAGGCCGGCTACCGTACCGGAATCCAGGGATATTCGCCAGGACTCCGGCGGCCCGATGGCTCCACTCGAGTGCCGGATACCCGTCGTTTTTTATCGGGGTTGAATCACACCACCAAATATACTGGTATGTTCATCTGAACCTTACGCGTCAGTTGAACTCGAAAAGCCGAATCCATGAAACAATCATCGCGCCGCCGCTTTCTTTCTTCAGCCGCTGCTGCGGGAATCCTGACTGCCGCCGGCAGTTCAACTCCAGCCGCCGGCCGGGTCTCTTCGAACGATCAGATTGCTGTCGCACTGATCGGATTCAGAGGAATGGGGATGGGGCATGTCCGGCGAATTGCCTCCAATACCGGCGCACAGGCTGTCGCTTTGTGTGACATCGACGATTCCGTGCTGGCCCGCGGATTTGAAACCGTCAGGGATCTGGCCGGCAACACTCCTGACACGACACGTGACTTTCGCGATATTATTGACAATTCTTCGATTGATGCCGTTGTGATCGCCACCCCGCACCACTGGCATTGTCCGATTGCCGTTCCCGCACTGCTGGCCGGCAAAGATGTTTATGTGGAAAAACCAGCCAGTCACGTGTTCCATGAAGGACGGCTGCTGGTGGATGCCGCCCGCAAAAACAAATGTATCGTACAGCACGGTACTCAGATGCGTTCCAGTCCTGTGACCGCAGAAGCAGCAGAAATCCTTGACTCCGGTATTCTCGGCGAAATCAAAGTCACTAAGGCATGGAATGTTCAGAATCAGGGCTTCGCGAAGCCGGTTCCGGACGGCGGGGAACCATCCGGAATCGACTACGATCGCTGGCTGGGACCGGCGAACCTTCGTCCTTTCAACAAGAATCGATTTCATCGCACCTGGCGTTTATTTCGGGAATACGGTAACGGCGACTTTGGCGACGATGGCGCTCATGATCTGGACCTGGCCACGTTCGGACTGGGCGTATCCGAACATCCCGTCCGGATCACGGCTCACGGCAGCAATGTGAATCCTCCGGGTTATCGTGAGTTTCCGGACAACATGAATGTCTCGTTTGAATACGCCGACGGTCGAGTGCTGATTTACGAAGATCGGCTGTTCACACCCTATGGACTGCACGGCGTGGACAGCGGCAACGCATTCTATGGCACAGAAGGCTACATGATTTTCTCACGCCGCGGATTTTTCAGAACATACCTGGGCAGGAAAGAGAAGCCCGGACCAAAGTCCGGTGAATCCGGACGCGTCGGCACGCCGATCCCCAGTCACATGCAGAATTTCCTGAACAGCATTCGCACGCGTGAACCAACCAAGACCGGCGCCGAGATCGCTCACCGAACCAGCGCCCTGATTCACCTCGGAGAAATCGCGTATCGGACTCGAACAGTGCTGGAGTTCGATCCGGAGACGGAACGAGTGACCAACAGCCCGAAGGCAAATGCGATGCTCACCAAGCAGTATCGAGAACCGTTCGGACTACCAGATCGGATTTAAAGGAAACCCTGTTCTGCTTTGCCCAGGCCGGACGATCGATCAGCGATGCATCTGTGCCTGAGCAAACCAGTCGTCAACCCAAATCACGGCTGACACAGCAGGGGTTACCATGGAAATGCCAGCCGGGGTTGATTGGCGTAACGCCGCATACGGATCACCAGACGTTGTCCGGCACCCGGCGCGAGATGGATCGAAAACTCCGGTGAATCCACATTAATTCGCCGGTCGCCCGTTTCTACAGAAACGCACTGGTGCTCCGCGTACGCTCCGCACTGCACAATCACTTCACGTGACCTGGTCTGGCTGACGTTGACCAGAGTGACGGCCACACGATCATCCGTCATCGTGTCAACCAGCGCAGCGACATCTTGAGGAATTCCCGCTCGTCGCTCATCCGGATCGAAATACCTCAGTCGACAATGCAGTGGAGCAGCCCCACGTCCTGGATCGATTCCGGCCATCATTAACTGTCGCAAAGTGTCAACACTGGCCGGATTGAATTTCATGGGATCATCAGCGAGCCGTGTATCGGCGGTCGTGGTATCGGCACGCATTCCGGCAACTCGTCCCCGGATCGTTTCAAAATCAGCACTCAAAGCCTGTTCAGGATATTGGGGATTTTCACCTGCCAGAAACCGAACCCACGGGTCACCGGATACGCGGCGGTAATCCGCTGTATCGCAGGTAAAGAACCAGCAGTCGAGAGCTCCAACCGCCCACGGGGTTTCCTGAAAATCATACCAGCCGTCATCGCCGTGCATCCGGGGATACATTTTCCGACCATTAATCACCCGTGCGTTCGAATTCACCAGATCGATCATCTTTGTCCATCCGTCGATATACCGACGGTCACCGGTCAGAAGATAGGCGTTTCCAAATCCAATCAGGCCTCGTCCGATCCGCGGCCGGTGCGCCAACTTTCCTGTCTGCGGAACAATGACCGAAAATCCCCAGCCATAAACTCCGCCATACCATCTGCCGCCGGCCTCACCACCGATCACTCCGTCCAGTCCGATATTAGTCGGAATAATGCCGCCGTTGGCCTGCATTCGTTCCATCCACGCATCGACATATTCCAGCAGCCATGACTTATATTTATCTTCCGCGGTCAGCATGTACGCGTTGGCAGCTAGTGTGGTAGCCCCCATGTTTTGCGGATGGTCTCCAACCGTATCGTTATAGTCTTTGAAGTGAGCCACCATTTCCGCGTAATTACGTTCACCATGTCCCGGGTCGAATCGGTTTTCCACTTCAATCGGGTCGCCCGCCCAGTCAAGTCCCGTGGCCTTCCGCATGAGCGGACCGCGACTGCCGTTAAACATGCTGCGAATGATTCGGTATTTGGGATCGTAGTTCGGAGCACCAGGATCCTCGTTCATGTAAAAACCGGCAAACCGCCGGACACGATGTTCAAAGCTGACGTCATCGGGGTCGGACAGTCCCTGCAGATTGAACACACGCAGTTCCTCTCCAATGTGCATCCAGTCCATCATGGTATGGAACTCTTTGTAAAACATGCCATCACGGGCAAACGGCACTTCCACTGTCTTTGCTTCCGAGTACTGCCGCAAATGTCCTTCCCAGGCTTTTTTGTACATATGCAGAACCGAATCGGAAGCACCCAGCGCATGCAGAATCGGCCAGTTGGCCACGTTTTCAATGGCATCGTCCGGTCCGTCGTTGCCGCCCCAGCGTTCGACACACATCAAATAGCCGCGTTCATCGAAATACTGAGCGAAGAATTCTTCACAGGCCGCTGTATTGGCTCGGATGAGTTCCCGTTCGAGAACAGCCCATGCAGGAGGCGACATAGGTGTTTCAATCAGAATCTTTGTATCGCTGCCGTACGCAGCTGACACGGCCACCGTCAGTGACAGAATCAGGAGAAACGGCGGTAAAACAACTCGCATGTGACTCTTCCCGGCTGGAGTGCACAAATTGTCTGCAAATGATGCACTGGTAGTAAAATTCAGAAATAAACAATCATAGTCGGGCAACGCTCCCGAACGCTCAGACACCGTGACGAAATACAAATTGCGGCGAATATACAGCAAACGGTCTGCCTGCTGACCATCCTTGTCGCACACCGCTCAAACGATTCCGGTCGATGAATCCCGAAACACTCTCTTTCAGGCTGATCAACCAGCCTGAGAACTGACGGACGGGAATGCAACCGAAACCGGAATCCGTGTCAGTGCAGAATCCGAAACCTCGCAGGTTGTTCACTCGCAGGTTGTTCACCTGTCACCGGCTGATCCTCACAATCACGAGACGAATGCACTTCCGGCCGCTGAACCGGGACTGGACCATTCAAACTCATCATTGGTGGCCGGTACTCCCGACTCGACACAGGAGAGTTCAGTTAACGACATCAGTCCGCCCACGCATTTCTGAAGAAGCGCAAAGCATTGGCATGCAGGACACCGTTGATGTCACCATCGTTGACTCCTGCCTGGCGTAACACACCTGCCAGGCCCTGCAAATCGGCGATTGTGTCAACGTCCGTCGGAGTAATCTCAGCTCCAAATCCGCCATCCATGTCGGTCCCGATCGCGATATTGGCCAGTGAACCGTCTGCCAGGTTCGAAATGTTTTCAATATGCGGAAGTAATCCTGACATCCCATACTTTGAGACCCACGTTTTTCTGGAGGGGCGATTTTCCCACTGCACCTCAGGATCGATGAAAAACTGACAAAACACCAGGCCAATAATTCCGTCACGACGGATGAGTTCGCGAATCATGTCGTCGGTCAAATGACGCTGTCCCGGCACAATGGATCTGCAGGTGCAGTGTGAGGCCATGATCGGACCGTCCCATAAGTCGAACGACTCCCACACGGCCTGATCCGCCATATGAGTAATGTCCAGAATCATTCCCGCATCACTCATAGCTTTGTACAGAGGTTTCGCGGCCGGTTTGAGACCGCCCTCAGTGAACGTGCCGTGTATGTACGTGTTGTGACCAAAATGTGCAGGACCAACGACGCGCAGACCTGCATCCCACCAGAATCCCACGTCGTCAGGGTCCACAATCGGATCGGCGCTTTCCATCGACAGAATGTGGTAAATGGGCGTGTTGTCCGCAGGATTCTCCCAGGCACTGACAGCTTCATCGAGGTCATTGAGTCCTCGGACGGGCTTGATATCGCCCCGCCGTGCCATCGCCTGATACCACGCCAGATGACCACGTCCAACGGCCATGGCCTGTTCCTGTGTGCGCATGCCGTCACGGCGACCGTTGAGATACCGTGGCTCAATCCGCGACATGATCGTGCTGAGCATGATGCCGACACTGCCGCGGCGCATCTCCGGAAATGTCACACTGCATAATCCGGTATCGAAACCAGCTGCGACCTGGGGGATGTCCTGTTCCTCCTGTTCCCGAACCTCATGCGCAGTCAGAGTCAGGTCCCGGTTCCAAAACAAGGCGTCCCACGCAAGGTCAAGATGCAGATCAATGATTAAAGGTTGTGACATGATGATCCTGATTAACGTCCAGGCAAAGGTGAATCGGCTCAGCAGAGGGCATCTTCGATCGAATCCCGGTTTTGACCCGATCACGCTTTGGATGCCTCTCAACTCAAAGCAGACAGAAGTCGCATCGATTCCGGCAAACTTGCAGAAATTCTTATCAACCCGGATGTCATCAGATGCCGGTAGTTTACCTGTCGCCGTTTGTACAGGAAACGACCACCGCAAGAGGTGGTCCATATTCTGCGATTTTTTGGGTTTCGCAAAACGGTCCGTTTTCCCGCGGAGTGATGTTCGACATCTTTTTTACGGTCAGTTCGTGTGACACCGGCGAATCCGCAGAGCTTCCGAACTGCGCAATTCAAATACAAATCACAAAGCGAGTCGTCTGCTTTTTGTTCAGGTAATGACGAACACCTGCCGTATTGCTGCTGCGACCGTGATCAACTTCCGCAGCACCGGGCGGCTCGCTACAGTTCGCCCGTCAAATTCAAATAACTGTTACTGAACGGCCGGACGCTGCCTCACGCAGGCGTATCCTGATCACCGTGATCTGAATTGTCACAACCATCCCCAATCAGCGCTGCAGGCGTCAGTCAATAGTCGTAACGGTGTATTGAACACATAGAAATATGCTGAACTGATCGTAAGCTGTCCCCGGTTTGTCCAAACAGAACACGCAGCATTCAGCAATGCGTGAGGAACAGAGAAATGCAGACCAGTCAGAACAGGAATCGCGAACCCCGACTACTCGGCAAGGTTGCCATCGTTACCGGTGGTGGCAGCCATGAAGAGCAGGTCGGTACCGGAAGAGCAACCGCGGTCTGTTTGGCCCAGGAGGGGGCAAAAGTTCTCGTCGCCGATGTGTCCAGAGAAAATGCGGTGCGCACCGTTAACGAAATCACAGATAAATTCGGAGGCGAGGCGTCAGTATTCACAGGCGACACAACAACAGGTGCAGACTGTCTGGCTATGGTCGCAGCAGCAGTGCAGAAATATGGTGGTCTGCACGTACTGGTTAACAATCTGGGTTACGGCGGCAGAAGCAGCAATGAAGGGATCAGCCGGCGTATTTCCGGGATCGACGACGACGACTGGGACCGGGGATTCGATTTCAACCTTAAAAGCGCTATGCTGGCCAGCAAGCATGCAATTCCGGCGATGATTGATTCCGGGGGAGGGTCAATCATTAATTTCTCATCATGTGACGCAATAGCTGCAGCCATTCATTGCGGTGCTCCGTATTCCGTCTCAAAAGGAGCGCTGCACATGTTGACGAAAACGACCGCAGCATGGCATGGCCGAGACGGAATTCGTGCCAACTGCATCGCGCCTGGTCATCTTCATTCAGCGTATACTGTCGATTTCGATTCGGCCCATCAGGAACGAAGACGTCAGGTCGTCCCTCTGGGAACTGAGGGAACTCCCTGGGATGTCGCATGGGCAACTGTGTTTCTCGCCAGCGATGAATCGCGCTGGATCTCCGGTGTGATTTTGCCGGTCGATGGAGGACTCTTTGCCGCGCAGCCGCTGCTCGGTCATGATTTCATTACGGGCGTCGATCCGTTCAATAATCCCGCAGACTCAGCAGCTGAATGAGGAATCAGACAAGATGACACGCATGACCGGAAGTCAGTTTATCAGTGAGACGTTTCAGGGCTACGGAATCAGTCATCTGTTCGTAATGCCCTATGTGTTGAATCCTGTGCTGCGTGACTGCGAGCAGCTTGGGATTCGACGCATCATGTGCCACAGTGAGAAGGGCGCGGCTTACATGGCAGACGCCCATGCACGCATCAGGCGCCGACCGGCCGTCTGTATGTCTCAGTCCGTTGGAGCGGCCAACCTGGCAGCCGGACTGCAGGACGCCTACCTGGCCTGTTCCCCGGTCGTTGCGCTGACAGGTCGTCTTGAGCAAATGAAACAGCATCGAAATGCGTACCAGGAAATCGACCATCAGGGACCTTTTTCAGCAGTGACTCAGTTTGATGCCCATGTAAGCTGTGCAGGGGAACTTCCGTTCTTTCTGCGTCAGGCTTTCCGCCAGGCGACGACAGGCACTCCCGGCCCTGTCCATCTGGATCTTGACGCACTTGACGGGACGATTGTCGCCGATGAGGAAGCCGATCTGGAAGTGATTGTCGAAGAACAGTTCACTCGCATTCCGCCGTTTCGCCCTGAACCCGAATCAGCATTAATTCACAAAGCGCTCAAGCTCCTGTCTGAGGCACAGCGCCCAATCATTGTCGCCGGAGGAGGAGTCACAACATCTCAGGCAGAAGATGTATTGGTTGAATTTGCGGAAAAGCTGTCGATTCCCGTGGCCACAGCTCTGAATGCTAAAATGGCTATTCCCTGGAATCATCCTCTGGCCGTTGGTGTCCCGGGGCTGTATTCACGCAGCTGCGCCAATAAAGCAGTCTGCGAGGCAGATCTGGTATTCTTCATTGGCAGCCACACCGGTGGCCAGGTAACCCATGAATGGCGTATTCCGCCTGTTGGAACGCCCGTCATTCAACTTGATATCAACCCGGCCGAAATCGGCCGCTCCTATCCTGTCCAGGTGGGTATACAGGGAGATGTCCAGGCATCACTGCAAAAATTTCTCCAATACGCCGAGACACCGGCACCTCGCAACCAATGGCTGGAGCGTGTTCAACAACTTGTCAAAGACTGGAAAGGGGAAGTGGCTCCGCTGGTCAACTCTGACGAAATCCCGATGCGTCCTGAGCGTCTTTGTCGGGAATTATCTGACGCACTCCCCCACGATGCAGTCCTCGTGTCAGATACCGGACACGCGGGAATCTGGGCCGGAACAATTGTCGATCTCAAACACGCCGATCAGACGTTCCTCCGATGCTCCGGATCTCTGGGCTGGGGGATCCCGGCAGCGATCGGGGCCAAATGCGCTGTTCCCGACCGTCCCGTCGTTTGCTTTACCGGTGACGCCGGAGTGTATTACCACCTGACAGAACTGGACACTGCCCTTCGCTTTGGGATTAACACCGTCACCGTTATTAATAACAACAGCTCACTCAATCAGGAACAGGGCGGGGTAGAGGCTACTTACGGCAGCAGAGTACGAGGATCGGATGAGCTCTGGATGTTGTCCGACATTGATTTTGACAAGGTCGCCGAGTCAATGGGCTGCTTTGGTGTCCAGGTGAACCATCCTTCCGAGTTTGCCGCAGCTCTTGAACAGGCATTATCCTGTGGAAGGCCGGCGGTTGTGGATGTCAAGACACACATCGAGGGCATCGCACCGGAGGCCTGGCTTCCATCACGTTGATTGACAATTCTGAAATCAGATGACGACAAAAATTCAGGCTAACGCAGCTGATCGGCAGGACGGAACTTTCCCCGTACCATCAAATTCCAGGAACGATCATGGACAGCCATCCTGAGTGCATCATACCCGGCCGGGATTTCCGGCGGCCAAACGTTTGAAATCCGGCTGAGCAGGCCATGAAATTTTCTCGTACAGTTTGATAAAGAGATGAAAGGATACAGAAGTGAGAATCGCAACCGGTGGAATCGTTCATGAGACAAGTACGTGCGTGGATACGCGAACGACCCTGAACCACTTTGAACACGGCCGCGGCATCGTAAGGGGCGCAGCAATCCTGGAAATCTTTCGGGGTGCAAATGTTCAGACCGGTGGATTCATCGCAGCTGCGGACGAGCATGGATTCGAGCTTGTTCCACTGCTGAGAGCATCGGCGTTTCCTGGAGGACTGATTCGTCGCGATGATTATGAGGCAATCCGGGGTGAACTGATCGACCGGCTTCGGGCGGCAGGACCGGTCGACGGAGTCCTGCTGGAACTGCACGGGGCAATGGTTGTCGAAGGGATTGATGACGGGGATGGAGACGTCATCGCAGCCGTCCGGGAGGTCGTCGGTGCAAACGTCCCGATTGGTGTACCACAGGACCTGCACGGCAATCATACGAAACGACGAGTCGAAGTCGCAGATGCGATCGTGGGATACGATACGTTCCCTCACGTGGACATGTCTGATCGTGGCCAGGAAGCTGCAGAAATCGTCTTACAAACAATAAAAGGTGAAATTCAGCCGACAATGGCAATTCATCAGTTGCCAATGTTTTGGGGTACCGCACGTCAAATCACCGGTCAGCCGCCGTGGACCGAAGTCATCGAACGCGTGCACGAAATGGAGCGTCGTCCCGGAGTAGTCAGCATGACAGTCGCCACAGGATTTCCATGGTCTGACGTTCCGGAAGTCGGCAGTTCGGTGATCGCCGTTACGGACAACAATCAGCAACTCGCCCAGGACCTGGTCGACGAACTGGGTGAATGGATCTGGAAAAATCGCCAACTCTGGTATTCACCGCCATTGTCAGTCCGTGATGCACTGGCGGAGGGAGAACGCATCAGCCAATACCCGATCATTTTAGCGGACCACACAGACAATACCGGAGGTGGGTCTCCGGGCGATTCCACCGAGGTGCTCCGCACATTTCTGGACATGAAACTTTCAGACGCATTGCTGCTGTACATGGTGGACGAACAGGTTGCAAAGCAGGCGCATGAAGCCGGAACCGGCGGCTGCATTCGGGTCTCTCTCGGTGGCAAGTCGTCACCGGTTCAGGGGGCCCCTGTCGAGGCAGAAGCCGAAGTGATTGCGGTATCAGACGGAGCATTCGCTTACGACGGACCCATGTATGCGGGTCTCAGAGGGACGATGGGAACGTCCGCATGGATTCGGATTGCGGGTGTATCGGTCGTGGTCGTGTGTACCCGGGAACAGCCGTTTGACCAGGCATTCGCACGCTCTCTGGGCATCGACTGTTCGAAAATGAAGTACATTTGTGTCAAGTCGTCCGCTCATTTCCGCGCCGCTTTTGAGCCGATCGCCGGTTCCATTCACAACGTCGACGCGGCTGGCATCCACACCCATGACTTTGCAAAGCTTCCCCATACCAAACGCACCCGGCAGGTATTCCCGGTGGATATCCTTCCCGAGAAATAATCAAGTTTAATCAAGTCAGGTATTCTCAGCCTTGGCCAAACCGACCTGACTCGTACCAGACAGTGCGATACCACGCGGGAAAGCGGTTACGGTTTTGGATCTTTTGTGGTCGATGGTCTGCCCACAGGAACGCGGTCTGTACAGCCGGCGACTATCATCACTACCGGAGCGAGCGATAGATAAGTATCAGCTGGTGATCTCATTACGGCCCCTTAATCTGCCGGCACACAGCTGATCAGCCTGGCCGTCCGGAGAATTCTCCTCTGCACCGCGCATTGACAACCCGGCAGGAAAACAAGCTGCTCGAAAAATTCATAAGGTTCAAAATGGTTTGGAATAAACTTCGGTTGTGCCCGTGTATTCTGGCATTCCTGTGTCTGCCGATTGTCGTCGTCTTCGGCGACAGTCACGAACAAACAACAGAGCGCCGCATTCTCTATAACAATGACGACTGTAACTGGTTCGGCATGCTCTGCTACGGGGAGACCGACCCCGTCCGAATGAAGTACCTGCTGGAAGAGGAATTCGTCGACAGACTGGCTGCATCGGGCGTCGATACTTTGTCAGTTTGCCTGTGGGACAGATTCCGCAGTGTGGGACGCTCCCGGATCACCGAATACCTTGTGGGTCCGGAGTCCTACCGATTCTTTCCTGACTGGAAGCCGCTCTACGATGCAGGCATGGACCCCATAACGATCATGAGCGACCGGTGCCGCCAGCGAGGCATGGAGTTCATAATGGGAATGCGGATGAATGACCGTCACGACGATGAGCGTTTTCCCAAAGGGCGTTTCATCGTCAATAACCCTCAGTGGCATCTGAAAGGAGATCTCACGCCAAAGAGACAACGACGAAAATACGGGACCCGAGTCGACTACACGCATGATGAGGTCCGTCAGGAAGTCCTGGACTGGATTGAAGAATTCCTCGACACCTATGACGTAGACGGAATCGAGCTGGACTACATGAGGGCCTGCCACATGTTTGCACCCGGAACAGGGCCTGAGAACGCACACAAACTGACGGAATTCACTCGACGAATACGCGAACTGCTGAACCAGGCAGCGAAGACACGAAGCAAACACTATCTGCAACTGGGCGTTCGAGTTCCTCCCTCCTTAGAAGACTGTCAATTTTTGGGATTCGACCTGAAGTCGTGGACCACGCAGAAGCTGGTCGACTATGTCTGCCCCTCCTACTACGTCCGTACCGATCTGAACGTGCCGGTGGAGGAATTCGTTGATTTGCTCAGCAATACGGAATGCAAAGTCTATCCGGCCATCCACCACTCGGCTGGGTTCCGGAGTGTGCCGTTTCTGGATGGCGGCACAAAGCTCGACATTGCCGGAGA
Organism: Fuerstiella sp.; assembly: GCA_022447225.1. Lineage (NCBI taxonomy): Bacteria > Pseudomonadati > Planctomycetota > Planctomycetia > Planctomycetales > Planctomycetaceae > Fuerstiella > Fuerstiella sp. The sequence goes on along the minus strand of JAKVAZ010000017.1, from coordinate 116,115 downwards.
TCTTGCCATCTATCGGGCAGCGGCCAGCAACTACTACGCCGCCGGCGCCGACGGGATCCAGACCTACAATTACCAGCATCTGGCCGAAGACTACGGGACTCGTGTGGAAAACTATTCGGGCGAGCAATTCCGAAATGCGCTTAGCTGGATTCAGGAGTTACGAAATCCAAAGAACGTCACCAGAGGGGATCGCCGGTACGTTTTTTTTCCCCTGTGGTGGCCGTCAGAAAGAACACCTGACGGACAGCCGGAGGCAAAAAATGAGTGCGGCTGTTCCTACCAGAGTCCCGTGGTGAGCCTGAAGCGAGGTAAAACGGGAAATACGGGACATCTTAATTTTCGGATCGCTGAGAAACTGGGAGCTCCCGGTCAACAGGTCGAACTTCGCTTCAAGGCCATTGGTCTTGATAATGCAGATTCTCTCACTGTCACTCTGAATCAGTTTCCGGTGCGTGGGGATATCCTGCGCCAAACGAGCGATCGATTGAACGATCTGAATTTTTCCACGTTTACTGTTCCTGTCCAGGGAGAGCTGGCAGACCAGTTTGTCGCACACGGCAACCGGATTGAATTTCGTCTTGTCTCGGATTCGAACGCTGAACAAGGGAACGTGACCGTCGCTGATCTGGAAGTCTTAGTGCGCGAAATTTCCGGCAGTTCAAAATCTTCCGACTAAGTAGAGATTGACATCACAAACCCGAACACTCGAATCGACTGCGTCCGTCCGGAACGGGTCCGGCGATTGTCTTTGAATGATTGACGGAAGGAAAAACACATGTTGCGAATACGGCTGACTTTCTTCAGTGGGCTTGTTTTTGTTGGTTTGCTGATCGGCTCCAGTGTGTCGGCCCAATCGACTTCCGGACCGGAAACGGTGCTTTTCCCATTTGATGACTATGCACTGCCTTTCAATAAGGGGCTGCTCCTCAACCTGATTCCGGGTCGCAAAACAAAAGCTGATCGGGGCGGAGGATCTGATCCCGAGCATCCCGGAAAACCCGTACTTCTTCCAGGTGATCCCGGTGCTCCGGACCATCCTCGGCTCTACTACTATGGAACAGTGCTGCACATCAATGGTGAGTACCGCATGTGGTACACGGGTTACGATCGGAATGGTAAACGACTGGTCTGCTATGCCGTGTCTGAAGACGGTGTCAAATGGACCAAACCAAATCTGGGCCTGGTGCAATACAACGGCAACACGAACAACAATCTACCGACAATCGACGGAACGTCAGTCCCCGGCGTCGTCAGCCTCGTCCTTTACGAACCTGATGATCCCAATCCGGATCGACGATACAAAATGATCCGTGAAATCCATCCTCGACTGATTAAAGCAGCTTACAGTCCGGACGGACTGCATTGGACGGAATCGTCTAACAATCCCATTATCAGAGGCAGTGGCCTCGAACCGAGCGGACTAATCCGTTTCCAGGGCGTCTACTATCTCAATGGTCAGGCCGGCCCGATTCCTCACCCGATCAAAGGTGGCAGGAAGCGAATGATGGTCACTTACGCTTCCTACGACTTTGACCACTGGACACAGGCGGCCCACCTCAGCTTTCGCCGCGACAACTTTCCTCCCCGACCGCCCACAGATTTCGAAGTCCATCAGGGCGAACAGGTCCATGTCGGTGCCAGTCTCTGGGATCGAGGAAACGTCGTCATCGGAATTTATGGCCAGTATCACAACCGAACCAACGATCGCAGATTCGCCACCGTCGACCTGGGACTGGTCGTATCACACGACGCCGTGCATTTCAGAGAACCGATTCCGGATTTCAAAATGATTCCATACGCTGAAGAATCGGACGATGCGGAACCTCGACTGCTTCAGGGGCAGGGCTTTGAAAATATCGGAGACAGAACGTTTATCTGGTACAGTGTCTGGCCCGCCTGGCACCTGGTCCGCGACGCCGATCACATACAGCCTTATGGCCCTAATGGCATCAGAATGGCCACCTGGCCACGCGACCGCCTGGGTTATTTTTCCCCCGGTGCCAACGAACGGAATGCTCACTGCATTTCCAGTCCCGTCACAACACAGGGGCCAGGGCGACAGGTCTTTATCAATGCCGACGGGCTGTCAGACTCAAGCCGTCTCAGAGTTGAGATCCTGAACGAACGATTCGAACCGATGCCAGGTTACTCGGGAGGGGATTGTATCCCCGTTGTCCGGTCGGCACTCCGTCAGCAGGTTGCCTGGCGCGGGAGGCAGAGTCTGGAGGACATCGATCACCCCATCCGAATCCGTGTCGAATGGGAAGGGCCCGATAACGAAAACGCCCGGCTCTTCGCTGTCTACGTGGGAAACTCGAATTAAGTCGCGCAGGGGAGTCCTCCCACACGGCCCTGTGATTCTTCCGGTCAATCGATCGACAGAGACGACAGGAACGATGACGGTCCCACCTGAAGGGAAGGGGATTCTTCCGGTTCGTTCCGTTGTAATCAAACTCCCTCACATCATCCGCGCATCGGGAAGAAGGAAGAACCGGTAAAGATCACCCGACAATCAGTCGTTCGTCCTCGGAGTCAACGGTCCGCAGACACACAACAGGTCTTACTGCAACCGAAAAACCTTCACGAAGAATTCGCGTGCATCACCCACACAGCTTTCTCAGAGAGAAAGGCATGTGGACTCGTCTCGATCTCAAAGCCTACTCGTCGAATTGCCGAACGATCTGTTCCAGCCATTTCCGCTGGTCTCTCTGGAGTGATGGCAACGGATGGCGGTACCTGTTGCTTGTACCAGACTTCAGCAGGCCAATCACCCTCTTCCCCTGCGGAAGTCTCGTCATGCAGCGATCAATCAGTGGGGTCAGCCTGTCACTGAGCCCCCAAGCAAGGACAATCAAAGTTTTCCGACTTCGCGGAATCTTGAGCGACAATTCTTTGGTTCTGGCTTCAGAAAAGACGCTGTGAGATTCAAAGTTTAACTCGTCTTCCAAACGCTCAAAGAGCGTAAAGAATTCGACACTCCTGGAGCAGCGGAGGTCTGAAAGATTCAGCACTCTCACATGGCTCCAGTCTCGGAGCTGCATCAGTCGCATCACCTGATACTGCGTCGTGTCAGGCTTCGTGGGAACCAGCGTGATGGGTAAACTGCCGATCGCTCTGACACGGATGCAGCTGTTAACCTCAACCAACGGCTTGGAAGAACCGGGATTCATCATGATGAACACAGCATCAGGACGAAATCCTGAAACGGCCTGGCGATCCGCCGGAATCCGGACTTTACTCACAATCTCCAGTACGCTGCGGCAGTGAACGACCTCCTTTGAAGCAAGTTTGACCGAATAGAAGTGACCGAAGATTCCGTATTTCTGCTTCAATTCTTCGGCAGGAATAAATGGCTGCATGGTCGTCACTTTTTACCGGCCTGCTTTCCAAACGGTTGCCTCTGCTTCCGCAACGTCTCTGCAGGCTGCTGTAACCGGATGCATTTTTTGCAGGCAATATGTCAACACGACGTCAGAACACCCGAAACCGGCCTGACGTTGTACAATGACTCGAACATAGAGAATCGTCGGCTGAGAAACCAGCCGAGTAAACGTATGCGAATGGCTGCAAAAAACAACATCGCCACCCAGTCTCCTTTGTATGCACTTGATACCTTTTTGTGACAAATGAAATCATGTACAGAATGGTTTCCTGCCGCCTGCTTCTCGACTGAACCCCGTCTCACAAATACATCAACCGGAGGTCACAGTGAACAATCTGTTTGAGGAAATTCCAAATTCGCTGCCCAAAGAACTTGTGGAAGTCCTTGCCGAAAACAGTGATGTTCGAATTGAGCGAATCGTTTCCACCGGTCACAGCAGCCCTGCAGATTTTTGGTACGATCAACCCAGGCATGAATGGGTTGTGTTACTGAAAGGAGAAGCCAGGCTGCTGTTTGAGGATGATGAAGAATCGCTCCACATGAAGCCTGGTGATTTCCTCAACATTGCCGCGTATCAAAAGCACCGGGTGGAATGGACAACACCCCACGAACCGACTGTCTGGCTGGGGGTGCTCTATGGTCAGTGAGACAACGCCCCGTCGGGAATGCCGGTAATTCTGCCCGTGGATCAGTCTTGGCTGCCTGTTGTCTGACTCAGACCGGAAGCGGGAACCAGTCTCTTACCGCATACGAATTGACAGCCCGGTCCCCAAAAAATAATCGTCGGCGGCATCGTTGAGTCCCACTCCGGCGCGGATGTCGAACTGCACATCACTGCTGATCAGGTACGTAAATCCACCGTTAAAATAGTGCTGCGTCTGATCTGTATCCGCATTGTTCGGAATCAGGGCGAACCATTCCGTGTAAGCACCCAGTTCTTCAGTGCAGGAGTAGGCAAACGTCCAGGACTGAGCCATTTCAAGATAATCCTGTCCGGTTGTCGCATCAGCTCGACGATTTCCCTGGGTAGAACCGGCGGTTGATATGAAGTCATTGATTTCCCAGCCATAGATCCAGTTCAGACCGGGTTCAATCAGGTCGGATGTAAACGCCGAACTTCCAGTGGGCAGATTCATCTGAGGAATCAATGCCATCTCCGGCAGGATTCCCTGCTGCGGAGTGAGTCCGATCTTGAAACCGACATAGAGATCTTCAGTGCCGGATGTGGAGTCTGTTGCCCCAACCACAGTTGTCTGCTGTTCCACAGGAAACAGGGCAACTCGAAGTTCCAGCCAGTCATCCACAATCCCGTGCCGCAACAGCGGTTCGCCAAATGACTGGCTGCGGGTGCTGGCGCCGGCGTTATTGTCGTACGTGTACGTATATCCGAATTCCAGCTGCGTCACTCCGAGACCGACAGTCGATGAAGCTTCGGTGAAGTCCGGTCGATCAGTGACCAGCGGTTCCTCCAGGTTCGGCCCCCCTGCGAGAGGAGCGGCATCGTCCCACTGCAGCAGGGTACCGCGGGAACATTCAGTGTGGTGCCGATAGAAGTGCTGCGAAGAACCAACCGCAAAAATCCGTTCCACAGTTGACAGATCATCCGCCGCCAGATGTTCAACCATGCAACAGAACACCACGATGCTCACAAGCCTGAGGCCTCGTGACTCGATCATGAGTCGATTCTCCTGTCCAAGTTCGATTTGGTACTCAATGGAGATCGGCCATAAACTCACGACATCCAGCACGAGTTTTTTCCAGCCAAAGCACGTAAATCCATCACCATCCGATTAAGACGATTGAAACGGCTGATCCGATTTCAACGCCACCTCGTACATTCACACGCGATCACCTGACGTCTCTTTACCGGCAATTTCCGCCGGCAGGAAAATTTCCGGCCTGAATCTGAAATCGAGATCACTCGATCGTTTGAACAAAGATTGAGTCGGCATCATGGCCGACAAATCGGCCATCAGGAATGGGGTCAGGGGAGTATCCGACATTCGACTGTCAAACAGGATCGAATTTCCTTTTGTGAAGATTTAAACAATAAGCGGCAGACTAATGGAGCGTGCTTTCCCGGGTCGACGAACACCCTAAAATCAGATAGCAGCCAAGGCAAAATATGTTTGCCTGCTGAGTGAAACAACCATCAAAAGCAATTGGTATTGATCAACATTTACCAAATCTGCAATTGACGACGTACGTTGCGCAGATAACATTTCCGAATTCTGATGGGAACACTCCACGGACAATCTCGCACTGTTCATCGTTCAGGTATCCCCATGTCTCAACCATCCCAAACCCTAAACACATGGTTGATGTGTATTATGGGGTTTGCTGTGATTGCCGTACCTGCCACTGCTGTGTCTTTGCCGGTCGCAGAATCCGAAACATTCGAGTTTGAACAAGAAGTAGAAGCTGTCCGTACCGAACTCCAATGCCGAGTCCGACTTCGCAACAAAAAAATGCGTGTCTCAGGTTCCCGGGGCCACGATCGCCGTTACCGTTCTCCACATCCCACCAAATCCATCCAATTGTCAGCCCGTTTACGAGCTGAGTACCGTGCACGAAATGGTTTTGGTGGTCCGATGTCGTCCTGAATTGTCACCGTTTTTCTGCCTGCACGCGGTGACGCCTAACATTCTTCGACGTCTGTCACAGTTCCGCGTTCAGTCATTGGGTACACAATGCATTTCCTGAGGGCTGTTCGGTTCCCTCGACAACGCCGTTTTTCTTTTTCTTTGGCAACCACTCCTCAAAGCATTCGTAATGTCAACAACTACGTCTTCCGCAAAACCAGCCATCACTCCTGAACGTCAGTCCACGTTTAAAGCTGACTTCATGGCCTCGCTCGTCGTTTTTCTCGTCGCACTTCCGCTGTGCATCGGAATTGCCGTTGCGGTCGGCGTCAGTCCGGCACGAGCATTGATCACAGGAATCATTGGCGGTCTGATCGTCGGATTATTTTCAGGATCACCGCTCCAGGTCAGTGGCCCGGCCGCCGGACTGTTTGTCATCATTGCGGACCTGCTTGCCAACAGCCGTACGGCCTTTGAAGGGACATCCTCACTAAGCGGAACCGAACTTGAGAATGCTCAGATCGAGTACTCACTGGTCGTGCTGGGAGCAAGCGTCTTTTTGGCCGGTGTACTTCAGATTGTGGCGGGTCGGTTGCGGCTTGGACAGTGGTTTCGTGCCGTGTCTCCGGCCGTGATTAAAGGAATGCTGGCCGGAATTGGGATTCTGATTTTGGTCAGCCAATTCCATGTGATGCTGGACCACGAAGCCATGTGGAACGGCGCAAAGGCTCGCGGGGCGTTCCAGTTAATCGCAACGGCTCCCGAGGCCGTTTTGAAGTGTTTCTCTTCAGACACATCACAGAACCATCATCTGGCTGCAATCACCGGAATTGTCGCCATCGCCTGCTTTGTCGGCTGGCCGCTGGTTGCTCCTAAGTCGCTCAAATTTCTTCCGGCGGCTCTTATTGGGATTCTGGTCGCAACGATTGTCGCCACGGCTACAAACCTTGAAGTCCAGAAGCTCGTAGTTCCGGAGAACATGTTCAAGGAAGTCACATTACCATCGATCGCATGGAGCACATTGTTCACAAATCCAATGGTTCTGACAGGTGCGTTCGTGATTGCTCTGGTGGCGAGTGCAGAAACGTTGTTGTGTGCGACCGCAGTCGACCAGATGCACCAGGGGCCACGCACAAAATATGACCAGGAACTCACTGCTCAGGGGGTAGGAAACGTCCTGTGTGGCGTTGTCGGTGCCCTGCCAATGACGGGTGTGATTGTCCGAAGTAGTGCCAATGTCACCTCGGGTGCAAAGACCCGGTGGTCAACTGTGATGCACGGAATGTGGCTGCTTATTTTCGTCGCCGCGATTCCGTTTGTTCTGACGTACATCCCCCGATCTGCACTCGGTGCTTTGCTGGTGTACACGGGTTTCAAACTCGTGAAGGTCGAAGACATCAAATCGCTCTGGAAGACGAGTCACAGTGAGGCCTGGATTTACTTTGCAACCGTGGGCACGATTGTGGCGACCGACCTTCTGAAGGGAGTGATCCTTGGAATTGTACTCTCAGCCCTGAAACTGCTGCTCCGATTCTCAGATATCCAGGTGGACGTCCGTCCGTCAAAAGAAGACGAACAGACAACGGAGATGTATATCCAGGGGGCGGCAACCTTCGTCTGTCTTCCGAAACTAGCAGCGAGTCTGGAAAAAGTTCCGACCGGATCGAATCTTCGTGTCTACTTCGACAACCTGACCTATATCGATCACGCCTGTCTGGATCTGTTGATGAACTGGGCCCGGCAGCATGCCAACTTCGGGGGAGAACTGATTATTGACTGGGACGAACTGGCGGGACGGTTTACATCGGAAGCTCCAAAGGAAGTCGTTTCAAATTCGGATAAGTAAACAGGAACGAATCACGCAACTGCGGCGAAACTGACAACATAAAGGCAGGCTGGTCTTCTGCGACCGCCGAACCTGCTCGATCCGGGCCTGGTGCTGCCACATACTCTGCAAGGTCCTTTTTGTCATGTGGTCTTTTCAGGACCATCTGCACGGCAAAAAGCGACCCCTGCAGCCTACATTCACCCGGGACACCGGAATGAATCGCAGCAAATCCCGTTTTTTTTTTCATATCTGACGCCCGTCCAGCCCGGCACCGACAGACCTTCCGACGTTGTCAGTGCCGGCCCCCCGTTTTCTCCCGCGATGTGTCTCCGGACATTTCGAACGACCTGACGTTTTGGATGCAGTTCGACAAACCGCATCCAGCCTGCTCGTGGCCTCAACAGGATTCTGCGCCCGACCGGGGACCATCATTTCACAGGTCGCCACTCAAAACATGAAAACGGACTGTGTTTCGGAAGTTCGAAGAGTATTGTATGACTCTTATCACACAAACATCGCAACACTATAGAGCCACATAGGTCCGTACGGGAGAACCCGTTGAATCAGTACTCTATTCCGGAAACCGATCAACGCTGTTTTCTGCAGTGGTTGGTGTCAATTGTTGTCGTCGTTTTCCTAAGTCAGAACTGTGCTCTCGGGATCGATACGAATTCGGCGCGCCACGTTCAATTGAGAGCCGAATTGCAGGTGCGTCCCGGTCATTCCGGTGGGCAGATCAGGATCTGGATTCCGATTCCTCAATCGTCATCAATCCAGACCGTGACACAGGAAGTGAAGCATGAGAGTCTGCCGTTGAGACGCAGTACTGACAAACGCTTTGGTAACTCAATGCTGTATGGACGTGGCCCGATCAGCAAAGCAGAAGTACTGAATTTCGAAATCGTGTGGCACGTCACCCGGCAGGAATCGCGGGCAGACGGTGAACAGGATGTACGCGTTCTGTCAGACGAGACCCGAACGCTCTGGATGACCGGTTCAAAAAAGGTACCAATCGGAGGTCGACCGCTGGAACTGATAGACGCTGCAAAGTTACCGGTGAATTCCCGGGACAGAGCACATGTGTTCTACCATCGAGTGCTTGATCATCTTTCCTATGACAAGTCCCGTCCAGGTTACGGCACCGGCGACGCCGTATGGGCCTGCGAAAGTCGATTCGGAAATTGCACCGACTTTCACAGCCTGTTTATGTCGCTGGCGAGGTCTCACAACATTCCTGCTCGTTTTGAAATCGGTTACTCTCTGCCGCGTGACAAAAAACCAGGCAGTCTTTCCGGGTATCACTGCTGGGCCTGGTTTTTTGAGAACAGAAACGGATGGACGCCCGTTGACATTTCCGAAGCAGAAAAAAACCCGAAGCAGGTGGAATACTGCTTCGGAAATCTTTCCGCTGACCGGGTGGGATTCAGCGTTGGTCGTGATCTGATTCTCGCACCACCTCAGCAGGGCCCCCCCCTGAATTATTTTGTGAAGCCACACGTCGAAAAAGACGGAAAACCGGTGGATGATTTCGATTTTTCATTGTCGTTTCTTGACGTTGATATCGCGGTGCCTGAATGAGTTCTGATACGAGAACCGGAGCATAAACGGTTTGGGCGGATCAAAATCAATATCAGACCGGTTCATTGTGAGCCAGATTTTGGCTGTCATTTCCAGGAAGTAAATTGGTGAGACGCCTGCTGGATCGTGGAAATCCCTTTGACATCGACTGGCCAGGTCAAATCATTCCTGCCGCGATCTTTTTGTTCATAGCCGGAGTGCCGACTGCTGAATCCAAAGATTCATTCGATCAGGAAGTACTTCCATTTCTGAAGAGCTACTGCCTGAAATGCCATCATGACGAAACCGCGGAATCCGGCATACGACTCGATCAACTCACGGGGACACCGGAACCCAGGGAACTGCGACTCTGGGAAGGAATCCGCAGACAGATCATCGATCTGAAGATGCCACCGGAAGATGAACCACAGCCAGCGAACACGGAACGTGCCGCACTAACAGCGTGGATCGACCAGGCGATTAGAACAATCAGATCCCGTCCTGACAAACGGAACGGTTCGATTCGGCGATTGACCGTCAGTCAATATCGAAACACACTCCAGGATCTGCTGGGACTGCGTGAAGACATCACTCAGTCGCTGCCTCCGGATGCTGTATCAAAGGACGGATTTACGAATAACACGCAGTCCATGCAACTGACCCCGCTGCAGGTTGAGACCTACCTGGAAATAGCCGAACAGGCCCTCGACCGGTGCATCGTGGATGAAACCGTCAAACCAATGATCCAGAGTTTCCGGGTGGACCTTGGGAAACACGTGAATTCAGCCCCTTACCCGGACGCGCTGATTCTGGGAGCGAACAGCGCCCTGCTGGAGAACACGGATTTTGTAGTGTCTCAGCCGATTCCTCAAAAACAATTTGATTTTGATCCACTTCAGATGCAGACCGTTTTTCGCTTTGTCGAGGGCTATGAGGGAAACAGCACAGTACGCGGCTGGAGAGATTACGACAGCATCTATCATGCCGTGTTTGCCTGTGTTCGCGGGGCAGAAGGGTATCCCAGGGGAATGGCGTGGGAAACAGTCCCCGAGGGCCTGCTGCTTCGGCCGGCGATTCCCGGACAAGGACTGTTCGGAGTGGACTCGACTTACGGTCACAAAGCGAATTTCAAGATATCTCTGCGGGAGTTACCAACTGGTGGAGATTTTCGCGTGACCGTTTCCGCAGCAAAATATGACGATGGCCTGCTGTTGGAAACAGGAGCCGCCAGTCAGCGGAAGTCGAATGAAAACAGCGTGGTAATCAGCAATCCCGCGACCAGAAACCGGATCATCATTGAGCATTCCGGAATCTATCAGGTGGATGCTTACGCGAAAGATTCTTCTGCAGTAACGGTTCCTCAGATCACGCTTACCTGCGGAACACTGTCATTCAGTGGTCAACTGCATCAACCGGCATTTCTGGTTCTGAGATTGCCGGCCGGAAAAACTAATATTTCTGTCCAGTCTGATGGAATTTCGCTGGATCGGATTATTCTGACGCCCCTCTCGGAAACCACTGACCTGGCTCAGCGATTTATCGCATTCGAACAGCGTTCACCAAAAATTGGTGTACACATGGGATTGCGCCGTGATTGCGGCAGTACGCTGGCTGCTGTTGGCGTCGCTCAAACCGTTGACGGCACAAAGCCTGCAGAGTTTGTCTTCGAAGGAGCCATCAACAACTTTCCCAAACCCAGCGTGGAAAAAGACAATGTCAATTATCTGGCGGGGATCAGGGAAATCGGAGTTCGGAGTGAATATACGGACGGACGGGACATACCGCGATTGCTGATCAGATCGGTTCTGTTTGAAGGACCGTTCTATGAATCATGGCCGCCTGCAGTTCACCGCCGCATCTTCCCTGAAACTCAACTGCCGGCAGATTCTCCCGAGCGGGCTCGTGAGATCATTCGCAGGTTTGCAACGAATGCTTATCGGCGACCTCTGACCGGCGTGGAAGAAACATCATTGTTTGCCGCCTGGCGAAAGGCTTTTGAGTCTACCGGAAATTTCCGGCTCAGTATCAGGAACACGCTTTACGTTGTGCTGACGTCGCCTCAGTTCCTGTTTCTTGTGGAACGCAGTGAGACGCCTGAACCGGAACCGTTGAATGCCTGGGAACTTGCCGCAAAACTGTCTTATTTTCTGTGGAACACGGCTCCGGATGAACGACTGCTGCAGATCGCCGCAGAGGATCAACTGCATGAATCACTGGATACTGAAGTTGATCGAATGATCAGCCATGACCGATTTGAACAGTCTATGCAGCAATTTGTGGCGCAGTGGCTGGACCTGAATCGTTTCGATGTCATCGAAGTCGACCATAAGCGATTCCCACAACTCACTCCTCATGTGCGCACACAGCTTCGCAGGGAACCTGTCGAGCTTTTGCAGTATCTGATTCGCGAAAATCTGCCTCTGCATCAACTAATCCGCTCCGATTTTGTTCTGGCGAATGAAGTCGTTGCCGATTACTACGGATTGAGTGAACAGGTGGAAACCGGTTTTGATTTTGTTCGTGTCAGGCATGGAAAAAACGGTTTGGGTGGAGTGCTGACGCAGGCCGCAATTCTTGCGGGACTTTCGGATGGCAGAGAATCGAATCCCGTTAAACGTGGTGCCTGGCTGGCTCGTCGGATTATCGCCGAACCACCGGCAGATCCTCCTCCCAATGTTCCGGAGCTGCCGATCGATCAAAGTGGATTGTCGATGCGGGAAAGGCTAAAATATCACAGCAGTCAGAAAGAATGCGCAGGATGTCACGCCCGTATCGATCCCTGGGGACTGGCGTTTGAACAATATGATGCCGGGGGCTTGTCTCGTGAGGACTCAGTTGTCAGTCATACCACACTGCCTGACGGCACAGACATTAGTGATACAACAGGACTTAAATCCTATCTGGTCGAAGACCGTATTGATCAGGTGGCGTTCAGCCTGTTAAAGAATCTTGCCGGCTACGCAGTTGGACGAACTCTCACGTATAACGAGATTGAGTTCCTTAGGGCACACGCTTTAGAATTAAAACCTCAGGGATATCTAATGCGCGACATGGTCCGATTCGTCATTAACAGTGACTTATTTCTGATGAAATAACATCGTTTCGTCTCAATTTCCCAGTTTGAACGGGCACTCAGTCCATGACTCACGCTAAACAGCTTGATCGTCGCTCCGTACTCAAGGGCGTGGCCGGTTCAACGCTCGCTCTTCCAGTGCTCGAAGCAATGGGAAAGGAGATCGCAGAGCAAATACCGAAGAGATTCTGTGCCCTCTACACCGCCAACGGTATGTCGCTGCCCAAAGCGGATCACGGGATCAGTGAATGGAGCTGGTTTCCGGAAAAAACAGGTCGTGGGTTCGTGTTCGGAGAATCCACCAGGCCGCTGAGTCCCTATCGAGACCAGCTCAGTTTCCTGGGTGGTCTCTACCATCCAAACGGACCGCGGGCCGATCCTCACATTTGTTCCGACATGTGGCTTACCGGCGCACCACTCCATGATTCGAGCCGTGGAACGTTTAACTCTGTCGGGCTGGATCAGGTAGTGGCACTCCATACGAAACAGCATTGCCGACGTCCGTCGCTGGTTATGTCAGTCGATGCCGGTGTCGGTTTTTTGTCGAGAACCGGTACGATCTCGTACAATATTGAAGGCAAGCCGGTTCCTGCGATGAATAATCCCCGGCGCATCTTTGATCGTCTGTTTCGAGGTGAACATTCGTCACTGGAAAATCAGCGACAACATCTGCGTCGTCGGATCAAGCTCGTAGATGCGGTACTGGAAACAACCCGTTCATTCAACAGGACACTGGGACGATCTGATCGAGCTACCATGGATCAGTATTTGACGTCACTCAGCGAAGTGGAATCGCGTCTGATCACGTCCGAAAAATGGATCGACGTCCCGATCAAAGATCAGGATTATTCAGGTCTGGACCTCGACGCAACGTCGGAAGGAGAACCGGCCGAATACTACCGCACCATGTTTGATCTGATCGCCCTGGCGTTTGATGCCGATATCACCCGTTCCATTACCTTTATGCTGAATCGCGAGGATGGTATGGGGATCAGTGACACATTTCCGCTCAGACTGGGCCTGTCCCACACCCACCACAGTTTGTCTCATGCCGGTGACAGAGAAGGACAGCTGCAGTTTGCAATGTACGATCGATTTCTGAGTGAGCAGCTGGCCGGGTTCCTGCAGCAAATGCAGGAATACAAAGATGTGAACGGCAGTGTCCTGGACAACAGTATCGTATTGTACGGAAGTGGCGCCAGTACGACTCACTGGTCAAAGAATCTGCCCACGCTGATTGCCGGTGGCTCAAATATGGGGCTTCAGCACGGTACGTACTGGCAAAACGGAGAAACAATCATGTCCAACGTGTATCTCAGCATCCTGAGATCGATGGGGATTCAGCAGGAATCTTTCGCCGACAGCACACAATTGCTGACTGATTCAATTTTCACGTCAGTATGAAACTCAGGCCATGACATCTCGACTGCAGTCCCTCCAGCGCCACAGACCATTACTGGTTAATTGTGATCGTGTGATGCGTCGCAGTCGATGCCTCCCATGGAGATGTCATTAACGTTTTTCAACTCCACAAGCGCCTCCTGCAGTGACTCCCGCAACTTTCTCTGGCGTCTGTCAACCCGGCTGGAATGTACACGTGACGCCACCGCGTCACTAAGTGCCAGCAGAATCAGCCAGAGCGAAAGCAGCAGCAGCGCCATCACGTAGCAGGTAGCAAAAATGGGTGACGTCTCCAGCGCCCTGATGTAACCAAACAGACCAATCAGTGCGCCAAGGGTCACTGCAAAGGCTGATGTCTGCATCCGACGGCGGTACTGTTGCTCAAAAAAACGGCGATCTGCATCAGAAAGAGACTCATCATCCAGATGATTTCGGCGTTGGATGACATGGAGCACAATCATCGCCATACCCACCGAGGAAACGAGGGTTCCAAACAAAAGGTAGGTGGTCGCTGCTTCGTGGAACATGCGGGAGAACTCATAAAAGGACCGACGCAATACCGCCGTTGACCAGGAAATTCGACTTTATCAGTGCGATTAAATCGGCACAGTCTTCGCACTGTGCAATTTATGTTCCTCAATGAATGATTACAAAGTTCCTCAAATTTGTCCGGGGCTTAGTTACTGCCAGGCAACTATTTACGGAAATGAGGAAGGTGATTCCGAACGGATGTCCGGCCGCACGAATTGAGGCGGATTTCGTCAGAGTGAAGCAATTTACTGCAGCAGCATGCTCGGTTAACCGTTTTCTCCTGCTGTCGTGGATTGTAAATATTCCGATCTCTTATTTGGGACAGGTGTCATCGTTGTGATGGCGCATTTGCCCTAGTTTTGATGTCGCCAACGTCGAGTCTTACAAGCTGCCGGTCGACCTGATCAGTACTGGCCTGTTGACCGAGGAAGTTTCATCAGAAATGTAATCCTGGTGGGGTTTTGACGAACATTTTTGCAATCTTTGAGTCCCTGTTAGATGTTGACCGGGTGCAATTCGCACAGTTTTTTTGTTTTACGTCTGAGGCCAAAAATTACTGAAACTCTATGACTCAGGACAATCAGGAATGGTCCGGTGACTGGCCCTGACCATGACACGGTGTTGTTGATGGCACACGCTTTGCAAATTCAGTTCGACAACAGCGGGAACAGAACCTGGCAATTTGTTTGATCGAGTGAATCAGGAGGTCAACTATGACGCGTTACCATTCGCAAATGATCGCACAACTTGCGTTTCAGCAGAAGCGGTTTGCACCGCAGCCTGTGCGACACCGGCAGATTGTGCAAACGGAATCTCTCCTGGAGAAACTACAGTCCAGAGAGACTCAAACTTACGGCGATATCTGCGAGCACATCACAGGCTATCGCCCGAATTCCTGCGCCGACGTGGAATTGCCCGCAGATGATCTGCTCCACGATCTTCGTTGCTTAATTGAGGATATTTCCGAAAGTCTGGGACAGGAAGTACGCGAAACAGACATCCCGGTCCTGACCGTACAGCAGGTCAGTGACCGATTTAATGTCTCGACAAAGACAGTCGACCGTTGGAGAAACCGCGGACTCGCCAGCAGGCGAATGAAAGTAAACGGACGTCTGAGGGTCGTGATTCCACAAAATACTCTCGAACGATTCGTTGCCAGCCATCGAAGAGAAATCGATCGGGGACGAACCTTTCGGCAAATGACCGGTGCAGAACGGCAGCAGGTGATTCTTCAGGCGAGAATACTCGCTGCGGACGGTTTCGGTCTGACTGCAGTAAGCCGCCGACTTGGGCTACAGTTCAAACGGGCAGCGGAAACCATTCGTTACACCCTCCGTGACTATGATCGAAAACACCCGGAAAATGCTTTGTTTGGGGATCCTGGACGGCAGTTGTCTAATAAGCATCAGGAGCTGGTGTACGATTTGCACGACCACGGAGTACCGGTGGCTGATCTGGCGCGACGATTCAGTCGGTCTCAGTCTTCCATTAAGGCAGTACTCGCATCAGTAGGGGCCCAGCGTTTAAAGGCAGCTCCAATCGAATTTATGGACAGCCCTGAATTCCACAAGCCGGATGCCGAACGCGTTATCTGTGTGGACGCACCGGACTATGATGACAGGAAGGGAGCAGTTCGAGCGCCTTCCGGTCTGCCAGCTTACCTGGCGGATCTGTATCGAGTCCCGCTGCTCAATAAACCACAGGAACAGCACTATTTTCGCCTGATGAACTTTCTCAAAATGCAGGCGAGTGAACTTCAGGCCGAACTGGACCTCAGTCGACCGGTTGGAAAAGTAGCCCGGAAACTGACGTCTGTAATGGAAGATGTTGCGAAAATCAAAAGTCTCCTGATTCGCTCAAATCTGCGGCTGGTCGTGTCAATTGCCAGACGACATCTGAATCCAGGCGTGAATTTCTTTGAACTGGTCAGCGATGGCAACATCTCGCTGATTCGGGCGATCGAGAAATTCGATTACGCGAGAGGCAACAAATTCTCTACGTATGCGTCCTGGGCCATCATGAAGAACTTCGCAAGATCCGTTCCTGCAGAACATACTCGCAACGATCGGTTCCGTACCGGCTACGAAGAATTGTTCCAGCAGTCGGATGACCTGAGAGCCAATCAGTTCGCCGCGGAAATCAAGAATATGGCTCAGCGCACAGCGTTGAGTGAAATTCTGGAGGAACTGGATGGTCGGGAACGTAAGGTCATTTCCTGTCGTTTTGGTCTGCTGAGAGGGTCGGAACCCGAAACACTTGAGCAGGTTGGTCATCGCCTGGGAGTGACCAAAGAACGTGTCCGCCAGATCGAAGTCAGGACTCTGGACAAAATGCGAAAGATCGCCAAGCACAAACGAGTCGAAATCCCTGAGTTTTGATGCCGAAAATCCAAATTCGGCGGCTTACAGGTTTCAGCGGTGTGTAGCTACTCATTATTCGTTTGGCTGGCTCTCAGGCCAATGGAATCGAGATCTCACCATCGATGTTCTCTCGAGTGTGTCACGTGAACCGACAAGTGCCTGTTCCCGAACACGGTCCCCACTTAATTTTGGGGTTCGGTGCCAATATGAAGTCCATGTTTTTTCCATGCTGGGAAGACTCCAAAGCTTTCCGGGATCGGCCTTGCCTGCGATTTGCCGATTGTTATACTTCCTGGCTCGCCACCGGGGGTCGGTCTGCGCTAGCGTAGCTCAATTGGCAGAGCTCCGGTTTTGTAAACCGGAGGTTGTGGGTTCGAGTCCCACCGCTAGCTAACGTGAACTACGGCAGGCGTGTGTTGGAGCGGCTTGCCGTTCTTTTTTGTTGCTGTAGCTGCAGGCGTTGAGGGGGGTGTTCCAGAGCGGCCAAATGGGCCAGACTGTAAATCTGGTGGCGAAGCCTTCGCAGGTTCGAATCCTGCCGCCCCCACCTCACAGATTCTGTCTGGCGCGGATTCAGATTGATCGGTTCTGCTGATTGGTCGGGTTTGTGTTCGGCAGTCAAGCGGGCGTAGTTCAACGGTAGAACTCCAGCCTTCCAAGCTGGTGGTGTGGGTTCGATTCCCATCGCCCGCTCCTATGGGGTCTCTCACGCTGCTGTAGCTCAGTTGGTAGAGTGCGTCCTTGGTAAGGACGAGGTCATGGGTTCAAGTCCCATCAGCAGCTATTGTTGATTGGTTTGCATTGTTTGGTGCCTCGCGTGAGGTACCGTTTTTCGATTTTAATGGTGGTTGCGCCGGGCATTATGTCTGCTCTGGCTTAGATCGATCTGGAGTTCAGGAGATGGCAAAAGAGACATTTGAGCGAACGAAGCCTCACGTTAATGTGGGTACCATTGGTCACATCGACCACGGAAAGACAACGCTGACTGCTGCAATTTTGGCGGTGCAGGGCGCGAAGGGGATGGCAAGTTTTAAGAGCTATGCAGATATCGCTAAGGGAGGAACTGTTCGCGACGACACCAAGACCGTGACAATCGCAGTGTCACACGTAGAGTACGAATCGCCACAGCGTCATTATGCTCACATCGATTGCCCGGGGCACGCAGACTATATTAAGAACATGATCACTGGTGCTGCCCAGATGGATGGTGCCATTCTCGTCGTTTCGGCTGCGGACGGTCCAATGCCACAGACTCGTGAACACATCCTGTTGGCCCGTCAGGTCGATGTTCCGGCTCTTGTCGTGTTCCTCAACAAATGCGACTTGGTCGACGATGAGGACTTGCTGGAATTGGTCGAGATGGAAGCTCGGGAGTTGTTGAGTAAATACGACTTCCCTGGTGATGACATCCCGCTGATTAAGGGTAACGCCAAGGGAGCGCTGGATAATCCGGAAGATGAAACTTACAGCGCGTGTATTACTGAGTTGATGGACGCATTGGATGCCAATATTCCGGAGCCGGCTCGCGAGGCGGATAAGCCTTTCCTGATGGCAGTGGAAGACGTTTTTTCAATTGAAGGTCGCGGCACGGTGGCAACTGGCCGAATTGAGCAGGGTCGGATCAACGTCGGTGACAAGGTCGAGATCATCGGGCTAAAGGAAACTGCCGAGACGACCTGCACAGGTGTTGAAATGTTCCAGAAAACGCTTGATGAAGGAATCGCCGGCGATAATGTCGGACTGCTTCTTCGCGGCATCAAGAAAGAAGAGATTGAGCGTGGCCAGGTTTTGGCGACTGCCGGATCCATCAACCCTCACACAAAGTTTGAGTGCGAAGTTTACGTGTTAAGTAAAGAGGAAGGCGGTCGCCACACCCCGTTCTTTACCGGTTATCGCCCTCAATTCTACTTCCGGACCACGGACGTGACGGGAACAACAGCACTGATGGGCGGGGCCGAGATGTGCATGCCTGGAGATAACGTAAAACTGGAAGTGGAAATGGGCAAGCAGATTGCCATGGATGAGGGAAGCCGTTTCGCGATTCGTGAAGGTGGTCGCACGGTTGGCTCCGGTGTTGTAACAAAGATTCTTGAATAGTGCTGAGTGATCGACAGGAAGCTGTCTGTTCACGATATCTGAGCAGGCAGTTTTTATTGTGGGAGGCTTATCGTGCGAGAGTATGTTTGGCTGGAATGCACCGAGACGGGGATGCGGAACTATCGCATCATTAAGGAGACTCGCGGCTCGGAACGTCTGCAGCTGATGAAATACAGTCCAAAACTTCGTCGGCATACACTTCACAAAGAGTCGCGGAAGAAGTGATGAGCCGTTCGTGTTTACGGGCGTAGCTCAATTGGCAGAGCAGCGGATTCCAAATCCGCAGGTTGGGGGTTCGAGTCCCTCCGCCCGTGTTTCGGGTGTTGTGCGGGTTATCGTGAGAGGCCGGAACTGATGTCAAGCAAGGGTATTGGGATCGAAGTACTCCCTGAACTGTTTCGCATCGCATTGTACAAATCGCGCCAGGGGCGCGTGGTACGGCGTTCTACGTTGATATGCCTGATCATTTTGTCTGGATTTGGAGCTATTGCACTGCACGGCCAGCTGCAGGGAGTGATGAATGAACGTCAGTATTTCCGCGTTGGTGTGCCGCTGGCAGTGTGGGCCGTTTTTTGCTGGATTTCGTTTCGCGTCATTAATGTGCCGAAATTCGCTGATTTTTTAATTTCTGTAGAAGCTGAACTCGAAAGAGTCGTCTGGCCGGGCACTCAGCAGGTCACGCAGGCTACGATTGTGGTTATTACGGTCATGGTAACACTGGGAATATTCCTCACTGTTGCGGACTTCGTCTGGAAGTGGCTGTTTAAGCTCGTCGGATTTATTGATTACTAATTGTTGCTCTCAGCACAGGCTGTGAGTTCGTGTGAGTTGGGATTGTTGGTTTTGGGAGTTCGTCAAACTGTCGATTGTTGTGACCGGCAGGTTGCAATGTCACGTTCGCGTCATCAGGATATCTCGCTTGCGTGTTAGGTGACGGTAGACGCGTTGGGATCGCAGTTGATGGTGGATGAGCTATCAGAATTTTCGGGTGAAATGCGCTGGTTTGTGCTCAAGGTTCAAACGAACCGTGAGAGAACCATTCGTGATGCACTGTTGAAAAAAATAAAATTGGAGGAGCTGGACAGCGAATTCGGCGAGATCGTGATTCCGTCAGAAAAAGTGGTCGACACTCGAAGCGGCAAAGCCCGGAAAAGTGAGCGAAAGCTGTTTCCAGGCTACGTCATGATTCAAATGGTATTGAATGACGAGACCTGGTATCTGGTTCGGGATACCAGTGGGGTAGGCGATTTTGCAGGTACAGCCGGCAAGCCGATCCCAATGGAGCAGCATGAAGTTGATCGCATGCTGGGCAAAGTTGAAGAGGAAGCTGTCTCTGCACCCAAAGTAAAAATATCGTTTTCACAGGGTGAAATGGTAAAAATCACGGACGGAGCATTTGAAAATTTTGAAGGAACAATTGAAGAGATCGATGATCACAGCGGAAAGATATCGGTGTTGATTGAGGTATTTGGACGGTCGACTCCGGTGGAGCTTGATCACTGGCAGGTCGAGTCCGTTTGAGAACTGTTTCGTAACAGCGGGAGGTTTTGTTCATCACCTCCTGAGTGAATCAGCCGACCGTTTTTCGGTCGTGCAATTTGTGTATGAGGTTGGCGTTTCCATGGGTAAGCAGCTTGTTGCTGAAATTAAGGTCCAGATTCCAGGCGGACAGGCGACGCCCGCGCCACCGGTCGGAACAGCACTTGGTCCACACGGGGTCAATATCGGCCAGTTTGTGCAGCAGTTTAATGACCGAACGAAAGAATCCGGAGGTACAACGATTCCGGTCGTGATCTCTGTATATAACGACCGTTCCTTTGATTTTATTCTGAAGAGTCCGCCTGCTGCTGTCTTGCTAAAGAAAGCAGCAGGAATTGCAAAAGGGTCAGGAAATCCGTTAGCCAACAAGGTCGGATCCGTTAATCGAGCTCAACTGGAAGAGATCGCAAAAACAAAGTTCAACGATCTCAACACGGCATCTATGGACCAGGCAGTTCGTGTGATTGCAGGAACTGCCCGCAGCATGGGTCTTGAAGTGACCGACTAGTCCTATTGGATTGTGTCGACATTGACAACGTTTTTCACGAACAGGCGGAATCGGCTCTGTCGGTCCTGCATCAGGAAAGCAAATTCACTTTTTTAAACAGTTCAGCCGACCCCCTAACTAATTCATAATCTTATTGTGAATACCAACAACTTGGTCTCGGCTGTGTGATCAATGAATTATCTCGCGATTCGAATTCGCGACCGTCGGGTGTTAGGTACAGACATGGCTGGCAAATCAAAACGACTTCAGTTTTTAGCAAAAAAAACGGCTGAAATAGGCGTACTGAATGTTGCGGATGCTGTTGATTCACTGAAGTCTCTGGAGGAAGGATTACCGAAAGGAGTAAAGCCCTGTGGTTTTGACCAGACTGTCGAAATCGCCGTGCGATTAGGAGTCGACCCTAAACAGGCGGATCAGATGGTGCGAGGATCGATCGTACTGCCCCATGGAATCGGCAAATCGCAACGCGTACTGGTGTTTGCCAAGGGTGACAATCTGGCCGTAGCGGAATCAGCGGGTGCAGACCATGTGGGCGGCAAGGAACTGGCAGACAGAATCAAGGATGGCTGGCTTGATTTTGACGTGGTAATCGCCACACCGGATATGATGGGCACTGTTGGGCCTCTTGGCCGGGTGCTGGGGCCACGTGGCCTCATGCCGTCACCAAGAGCTGGAACAGTCACACAGGATATTACGACTGCTATCAACGAGTACAAAGCAGGTAAAGTTGAATTTCGAGTTGATTCCGGTTCCAACGTTCACTGCGTGGTCGGACGGATGTCATTTGAAAAAGAACAGTTACGAGAAAACATCGAATCATTGCTCCGGTACATACAGAACATGAAACCGGCAACTTCGAAGGGTGTCTACGTTCGGGGAGCGTGTCTGTCGGCCACGATGTCACCGGGGATTGCCATAGCGGTATGACGGCAGGCCGGGGCCGACGTATTGACGTAATAACAAGCTGACAGATGAATCGAAAATAACCCTGGCAGGGTGTTAGTTGTGATCTGTCGCGGGAAAAAAGTGCGATGAGTCGTCGAATAAAAGATATGTTGATTGCGGATATCACCGGTCGCATTGGTGATGCACGTGACATGCTTGTGGTGGATTGTTCTGCGATGGATGCCATCACTAACAATCAGTGGCGAACCGGAATTGCGGATGCCAACATCTCAGCACTCACGGTCAAGAACTCGATAGCGCGCAATGCGCTGGCCCGGATCGGTGTTGAAGGTCTGGACGAAATTCTTGCCGGCCCCTCAACACTCATCTGGGGTGGCGATGACGTCGTTGCTCTTTCTAAGGAAATCTCAAAATGGTCGAAACAGGCCAAGGGGCTGAAAATCAAAGGAGCAACGGTCGAGGGAAAGACCCTCGATGCGGCCGGCGTGGATGCACTCAGTAAAAGCCCCGGTCGTCTGGAATTGATCGGCCAGATCGCCGGTTTAATGTTGTCGCCGGCAAGCCGACTGGCAGGTGCCCTTAAGGGACCAGGTGGCCAACTGTCCGGTGCACTGAAATCAATCGCCGACGGCGGCGAGTCATAGGAAATTGAGACGAACCCGTTCTGGTTGTCCAGGCTTGGGTTTGGTCAATAGTTTTGCCAAACAGCTTCACTAAGAGAAACGAAAGGTAATCGCTGATGTCCACGGCAGAAGCAACATCGGAATTTGACTCAGCTACGAAGGAGCTGGGTGACAAAATCGTCGGACTCACTTTGCTGGAAGCCAAGCAGGTCGCGGACTATCTTAAGGAAGTTCACGGGATTGAACCGGCAGGTGGTGGTGCCGTCATGATGGCTCCTGCTGCCAGTGATTCGGACGGAGGCTCTGGTGAAGCAGAAGCAAAGACCGAGTTTGACGTGATCTTGACTGGTGACGGTGGCAACAAGATTCCAGTGATTAAAGTCGTACGAGCGGCGACGAGCCTTGGACTCAAAGAAGCCAAGGAACTGGTGGAAGGAGCTCCCAAACCGGTCAAAGAAGGCCTCTCAGAAGAAGATGCGAACAAGCTGAAGGAAGAAATCGAGGGTGCCGGCGGCACCTGTGAAATCAAATAATCAGCTATTTTTCTGAAATGAAGCTGTTTTCAGAGTCCTGAGCGGGACTAGTCCCACTCAGGCCCTTGAGTTAGTGGCAAAATGTGGTTCTGCCTGTTAAGATGCGGTTGACGTCCGGATCATGGCGGGTTGGACAGCTGGTGTGGCCCGCCAAACCGGTGTGGTCGGCAATTTTTTGGTGGTATTGGCTTGGTGCGTCCGGACTTTAGTTCTATTTGACCTGACTGCAGCAGGATCCTTAATCCACCACCGTTTCGCGGATGCTCTGCGAATTCAGGTTAAGTCTCAAGTGACTCATGATGATCGACGGTTAGCTTGCTTACACAGGAGTTTGGCAAAACCGTGAATCAGGAAGACATTTGCTCTGCTCTGAGCAGGTGTCTTTTGTCGTGCGCAGATCAGCCCGTTGAGATTGAGGAAGTGGTCTGACCCTTCGTAAACAGTTCAGGCATCGTTAAAACCAAAATGCCCCGGGTGACAGTTCAGACCTCTGTGTCTCGGGATCTACGGTTGGCCGCTGTGCGTTTAGCTCAGTGTCACCCGAAAACGGAAGGCAAAGACCAACATGCCCGTTCCTGAAGTTCGTACGATCGACAGAGATACGGTCCGAGATTTTGGGAAAATCACGGCGGACTACGAAATTACAGATCTGACTCGGATTCAGACGGAATCCTACGGTCGTTTTCTACAGCTCGGACGTTCTGCGCGCGATCGTCGGGACCAAGGCCTGGAAGGGATCCTGCGGGAGGTCTTCCCGATTGAAAGCTACGATGGTCAGTTCCGCCTGGAATACGTTCGTTACGAACTCGGAAAGCCCCGTTACACACCTGCAGAGTGTCGGCAGTTGCGACTAACATACGGGCGACCATTTCGTGTCTGGCTGCGTCTGGTTAAAGAACAACCCGTTGAGGAGGAAGTGTATCTCGGCGACATTCCCGTCATGATCGGAGGCGGAGAATTCATTGTAAATGGTGCCGAACGTGTAGTCGTCAGCCAGCTTCATCGTTCACCTGGCGTCGATTTTGTACTGGCGGAAGAAACTGCCAGCAGCGATCGAAAAACACACTCCTGCCGGATTATTCCGGAACGTGGCAGCTGGATCGAACTTATTGTTACCAAGAAGGAAGCTGTAGCAGTCAGGATTGATCAGAGCGGTAAGTTTTCAGCGCTCACACTGTTACGTGCAATGGATCCGGCATATTCAACGGACTCTGCGCTGCTGAAACTATTTTACGAGTCAGAACAGCAGAAGGTGTCGTCACGTCTGACACCGGAGAAAATTCAGGGACGATACTGTGCAGATGATGTTGTTTTTCCGGAAGGACATGATCGGGCCGGGGAAATTTTCTGTGATGCCGGTGGCCAGATCACAGAAGGAATGGTCGAAGAGTTACTGGGTTCGGGTCTGACTTCAATCGAATTGTTGAAGGACGTCACGGATCTGCTGATCATCAATACACTCAACGAAGACAGCACAGCTTCGCACGAAGAGGCACTTCTTCGGATTTACCAGCGTCTGCGACCAGGAAACCCCCCCAACCTGGACAAGGCCTCTGACCTGTTCCGTGAAAAATTCTTTGATGTCAACCGGTACCGTCTGGGACGTGTTGGGCGTTTTCGAATCAATCGGAAATTCGATCAGGAAGTATCTGACGATGAAATGACCTTGCGACCGGATGATTTCGTCAATGCCATTCGTTACATCACTCGACTTCGAAGGAAGGACGATACGGCATCAATCGACGACATTGACAATTTGGGGAATCGGCGACTGAGGACCATCGATGAACTCGGGACCGATGAAATTCGCAAGGGGTTCCTCAAGCTCCGACGGACGGTTCAGGAACGAATGAGCATGAAGGAAGTCGACGGCATGACTCCTCGCACTCTGATCAATCCCAAGAGTGTGTCAGCAGCCATCGATTTCTTCTATGGTCGCAGTGAGCTTTCGCAGGTCGTGGACCAGACCAATCCTTTGTCCATGTTGACCCACGAACGTCGCTTGAGTGCTTTGGGACCGGGCGGTCTGAATCGAAAGCGAGCAGGCTTTGAAGTTCGCGATGTTCATATTTCTCACTATGGTCGTATATGTCCGATCGAAACACCGGAAGGCACGAACATTGGACTGATTTCCAGTCTCGGCATCTTCTCCAAGGTGGACCCTTATGGATTTCTGATTTCCCCTTATCGAGTGATCAAAAAAGGGAAGATCACGGACGAAGTCGTGTGGTTACGTGCGGATGAGGAATCATCAGTGTATGTAGCTCCGGCAGATACACCAGTTGAGAACGGCAAACTTGTCGATGACCTGGTTCTGGCTCGTTTCCGCAGTGACGTGGTCTGGGTTTCCAAAGACATGGTTCAGTACATCGATGTGGCCCCCTGTCAGATGGTTGGTGTGTCGGCCGGACTGATTCCTTTTCTCGAGCACGACGATGCCAACCGGGCATTGATGGGGTCAAACATGCAGCGGCAGGCAGTCCCGTTGCTGATAACAGAGCGACCGGTCGTGGGAACCGGAATGGAAGATCACGTGGCCCAGCACTCAGGAATGCTGGTACGAGCTGACAAGAGCGGAACTGTCTCGTATGTGGACGCCAACCGAGTCGACGTCGGCGATCGTAGTTATCCCCTGCGTAAATTTACTCGATTGAACGAACGAACATGTCTGAATCAAAAACCAATCGTAGCTGTGGGCGACAGGGTGAAAGCAGGCCAGCTTTTATGCGACAGTGCGGCCACCAGGAACGGGTCTCTTGCGCTGGGCCGAAATGTTCTTGTCGCGTTTATGTCGTGGGAAGGATTCAACTTTGAAGATGCTATTATTTTGTCCGAACGTCTGGTGAAGGAAGACGTTTATACGTCAATTCATGTCGATGAATTCGATGTGGAAATCCGTGAGACCAAACTGGGGCGGGAAGAATTCACTCGTGACATTCCAAATGTAAGCGAGAAGGCTCTGCGCCATTTGAACGATGACGGAATTGTGCATGTCGGAACCCGAGTTTTGCCGGGAGACATTCTTGTCGGCAAAGTTTCCCCGAAGGCCAAATCCGAACTCACACCTGAAGAAAAGCTGCTGCATGCAATCTTCGGCCGTGCCGGTGAAGATGTGAAGAATGAGTCGCTGGAAGTTCCCAGCGGGGTCGGTGGAATCGTAATTCACACGGAACGATTTTCCCGTCGGATGAGTCTGTCTGATATCGAACGAAAGCGATTTGAAGACGATCTCAAACAGGTCGAAACCGATGCCGCCGGTCGAATAGCAGAAAAATATCAGGAGTTTGCAAAAGAACTTAAATCGGTCCTTGGCAGAGCCCTGACCGATGCTGACGGACGGGATATGGGCACACTTGAAGATGTCGGTGCCGTCGCACAGTTTGCGCGGGACTTCCCGAATCATTTCGACAGTCTGGAGATCCGCAGTGCAGACAAAAAAACAGCTGCACGCCGGCTGATCAGGGACCACTGGCCCGCGGTAGAAGACGTAATCGATACCGAAGATCACCGAGTTAACAGTATGAAACGGGGTGATGAATTGCCCAGTGGAGTGCTGCAAATGGTTAAGGTTTATGTCGCGTCACGTCGGCAAATCTCAGTTGGCGACAAAATGGCCGGCCGGCACGGAAACAAAGGAGTCATCTCGAAGGTGTTGCCGATTGAGGACATGCCATTCCTCGAAGACGGAACTCCGGTCGACATCATTCTCAATCCGCTGGGCGTTCCGAGTCGAATGAATGTCGGTCAAATTCTGGAAACCCATCTGGGATGGGCAGCCGGCAAGGTTGGTTATCGGGCCGTCTGCCCGGTGTTTGACGGTGCGACGGAAGAAGAAGTTCGTGAAGCACTGGTCGAAGCAGGTTTACCGGAGGACGGAAAAGCTCGTTTGTTCGACGGACGGACGGGTATACCGATGGAACAAAAAACCACGGTTGGCCAGATCTACATGCTGAAACTGCATCACCTGGTGGATGATAAAGTTCATGCCCGTGCCACAGGCCCCTACTCATTGATCACTCAGCAGCCACTTGGTGGAAAAGCCCGATTCGGCGGACAGCGGTTCGGTGAAATGGAAGTCTGGGCATTGGAGGCCTACGGCGCTGCTTACATTCTTCAGGAACTGTTGACTGTTAAGAGTGACGATGTGGAAGGCCGCACAAAGATTTATGAATCAATGGTCAAAGGTGAAAACACACTGGAAGCCGGTACCCCTGCAAGTTTCGATGTACTCAACAATGAAATTCGCGGACTGTGCCTGAATATGCAGCTGGAGAAAGCTGGGCATTAGTGCTATTCGTCTTTTCCGTCTTCCAGTCCGTCGACCCGTTCCACGACGGTCAATGAAGAAGTACTCCCTGAAATACCACAGGCTGTTAAGGAGTTCTCAACGTGAGTGTCACTGAAACCACGTTTGATCGAGTTAATGATTTTGCCTCTGTAAAGATTGGTCTTGCCAGCCCGCACGACATTCGCAGCTGGTCCTTCGGCGAAGTAAAAAAACCGGAAACAATCAACTATCGAACGTATCGCCCGGAACGAGACGGACTCTTTTGCGAACGAATTTTTGGCCCGGAAAAGGATTGGGAATGCGCGTGCGGTAAATACCGCGGAATGAAATACAAAGGCATGATTTGCGACCGCTGTGGTGTGAAAGTAACACACAGTCGAGTCCGTCGCAAAAGGATGGGACACATTGAGCTGGCTGCGCCGGTCGTGCATATTTGGTTCTTCAAATCGATGCCGAGTCGACTGGGCGCCTTGCTTAACATGAAGACAACGTCCTTGGAAAAAGTCATCTACTTCCAGGACTTCGTTGTGACTGATCCTGGCGAAACGCCGCTGGAATTGTGCCAGATGATGACGGAAGACGAGGCCCGCTCAGCCCGTCGCGATTATGGTGAAGACGCGTTTGAAGTTGGCATGGGTGCAGAGGCTATCAAAAAGCTTTTAATGCAAATGCGTCTAGTAGAAATGTCAGAAAAATTACGCGGTGATCTGGCTAAAACAAAGAGTCAGTCGACAACAAAAGATCTGATTAAGCGTCTGAAAGTCATCGAGTCACTGCGTGACAGCGATAATCGGGCGGAATGGATGGTGCTGGACGTAATTCCTGTGATACCTCCGGATCTGCGCCCGCTCGTGCTGCTGGATTCGGGTAATTTTGCGACCAGTGACCTAAACGATTTATATCGACGAATCATCAACCGCAATAACCGTTTGAAGAAACTGGTGGATCTTAATGCTCCTGACGTTATTGTTCGCAACGAAAAGCGAATGCTCCAGCAGTCCGTAGATGCTCTCTTTGACAACAATCGCTGCAAACGACCGGTCCTGGGATCCTCTAATCGGCCACTCAAGTCTCTGACGGACATGATCAAAGGCAAGCAGGGACGTTTCCGTGAAAACCTGCTCGGAAAACGCGTCGACTATTCTGCACGCAGCGTGATCGTCGTCGGCCCCGAGCTATCCCTGCACCAGTGCGGTCTGCCGAAGAAGATCGCTCTCGAATTGTTTCAGCCGTTCGTAATTCGTCGCCTGAAGGAACTTGGCCATGCGGACACTATCAAAAGTGCCAAGCGAATGCTGGAACGGCGAGATGAAGATGTCTGGGATATCCTGGATGAAGTGATTCGCAATCATCCGGTAATGCTGAACCGGGCCCCCACGCTCCACCGTATCGGAATTCAGGCATTTGAGCCGATTCTGGTGGAAGGAAACGCGATCAAATTGCATCCACTGGTCTGCAAAGGATTCAATGCTGATTTCGACGGCGACCAGATGGCTGTCCATCTGCCACTTTCGATCGAAGCTCAGGTCGAAGCCACGTCACTGATGATGTCGACTCACAACATCTTCAGTCCGGCAAACGGCGCTCCGATTATCAGTGCATCACAGGACATTGTGATGGGATGCTACTATCTGACGCTCATGCGATCGGGGCAGCGCGGTGAAGGAATGGTTTTTGCCTCAACCGACGACGTTTTTATGGCATTTGAGCTCGGAAAAGTTTCGCGACATGCAACCATAAAAATGCGGATGCCCCGAGACAAACGATTGAAGGGAGACGGAGCAAAAGATTATCAGGCCGGAGGACTGGTTGAGACGTCTCCAGGTCGAGTCATG
The DNA here is from genome assembly GCA_022447225.1 of Fuerstiella sp. Taxonomy (NCBI): domain Bacteria; kingdom Pseudomonadati; phylum Planctomycetota; class Planctomycetia; order Planctomycetales; family Planctomycetaceae; genus Fuerstiella; species Fuerstiella sp. The sequence goes on along the minus strand of JAKVAZ010000017.1, from coordinate 87,072 downwards.
ATGAATGACATTCTGCCGAGTCGAATGTCTTACTACAACATGACGATGCGCAGCAAGGATTTGGCAACGGTCATATCGGACTGCTATCTGGAACTGGGACGTTCAGAAACCATTGAATTACTGGATCGCATGAAAAACTGCGGTTTTCAGGCTTCAACCAGCAGCGGGCTGTCATTCGGAGCCAGCGATCTGAAGACCGCCCCAAACAAAGAGAAAGTAATTGGTGATTCAGAAAAGAAAGTTTTGACATTAATGAAAAACTTTCAACGGGGACGGATCACCGATCAGGAGCGTTACAACAAAGTACTGGACATCTGGACGCACGCTCGTGAGGAAATAACCAAAGGCATGATGGAACAACTCGAACATGACGTTCGTGACGAAGGCCGGTACGTGAACCCAATCTATCTGATGGCACACTCTGGTGCTCGAGGCGGCGTGGGCCAGATCCAGCAGCTCGCAGGGATGCGAGGTTTGATGGCAAAACCAAGTGGCGAAATCATCGAAACCCCCATCAAGTCAAACTTCCGTGAAGGGCTCTCCGTTCTCGAATACTTTAGCTCAACACACGGAGCAAGAAAGGGACTCGCAGACACCGCTCTGAAGACAGCAGACAGTGGATATCTGACGCGTAAACTGGCGGATATCTGTCAGAACATGGTCGTCACAATGCATGACTGCGGCACGACCAAAGGACTCACCCGCGGTGTTGTCTATCGCGGTGAAAAAGTTGAAGTTGGCTTGGCCGATGCAATCCGCGGTCGTGTGAGCCGAACTAACATCGTCAATGCGATTACGGATGAAATCATTGTTCGCGAAGGTGAACTGATCACCGTTGAAAAAGCTCGCAAAATCGAAGCGATGGGGCTGGAACGAATTCAGGTACGCAGTCCTATGACCTGCGATTCTCCCCTGGGAATGTGTCAGCTGTGTTACGGCATGGACCTCTCAACCGGGGATCTGGTGGAACGTGGTCTGGCTGTGGGCATCATAGCGGCTCAAAGTATCGGCGAACCAGGAACTCAGCTCACCATGCGAACATTTCACATCGGTGGCGTGGCAGAAACCGAGATGGAACAGAACGAATTACTGGCCAAACGTGGTGGTCAAATTCGATTTGCCCGCATTCGCTGCGTAACCAATGCTGACGGGAAACAGGTGGTACTGGGTCGTAATGGTGAGATTACCATTGTCGATGCCAAAGGACGTGAAGTTGAGAAACAAACCGTACCGAACGGAGCAGTGTTGCAGGTCATCGAAAACCAGGAAGTCAAAAAAGGAGCAGTTCTCTGCAACTGGGATCCACACTCAATCCCCATCATTGCTCAGGTTGGCGGCAAGGTGCGACTGGATGACTGTGTCGAGGGACAGACCGTCCGTTCCGAAAAAGACGCATCAGGAAATCTCCGTCGAACGATCACCGAACATCGCGGCGGCCTGCATCCTCAGGTGATCTTGGAAGATGGTGCCGGAAAAATTCTGGACTTCTATTACCTGCCCGAAGGTGCATCGATTGAAGTCATCGACGGTGACAAGGTAACGGCCGGTGCTGCAGTCGCACGGACTCCCCGGGAATCAGCGGGAACGCAGGACATCACCGGCGGTTTGCCGCGCGTCACAGAACTCTTCGAGGCCCGCAGTCCGAAAGATCCGGCTGTCGTAGCTGAAATCGACGGTGAGATCGAACTGCTGGCCGAAAAGAAACGAGGCAAACGAGTTGTCGTGGTTCGAGGTCAGGACGGAACTGAAATTGAACATTCCATTCCACACGGCAAACAACTGCTGGTGCACCAGGGCGACATTGTGACAGCGGGTGACGCGCTGGTCCGTGGTCCTTTAGTACCACACGACATTCTGCGGGTGAGTGGGCCGGAAGAGGTTCAACAGTATCTGCTGCACGAGATTCAGAATGTTTACCGGGCTCAGCGTGTTGAAATCGATGATAAGCATATTGAAATTGTCGTCGCCCAGATGCTTCGAAAAATTCGTATTGATGATGTAGGCGACACGGATCTGCTGCCCGGCATTCTGATTGACAAGTTTGAGTTAAAACGAGTAAATGAATCACTGAATTCAATGGCCCGTGTGACCGATCCGGGCGATACAGAATATGAAATCGACGACAAGGTCCAGTTGAATGAAATCGAGGAAGTGAACGCCGAAGTCAGCAAACCGGCCAAATTCACCAAGCTGCGGCCTGCACAGGCGAGTCCTCAGCTGCTGGGTATTACCAAGGCTTCCGTTCAGAGCGAGAGTTTCATTTCAGCGGCCAGTTTTCAGGAGACGACTAAGGTTCTTACCGAAGCAGCACTGGCAGGTCGGGTCGATAATCTGGTCGGGTTGAAGGAAAACGTCATCCTCGGACATCTGATCCCGGCCGGGACCGGTTTCCACCTGCATCAGGAGGCTCATGTTCGAATTCATGATCAGGCCATTCGTGAACAGCAGGAAGCCAAAGCAAGGATGATGGCGGCCCGTCAGAATCTGCTGACCGATACAGAAATAGCCGCTCGGAGGGCTCACGAAGATGATGACAGTCCGCGAGCACCTTCATTGGCAGATTTAACTCCGGATGACCTGTAAGATGCGGCCCATCTGCCTGGCCTCGGGAATCGCATCGGGATTCCGTAAGGGTCGGTTGACGCCCTGAAGAACCACGGGTAGATTTCGTGATTCGTTTTTTTGCCAACTGGTCGCTTTTGGCTCGATCTTCAAAAGCTGTGTGCAATGCCGACTATTAATCAACTCGTACGAAAGCCGCGAAAACAGCAGCGTGCCCGCAGCAAGACTCCTTTGCTGGAGGGTTGCCCACAGAAACGGGGGGTCTGTCTGCAGGTGAAGACAGTGACTCCGAAAAAGCCAAACTCAGCTTTGCGCAAAGTCGCTCGAGTGAGACTTTCCAACGGGAAGGAATTAACGGCCTACATTCCAGGTGAAGGACACAATCTTCAGGAACACTCGATTGTGATGATCCGTGGTGGTCGTGTTCGTGACCTTCCCGGGGTGCGGTACAAAGTTGTTCGTGGTGTTTTGGACACACTGGGTGTGAGTGACCGTCGTCAGGCACGCAGTCGCTACGGAAACAAGCGTCCAAAATAAGCGAAACACGAAAAGGGTCAGCGTTGCGAATATTTTTACTGTTAAATTAAACGTTGGCATACTTACCGTTTGTTGTTCTGTCGGAGTCCGTTGCCTTTTTTGAACGTATTGATCAGGTCATGGTACAGAAATTCACTGCAAGTGCTGAACAGTTAAAACCGGACACCCGCTACAATTCAGTGCTGTTGTCCAAGTTCGTTAACTGTCTGATGTACGATGGCAAGAAGAGTATCGCAACAAGAGTTGTGTACGACGCACTCGATTATATCCAGAAACAGATGCCGGAAGAGGAACCGCTCGAAGTCTTTATGACCGCAGTGGACAACGTCAAGCCGGCGATTGAGGTACGTTCCAAGCGTGTCGGTGGTGCGACCTATCAGGTTCCTACTCCCGTGAGTCCTCGGCGACAGCAGACACTTTCGATCCGCTGGCTGCTGGAGGCTGTTCGCAGTAAGAAAGGCCGGCCGGTTCATCGTTCACTGGCAGATGAACTCATGGCCGCCTTCCGACGTGAGGGCGCGGCTATGACGAAACGTGAAAACATTCACCGCATGGCAGACGCAAACAAAGCGTTCGCTCATTTCGCCTGGTAAACAGTGCCGGTCACCAGGTTGATGGCACTGGTTTTCGATACCTTTGTGTATTTGGTGTGCCCGTCGCAAATACTTCCTCAGGTCCGATTTTTTGATACGTCAAGTGGGCCGCTAACGTCGAAGTAAGCTGGGTTTCAGATCTCTTCGAGTGTCGCGAGTGAACATGATTCGCTCAGCCTGCAGGCCGAAATTTTCTACGTTGTTGCGGTGTTAGGGGACTGGTGTCAGAATCGTCCCGGTATTCTTTTTTTAACGCAACAAGACGCATCTTGAGTCGAGTCACGATGTCGGCATAGCGAGGATTCGCGTATTCGTTTTTGAGCTCGTCCGGATCTGCGCGCAGATCGTAGAACTCCCATTCGTCAAACTGATAAAAATGAATCAGTTTGTACTTTTCCGTGCGAAGCCCGTTATGTCGGGCCACCATGTGATAACTCGGGTATTCATAGTAGTGATAATAAATTGACTGGCGCCAGTCAGTCGGTGTTGTTCCCTTCAGCAGCGGAACGAGAGAACGTCCCTGCATGTCGTCCGGGACAGGGGCCTGGGCAATATCAAGAAAGGTTTCTGCGTAATCAAGATTCTGAATCAGGTCGGTGTTCACAGCACCTGGCTGCGTCACACCCGGCCATTTGACAATCATGGGCATTTTCATTGACTCCTCATACATCCAACGCTTGTCGAACAAACCATGATCCCCCAGAAAGAATCCCTGATCAGAGGAGTAAATAACTATCGTATTTTGATCCAGCCCCTTCGCGGACAGGAAGTTCATCAATCGTCCAACGCTTTCATCAATTCCCTTGATACATCTGAGGTAATTGCGGATGTAACGATGGTATTTCCAGCGAACAAATTCCCTGCCGGACAGTGACAGCTTCCGAAGTTCATTATTTTTCGGGTCGAATGCTGCATCCCAGTTGGATCGTTGCGCGAGCGTCATTTTCCTGAGGGTCTGGATTCCTGACAGGTCTTTCGATTTGTTGTTTTGTGTCCGATTCTGAAGCTCCGGACCGAAGCAGTCTGAGATCAGATCCAGATGCCGGTCGATCCCCATTTCGTGATACCGGAGGGGACTGGCGTTGTCTTCATAGTCGTCGAACAGCGTCGCCGGTTCCGGAATATCGATATCGTCGTAGAGCTTGAGGTGTCGCAGTGCCGGCATCCAGGGCCTGTGGGGGGCCTTGTGCTGACACATCAGCATGAATGGCTGATCGCTGTTCACCTGTTCTTCGAGCCACGCCAGTGCAAGGTCGGTAACAATGTCTGTGCAGTGTCCCTCAATCGTTTCTATGCCACTCGGGCTGCGGAATACCGGATTGTAGTAGGCTCCCTGTCCCGGCAGGATCTTCCAGTAGTCGAAGCCCTGCGGATCAGTTCCAAGATGCCACTTCCCTGTGATCGCTGTTCGATAACCGGCCTTTCTGAGCAGTTTGGGAAATGTTTGCTGGTCACCATCGAACCTGTTTCCGTTCCGCATAAAGCCATTGAGGTGACTGTGCTTTCCGGTCTGAATAACGGCTCGACTTGGACCACAGATACTGTTGGTACAGAAGCTGTTTTGGAACAGCATCCCCTGGGATGCCAGTCGATCGATATTCGGTGTCGGATTCACTTTTTTCAGCCAGCCGTTGTAGGCCCCAATGGCATGAGGAGCGTGATCATCGGTGAAGATAAACACGATATTTGGGCGATCGGCAGCCAGAGCTGATGAGACACATACCGCGAAAACAAGGACTGGAACGAATTGCCGATCAAAGAGTGCCATGTGAAATTCCAACTAAAAACCTGTCAAAACGCTGAGCATTCTATCATGAGATCACCCTCATTCGGGGTCAAGCGTTCGACATAGCGCATGATACTGGCCTTGGCGTGATTTGGATGTCCAAGGTAGAATGAAGGCCACAATGATGCCGGAACTGTATTGCGCGATGTTTATACTGTCGCCACGGATCCCCTCCGATGTTGCCAAGATTATTTCTTCCTGTTCTGTTGCTCATGCTGCTGTCGGGGTGCGTTCATCGCCGAGTGACCATCCATTCCGATCCTCCGGGGGCCCTTGCAAAAGTCGACGGCAAAGTGATCGGATATACACCCACTTCGTTTGACTACACATGGTACGGAGAACGACGTATCCAACTGCTCAAGGATGGGTACGAAACTCAAACCCGACTCATCAGGTTCGACGCACCCTGGTATCAACGATTTCCTTTCGAATTCCTGAGTGATAACTTTGCAGGGACACAGATTCAGGACCACCGTCAGGTTCAAATCGGTATGCAGCCACGAAGACGGGATTCATCAAAAGATGTTGTCCGACGCGCTGATTCTCTCCGCAGCGAAGCAACTCACGGTCTGTAGAATGTTGCCGCCTGAAAACGGCTAAAGATGATTCCGGCAACAGCGGTTTTCTCTTTAACCCTGATAATCGTCCTGATTTACTGAACGGGTTGCGTTGTACCGGACCTGGATTACACTGACTTCGGAGCCATTGCCGGAGGGTTGAGACGATGTGCTGGCCCTGCAGTCCCTCAGGTCGACTGGAAAGGGCTGTTTGCTGTGGTGGCAGCGTTAGCTGCACGCGAATCGATGGTGTGATTGCGGCAACAGCCGCAATGTTGGGATACAACGACATGACGGCCCAGCCAGTGGTGCAGTACGCATCGCTCACCGATGTGGGAATGCGGCGTTCCGCTAATCAGGACTCGCTGGCCGTACGCTTGTGCAAGGAATATTCCGAATGGGCTGAAATGGGTCATTTGTTTGTGGTGGCTGACGGAATGGGCGGTCATTCTGTTGGAGATCTGGCCAGTAGCATAACTGTTGAGACTCTCCCGCTGGCGTTCACAAAGTCGGATGCCGAAACCCCTTCCGGACGACTCAAAGAAGCATTCGATGCCGCAAAGCGCGCTATTGGGGACAAGGCTCGAGAGAACCCTGAATTTGCTGACATGGGGACAACGTGCAGCACGTTGTCTCTATCCGGCAGTGGAGCCTGGATCGGACATGTGGGTGACAGCCGGGTTTACCGTATTCGCGACGCTGTGATCGAACAGCTTACATTCGATCACAGCCTGCAGTGGGAAATGATACGCCAGGGCCGCGCAACCGCAGAAAGTTCCGAATTACTGCATCCGCGTAACGTAATTACTCGTTGTCTTGGTCCTGACAGGAACGTGGAAATTGATATTGAAGGCCCCTTTGATGTCCGTACCGGCGACCGATTTGTCCTGTGTTCCGATGGACTGACCGGACATGTAACAGATTCTGAGATTGGCGCGATCGTCGATGTGTTACCGGCAGGTGAGGCATCACGCCTGTTGATTGATCTCGCAAACTGTCGAGGAGGTTCGGATAACACAACGGTGGTAATCGCTGTCGTCGACGAGTACCCGCCAATCACGGCACCAACCGTCGAATCACATACGGTTCAGGTCACCGAAACAGAGGACGATGCTGTTCCAATGACCAGACAGATACAGACGGAGCGCCAGACAAAGCGATCTCGGCATGTGACTGTACTGGCTGGTGTACTGGCGTTTACCGGACTGGTTCTGTTAATAAATCAACACCAAAGTCCTGGACTTATTCTTGTTTGTGGTGCGCTCATTCTGGGATTTTTTCAGTTGAGCATGTCGATTCGAAAATCGACAACTGCTCAAGCCAATGGTGTGAATCGTACGGCAGAACCGGCACGTCTGGGGGTTCGCGAGCCTGTTGAATTCTCTCCCTATCGTCGGGAGTCCGCGGAACTGGGTGCGGCATTCCTTGATTTACAGACGCAGGCTCACGATGAGCTGAGCATGGCAGCAGCCGACAAAAACTGGGAACTGGACACAGCCAAACTGACACAGTTGGCGCAAAAAGCCTCGGCTACCGATAAGGACTGCACATCCGGCAGCGAACTGCTTGAATACGCAGCTGTACTTCGAATTCTTATGAAAGAGTTCACCGGGCGCACGCGGGTGTCGGAATGAATAATGAACCTGCACAAATTACAAACGAGTAATCCCTGGTGACAATCATTCAGACATTCAGAGAGCGACAGCAAATTTATGAGTTCCGCGATCCGGTTGAATCTTTCTCGTCATAGTTACCCCGCGTCTGTGATAGAACTCTGAATCCTGAAGGTCTCTGTTCCATGGTCCGCTCGATCGAATCTCTGCGAAACATTGGCATCATTGCCCACATTGATGCCGGAAAAACAACCACCACTGAGCGTATCCTGTACTACACCGGCGCCTCCCACCGTATGGGGAATGTCGATGACGGAACAACTCAGACAGATTTTGATCCGGAAGAGGCTCAGCGGGGAATCACGATTTACTCCGCGGCAGTGACATGTCAGTGGAAAGACCGGATTATCAACATCATCGATACTCCCGGTCATGTTGATTTCACGGCTGAAGTAGAACGCAGTCTGAGAGTCCTGGACGGGGCTGTCGTGATTTTCAGTGCAGTAGAAGGTGTTGAAGCTCAAAGTGAGACGGTGTGGCGTCAGGCCAACAGCTACTCGGTACCTCGTCTGTGCTACATCAATAAGATGGATCGAATTGGGGCTAGTTTCACTTCAGTCCTGGATGCCATGAAGTCACGTCTGAGAGCCACACCGTTACCCATACAGATACCTGTTGGAGAAGGTCCTGCCACGAATCCGGACGGATTCCGTGGAATCATCGATTTACTTTCGATGAAAGCATTGTACTGGGATCTGCAATCTCGCGGTGCCAAATTCCGACAGGAAGAAATCCCGGATGATTTACAGGATGAAGCTCAAATTCGCCGTTCCGAGTTATTTGATACGCTGTCGGACACGGATGATGAACTCATGGAATGCTGGATGGAGACGGAAGATGCTCCACGAGAACTCGTGACACGCGTACTTCGGAAGGGGGTGATCGAAGGTCGCTTCCATCCTGTGTTTTGCGGGTCCTCGCTGGATTACATTGGCGTTCAGCCGCTACTGGACAACATTGTCGATCTCCTGCCGTGTCCGCTCGATCGTCCGGCCGTTCAGGGTGTCGACGCAGGTCAGAAGTCAAAGGGCAGTCTTGTGGAACGCAGGGCAGATCCAGCCGAACCGACAGCTGTTCTTGTCTTCAAAATCCAGTCAGATGTCCACAGCGACCTCTATTTTGCTCGCGTATACTCGGGCACCCTTAAGGGACATTCACGACTGTTGAATCCTCGAACCGGAAAGAAAGAGTTGGTTACAAAGCTGTGTCATATCCAGTCGGATTCTCGCGAAGACGTAGCGCAGGTATCGGCTGGAGATATATGCGGCATCGTCGGTCCCAGGGAGACCGCAACCGGAGACACGCTCGCTGATCCGAAAAAACCGGTCCAGTTTGAACAGATTCGGTTCCCGGAAACAGTGATCTCTGTGGCCGTGGAACCGGAATCCGGCGGAGATCGAAAGAAACTGGTACAGACACTCGAACGTCTGGAACGCCAGGATCCGACATTTCGGGTTTCTGTGGATCCAGAGACCGGCCAGACCATTATCAGTGGAATGGGTGAATTGCATATCGAGGTCGTCGTGCACCGACTGAAACGCGACTTTAACCTCAAAGTGCGTGTTCATAAGCCTCGTGTGAGTTATCGGGAGCGACTGAAGGCGGCGGTTTCTGTCTCTACGGAATTCAGTGCTGCAACACCGGCGTCAAATTTGTTTTTTGGTGTCTCACTGACTGCAGAAGATGTGGAGGGTCAGGAAGAATCGGTAACCGTGACTCATCGGCTCTCATCTGATGTGATGCCACAGCCGTTACTGGACGTCCTGCAGGATGAGTTGAGAGAACAGGGGCGTGGTGGAGGTGTCTACGGGAACCCGATTATGGGCCTGCGGATGACGGTTACGCAGGTTGAATATCGGCAAACCGAGTCAACAGAACCCGCGATCCGCTCAGCAGCCCGGCAGGCATTCAATCGCCTGTTGCAGGAAGGCAACCTGGTTCTGTTCGAACCAATCATGCAGGTCGAAGTCGTCACACCGGAAGAGTTTGTGGGCAATATCCAGTCAGATCTGAATGCGCGACGCGCACTCATCGTGAATTCAGAAAGAAGAGCTGATCTGTGTGTCCTGAAAGCCGAAGCTCCACTGATCAGGATGTTCGGCTATTCAACCCAAGTTCGCAGTCTCTCCCAGGGCCGCGCATCATTTTCGATGGAGCCTTGCCGTTACGCTGAGGCCCCTGAGGGAGTCATGGGATAACGTCCTGTTGATGGGAATTCATGATTCCGGTTGATTCTCCGACACGAATCGTTGACAGATTTCCACCACGCACCTAACATGTGCGATTCCCCGATTTTGGGTGGTGCTTCAATTTGCGTAACTTCTTTGCTCAAGGTGGTTTGCGGTGGCTCGTGCTGGCGGAGAAAGTATTCGGATTCGGATGGAGGCCTATGACCATTCGGTCCTGGATCAGTCTGCTGCAGATATCGTAGATACTGCGAAACGAACAGGGGCGATTGTGCATGGGCCGATACCGTTACCGACTCGTATTGAGAGGTATACGGTGTTACGAAGTCCGCACATTGATAAGAAGTCGCGAGAGCAGTTTGAGATTAGGACCCACAAACGGTTAATTGATATTTGCCAACCTACTGGAAAGACAATTGACGCTTTGAACAAGCTGTCTCTGCCTGCCGGGGTTGACATTAAGATTAAGGCAACAGTCGGAGCCTAAATTGGTTTTGGATTGGTGCAGGGTCTTCTCGGTTCTCTTCACTGCGCTCAGTGTGTAGTCAGAGGGTGTCTTCTACAATTTTTTCGTATGTCGCGCCGGTGGATGCTATGCCAGTCGGTCTGCTTGGTCAAAAAATCGGAATGACGCAGGTCTATCAAGAGGACGGAACGATTGTTCCGGTTACCGTCCTTGAGGCGGGCCCGTGTATTGTGACTCAGGTACGCACGATTGACCGTGATGGTTATCACGCGGTTCAGTTGGGTTTCGGTGAGAAGCCTCGTCGTCTTGCCAGTCGAGCGGAACGTGGTCAGGTGGCTGATATCGGCGGTCGTCGTCAGCAGGCTCGTCAGGCAGCGGGTCAACAGGCTGTATCAAAGGCCGGTTGCGAGCCTCGACGGTTTTCGCGAGAGTTCCGTTGTGAAACCGGAGAGCACGGTCTGGAGGTAGGTCAGGTACTGACTGCCGCAGATCTGGCCGAATGGAAGTGGGTCAACGTGATTGCGGATTCTCGCGGTCGTGGCTACGCTGGGGTGATGAAACGGCACAACTTCGCTGGTCAGCGTGCCACTCATGGTGTCAAGCGAGTCCATCGACACCCCGGGTCAATTGGTCAGAGTGCAGATCCGGCACGAGTCATAAAAGGAACCAGGATGGCCGGGCGATACGGCGGTTCCAGTGTTTCGGTCCGTAACCTGAGGATCGTTCGTGTGGATAGTGAAAACAACGTAATTTTGGTTTGTGGAGCTGTGCCGGGTCCTGCCGGTGGTTTTGTTGTGCTGCGTCATTCTGCAAAGAACCGCGGGTAATTGTGGGTACTGACATGATTTCGGTTTCAATTCGAGATATGACCGGCGTTGAATCGGGCACATACGAATTTGACCCTGCCAATTTAGCCGCGGGGGTCAGCCGGCAGTTGCTTCATGATGCGGTCGTGATGTACGAGGCGAATCGTCGTATTGGCACAGTCCGAACTAAGTCTCGGGGCATGGTAAAAGGCAGCACTAAAAAGCTCTTTCGCCAAAAGGGTACTGGACGGGCTCGCGTCGGCAGTGTCCGAAGTCCGATCCGTCGGGGTGGGGGTCATGCTTTCGCAAAAAAACCGCGAAATTACAATTACCGGCTGCCTCGTAAGTCGCTGCAACTGGCAACAAAGATGGCATTGTTGAGTAAATTTCACGATGACCAGGCGATCATGTTGTCACAGTGGGACTGTAGTGAACCAAAGACAAAAATTGTGGCACAGTCACTGAAGTCTTTGGGAGTCGCGGGTGCTTCGGTGCTGCTGGCAACAGACGGCCCGGACTCCAACCTGTGGCGTTCCGCTCGTAACATTCAGGGTGTTCGCGTGTTGCCTGCGGCTGACCTGAACGCTTGGGATTTGTTGCGCCATCGGAATCTTGTTGTTACGGTGGCAGCAATGGATAAGCTGCTCGGTCGATCGTCCTCAGTAACGGCTTGACCAAGGCACTGGAATTATGGCAGATCAAAAACCATTAAAATTTCAACTTGATCCTCACCAGGTTATTAAACGGCCACTGGTGACGGAAAAGGGAATGCATGCGTCGGAGCGGCTGAACGCTTACAGTTTCGAGGTCCATCCATTCGCGACCAAACACGACATTAAGCGTGCGGTTGAACAGTTATGGGATGTTCGCGTGGGGGAAGTGCGGACTCAAAATCGTAAGGGAAAACCTCGTCGTCACCGCACGGCAGTGGGACGGACGCGGAGCTGGAAAAAAGCAGTTGTCAAGCTGCACGTTGAGGATCGGATTGCCTTCTTTTAGTCACTCTGTTGGTTTGTACCCAGTTGCTTTTGGCCTCAGCGTGCATATTCCACCAGTTGTCTCAGGGTAGTTGTGATGGGAATTCGTCAATACAAGCCGGTTACCCCAGGTCGTCGCGGTGCATCCGTGAGTGACTTCGCGGACATTACGGATCGCAAAAAACGCCCTGAGAAGTCATTGACTAAGCGGGCCACAAAAAATGGTGGTCGTAACAATCAGGGAAAGATTACAGTACGTCACCGTGGTGGCGGTCATAAGCGTTTGTACCGCGTGATTGATTTTAAGAGAAAGAAGGATGGTATTCCGGGAACGGTTACTCATATTGAGTATGATCCAAATCGCACGTGCAGAATCGCACTGATTGAATACCAGGACGGAGAGAAAAGTTATATTCTGGCACCGAACGGTTTGGTCGCCGGAGCAGTAATTGAAAGTGGTGAAGCTGTCGAACCAAGTGTTGGTAACTGTGCTCCACTTTCGTCGATACCATTGGGAACAGTGGTTCACAACATTGAAATGCAGCCCGGTCGAGGCGGTCAGATGTGCCGAAGTGCCGGGGCGTCCGCCGTCTTAAACGCCCGCGAAGGACGATGGGCTCAGGTAACGCTGCCAAGTGGAGAAGTGCGCCGCGTTCCAAACGCCTGTCGGGCGACAATTGGTGAAGTCGGCAATTCCGAACACAGTAGTATCGTGCTTGGCAAGGCTGGTCGGAAACGGTGGCTAGGTCGAAGACCACATGTACGTGGTACAGCGATGAATCCAGTTGCGCATCCAATGGGTGGTGGTGAAGGTCGCAATTCCGGTGGGAGGCATCCGTGCAGTCCTTCCGGAAAGCCGGCTAAGGGTGGGCGAACTCGTAAGAAGGGAAAAGCCTCTTCAAAAGCGATTGTTCGCCGCCGGCGGTCGCGTCGATACGGGGAAGTTAAGGTTTGACGGTATTAATGGGATACTCGAAGCCTGACAGATCATCGATTCTGCCAGGTTCACAAGGCGGCTGAAAATGGCACGTTCACTAAAAAAAGGTCCGTATATTGATGCAAAGCTTCTCCGTAAGGTGGAAAAGCTGAATGAAGATGGTCGTAAAGAACCGCTGAAAACGTGGGCTCGAAGCTGTACGATTTCCCCGGATTTTGTTGGGCATACTTTTTTGGTTCACAACGGACGGGCTCACCTGAGTGTTTATGTAACCGAGGATATGGTCGGCCACAAACTGGGTGAATTTTCAGCAACACGAACATTTCGCGGTCATGGTGCCCGAGGTAAAAAGTAATCATGGCTCTGGTAAAAGCAATTCATCGTCATGCTCGTATTTCGGCCACCAAGGTCCGTCCATTTGCGGATCTGGTTCGTGGTATGACAGCAGAACAGGGGTTACAGGCGCTGAGGTTTGTACCAAATCGTGGCGCGCGATATCTGGAACAGGTTCTCAAAAGTGCTGTGGCCAACGCGGAAGACCGTGGAGTTCGTAGTGCGGATCGATTGAAAATTCTTGAATGTCGGGTTGATGGTGGTCCAATGATGAAACGAATCCGCCCCCGAGCTCGCGGAATGGCTTTTACGATTCGTCGACGAACGGCACATATTCATGTTGGTGTTGATGCACCGGAACTTGGCTAAGTGAGTTCACCTGTTGGCAGGAAGAAGGTTGAGTAATGGGACAAAAGGTCAGGCCTACCGGATTTCGCGTCGGCGTGATGGAAAACTGGCGAAGTCGGTGGTATGCGCCAAAGAAAGAGTTCGGTGACCTTCTGGCAGAAGACCTCAAGATCCGTCGTTTTGTTGCCACGAAATATCAGTTCGCAGAAATTGCCCGGGTTGAAATTGAAAGGACTCGTGATCAGGTCGTCATTCACCTCTTCACAGCGCGTCCGGGTGTCATTATTGGTCGCAAGGGACAGGAAATTGATCGACTTAAGGGTGAGTTGGAGGATCTGACAGGTCGCCGCATGGATCTGAAAATCGTTGAGATCTCGAATCCAAACCGGGATGCCAAGCTGGTTGCCGATAAGGTTGCTCAACAGTTATCCAAACGCGGCAGTTTTCGGAGAGCAATTAAGAAAACACTGGACGAGGTGATGAGTTCCGGTGTACATGGAGTAAAAATCGAAATGTCGGGACGTCTGGGCGGTGCTGAGATGTCGCGAAAAGAAAAAGCCAGTCGAGGCTCGATTCCATTGTCAACACTTCGTCGGCATATCGATTACGGTTTTACGGCTGCAAAAACTTCCCAGGGAATCATTGGCGTAAAGGTCTGGATTGACCTGGGTGATTATTCGGACGAGGAATCAGCAGATGGCACTAATGCCAAAACGGGTCAAGCATCGAAAGGCCCAAAGAGGACGTATAAGAGGTAACGCAACACGCGGGAATACAGTTGTCTTTGGTGAATTTGGCCTCCAGTCACTGGACCCGGGTCACGTTACGGCTCAGACAATTGAAGCTTGTCGTATTGCTGCTACTCAGTATGTGCGCGGAGTCGGCAAAGTTTATATTCGAATTTTTCCCCAGAAATCGGTGACCTCTCGACCTTTGGAAACCCGGATGGGAAAGGGAAAAGGGGAACCCGATCGTTGGGTGGCTGTGGTGAAACCTGGAACGGTATTGTTTGAATTGAAGGGAGTCTCCCGTGAGGCAGCACGGGAGTGTTTCAATCGGGTGGCACATAAACTACCCGTTAAAGTTCGATTGTTGGGACGTCGTCCGGATCTTCAGTAGGCTGTCAACTGGTTGAAAGGTAAGGGACATGGCGACGGCAAATGTGTTGCGAGAGATGTCTGATGAGCAAATGGGGCACGAACTGCGTGAAGCTCAGCAGTCACTTTTTCGTATTCGGTTTCAGTCGGCAACAGAAAGAAATGATTCACCGAGTAACATACGTAAGCTTCGGCAGACGGTTGCCCGAATCAAGACAATTCAGCGGGAACGTGAACTGACCGGCGACGTCGCTGGCCAGTAGTTTTGTTGGTTTTATTTGTAAAGCACCTGTTGGCGATGAAAAGAGTTCTGCGTGGCACTGTAACGAGCGACAAACGTGATAAGACGTTGCGCGTCGACATTGAGCGTCGATTCCGTCATAGGAAGTACGGTAAAATCGTGCGGTCACGACTCGGATGTCAGGTCCACGATCCCAAGAATTCGGCGCGCATCGGTGATCTGGTGGAAATTGTGGAATCGCCACCGGTTTCAAAGACGAAGCGTTGGCAGCTGGTGAGGGTTATTCAGGCGGCAAGTGATGCTGCGGTGGCGGCCAGCGAAGTAGATGCGGCTGCGGCTCTTGAAATACAACAGGATTCCGGTAGTGACAATTGAGTTAGCTCAATCTGTCCTAAGCCGGAAAAGAAATTTGAATTAGTCCCAGGTGAGGCGCAGAGCTGGGTTCGGTCAACTGACAGTGTCCTTCAGTGCGTCAACTGAATGAACGAGACTGCAGGACCGGGGTGGTTCGGCAGTGAGGTGATTTCCATGATTCAGATGCAGACAGTACTGGATGTGGCAGACAATTCCGGCGCAAAGCTCGTACGCTGCATCAAGGTTTTGGGTGGAACCCGGCGGCGATATGCAGGTTTGGGTGATATTGTGGTACTGAGTGTGCAAAAGAGTCTGCCCGGGAGTGCTGTCAAATCCGGGTCTGTTGTTCGCGGTGTGGTGGTGCGATGTCGTAAAGCAAGTCGACGTGATGACGGAAGTTATGTCCGTTTTGATCGCAACGCGGTTGTATTAGTAGATAATGACGGAAATCCACGCGGTACTCGAATTTTTGGGGCGGTTGCACGAGAATTGCGTGAACGAAACTATATGAAGATTATCAGTCTGGCCAGTGAAGTCGTCTGACCAGAATTCGATTCGGTATCAGCTGTTCGGTAGTGAGTTGGTAAACAATGACTCGTCTGCTCGAAGAATATAAAACACGGATTGTCGGTGAGCTGGGGACAGAGCTTGGCCGAAAGAATACTCATGCCGTTCCACGACTTGAAAAGATCGTGATCAGCATGGGCGTGGGTGAAGCAATTCAGGATCGGAAACGCCTGGATTCGGCACTGGGACATCTAACTCAGTTGTCGGGACAAAAGGCTCAGGTGTGTCGGGCCAAAAAGTCAATCTCTGCGTTTCGCCTCCGTCAAGGGATGCCAATCGGTTGCCGTGTGACACTGCGCGGAAAACGAATGTATGAATTTCTTGAACGTCTGATAACTTTGGCGTTGCCTCGAGTTCGCGACTTTCGTGGTTTGAACCCCCGTTCGTTTGATGGACGAGGAAACTACAATTGTGGTTTATCAGAGCAGTTGGTGTTCCCGGAAATTGATCCGGAAACGGTGGGACAGCCGCAAGGCATGAATATTACAATGGTCACATCGGCACCTACTGATGACGAAGGTCGTCTTTTGTTGAAGGCATTTGGTATGCCGTTTAAGAGTCTGGATAGTTAGCAGAAGATTGAGTTATGGCCAGCAAGGCAAAAATTGAAAAAGCCAAGCGGACTCCGAAGTATGGATCCCGAATTGAGCGCCGGTGTGTAATGTGTGGAAGGCCTCGAGCCGTCTACAGAAAATTTAAGGTCTGCCGAATCTGTTTTCGCAGTCTGTGTCTGGACGGCTTAGTTCCGGGTGCCAAAAAGGCCAGCTGGTAGTCGTTGATGGCGACACATGCTGTTGAGATGGTGATACTTCAATGATGACCGATCCCATAGCTGATTTTCTTACCAGGATCCGTAATGCGGTTCGTGTGGAACGACCGTTCGTCGAGATGCCACTGTCCAAGATGAAAATGCATCTGGCGGCAGTGTTGCATCGCGAAGGCTACGTTTGGGATTCGGAAGTAGTGGAAGGAGAACCGGTCTCCACACTTCGGGTCAATTTGAAATACGGACCAAATGGCGAACATTTAATCGAACATATCGAACGATTGAGTAAGCCAGGACGACGTGTGTATGTCGGAGTGAGTGAATTGAAGGACGTCCGACAGGGAACCGGAATTTCAGTGCTATCGACTCCCAAAGGGCTGCTGAGTAATCGAGAAGCTCGCCAGCAGGGCGTGGGCGGCGAACTGTTGTGTCAGTTGTGGTAAGAATTTCGGGTTTTCTGTATCAGAAATTTGTTGGCGTAAAAACGGGATACTCGGAACAGCTGGCCGGATTGTCCGGGTGTCAGCTGGTATTTGATTGCGGCAGTGCCGCGTTAGTCTGTTCAAACGGTTGATGATGTAATGTCGCGAATCGGTAAGAAACCAATTGATGTACCGGACGGCGTGCAGGTCACAGTAACCGGATCGGATGTCGCGGTGAAAGGTCCCAAGGGTGAGCTGACGCTGTCTGCTCACTCCAGCATGTCCATCAACGTGGAAAACGACGGTAAAGTTGTCGCCGTGACACGTCCGGATGACACTCGCGAAAGCCGTGCCCTGCATGGACTGACTCGAAGTCTGATTCAGAACATGGTCACGGGGGTTGTGCAGCTGTTCGAGCGAAGACTTACCGTGGTCGGTG
Source organism: Fuerstiella sp. (assembly GCA_022447225.1). Classification (NCBI taxonomy): domain Bacteria; kingdom Pseudomonadati; phylum Planctomycetota; class Planctomycetia; order Planctomycetales; family Planctomycetaceae; genus Fuerstiella; species Fuerstiella sp. Next base: position 69,425 of record JAKVAZ010000017.1, on the reverse strand, counting down.
TTGGCTACAATGCCAGCCTTCAGGGCAGGAAACTGTCACTGCAGGTTGGTTTTGCGAATACCGTAGTGCTGGAGGTTCCTCCGCTGGTCACCGTTGATGTGCCAAGTCAAACGTCGGTTATTGTCAGAAGCTGTGATAAACAGGCCGCAGGACAGTTTGCCGCAGAGGTTCGGGCTGTTCGTCCCCCTGAGCCGTACAAGGGTAAGGGAGTTCGCTATGAAAACGAACAGGTCCGCCGCAAAGCCGGTAAAGCCTTTGGCTCCAAGTAGCGGTGCAGTTTTTTTAATCTAAATCAGAGTTTTTTCGTCGCGATTTTAACCAATTGTGTGAGTACCTAAATCGTCCGTCGGATTCCCGATGGACCAGGAATCGATAACTCGAAGTTGATTGCGATCGTGTCGCATTAGGAGCATTAGACTGTGGACTTAGCCGTACTGGTGCAGTCAGTCGTTCCTTGCAGGTCAGCATAAAGGCTGCATCAGAGTCGTTGAGTTTCGTTTCTGAACAATCAGCTGGTTGTGGAACAATGAAGTTTGAAAAACAATTGATCAAACGTACGGTTCGGCGTGGGTTTCGTGTACGAAATCGAGTCCGTCGTGATGCACATGGACGAATGCGGCTTTCTGTATTCCGCAGCAACCGGCATATTTATGCTCAGGTGATTGACGACGGCACAGGTCATACAGTAGTGGCGGCCAGCACCGTAGAAACGGTTGTGGCCGGTCCCGGGAAAGTAGCGGCAGATCGGAGCTTTGCATCAAAAGTGGGTCAATTGATTGCTGAACGAGCTCAGGAGAAAGGGATTTCTGAAGTCGTACTGGATCGAGGTCCTTTTAGGTATCACGGTCGGGTTGCTGCACTGGCCGACGCCGCGCGTAAAGCCGGACTCAAATTTTGACAGCAAGCGATATTCAGCAGGTCCGTGGCGATGTCGGTTCACAGTGGAAACAGAGGTGAATAGTGTCGGTAGTTGAAACACGAAACGAATCAGCAGAGACAGTCGTTCAGATTCGACGCTGTGCATGTGTGGTTAAGGGAGGACGTCGATTCAGCTTTGCTGCACTCGTCGTTACCGGTGATCGGAACGGTCGAGTCGGCTACGGATACGGGAAAGCGGTGGAAGTACCGCTGGCTGTCGAAAAAGCAACGAAAGCGTCCAATCGGTCTCAACGAAAAATTCCGCTGGTACAGACAACCGTACCCCATCAGGTCGTCGGTCGTTTTCGAGCATCACGTGTTCTGCTGCTTCCTGCCCGACCGGGAACCGGTGTGATTGCCGGAGCCTGTGTTCGCGCGGTTCTGGAGGCAGCCGGCGTGACTGATATTTTGACCAAGAGTTTTGGTTCAACGAATCCGTTGAACCTGGTAAAGGCGACGTTTGACGCTTTGGGTCAGTTGCGAACAAAAGAAGATGTTGCTCGTTTGCGCGGAGTGTCGCTGTCATGATTTTGAACGATGTGCATACAGGGATTCAAAAATACCGAAAGCGAAAGCGGATCGGTCGAGGAACCGGATCAGGACACGGAAAGACGTCCGGTCGTGGTCACAAAGGTTATTTCAGCCGTTCCGGGTCTCGGCGTCGCCGTGGATTCGAAGGTGGACAGATGCCGCTGTTTCGTCGTGTGGCGAAACGTGGTTTTAATAATCGCGCATTTGCTGATAGAGTGGTTATTGTCAATGTTGGACAGCTGGACAAGACATTCGAAGACGGTTCAGAAGTCACTGCCGAATCGCTTGTGGCGCGTGGGATAATACCGAGTCAGTTCGATGTTCTGAAAGTGTTGGGTGACGGACAGCTGACCAAAAAACTGACGGTGAGGGCTCACCGTTTTTCACAAAGCGCGGAGGCTTTGATTGTCGCCGCCGGAGGAAGGTTTGAACGGATTTCGGCAACGGAACGTTTGAACCCGGAAAACTGACGGATCGGGATTTCGGAGACACCCCATTATGTTTTCACGGCTCGCGGCAATCTGGCGAGTACCTGAGCTTTGGCGAAAGATTCTGTTGACCATAGGTCTACTCGGAATCTATCGGCTTGGGTTCCATATTACGTTGCCCTTTATTAATCACGAGGGGATTCGCAAAACACTGGAAAATGCCGGTCAGGACGGACTTCAGGGTGTCCTGCAAATGATGTCTTTGTTTTCGGCGTCAAGCCTGACAAACGGTTCACTGTTTGGTCTGGGCATCATGCCGTATATCACAGCATCGATTGTTTTTCAGCTGCTGGGAACGGTTTATCCGCCACTGGAACAGTTGCAGAAAGAAGGGGAATCGGGGCGCCGTCGAATTAATGAATATACACGGTACGCGACAGTGGTAATCTGTCTGCTGCAAAGTTTCTTTATTATCAAGGCGCTCGCCGGCGGTACACTGACTGGTGGCGAGCCGATGGTCCTGCAGGAATACAACAGTACCGCATGGTTCCTTTTGGGCGCTATCGTGATGACATGCGGGACTGTGTTCCTTATGTGGATCGGTGAACAAATTGATACATACGGTATTGGAAACGGAATTAGTCTGCTGATCATGGCAGGTATTCTGGCTCAGATGCCGTCGGTAGCCGGAGAGTGGATTCAAAAAATCCGGACTGGAGGAGTTCAAATCGGCACGGAACAGGGAATCGAAAAACTCCTTGTAATGGGTTTGGTTTTTGTTGGGGTCATTGTCTGCGTGATATTCATTACCCAGGGACAGCGTAAGATCCCAATTCAAAGCGCTCGACACGTGCGTGGTCGGAAGGTGATGGGTGGACAGCGGCAATGGTTGCCTTTACGAGTCAACCAGGCTGGAGTCATGCCTATCATTTTTGCATCGAGTCTGCTGCTGCTCCCGTTTTTTGTGTTGGGTCAGTTAGCGCAGGTTTGGCCCGACAGTGTTGTGATGAATACGATTGCTGATGCGTTCCAGCCAGGGCAGGGTTTCGTGTACAACGTAAGCTATATCATCATGATCTACTTCTTCTGTTACTTCTGGACTGCGATTACTTTCAATCCAAAGGACATGTCGGATAATCTGAAGGATATGGGCAGCTTTATATTAGGCTATCGGCCTGGTACACGGACTGCGGCCCATTTGGAACAGGTGATGACACGTGTTACTTATGCGGGAGCGGCGTTTTTGGCGATCATCGCCGTGATTCCAACAATCATTTCAACCACCTTAACAAATGGTGATTTTCGAGCGGCTCAGTTCTTTGGCGGGACCGGCCTGCTGATTATCGTGTCAGTTGCACTGGATCTGGTACAGAAGATTGACTCACATTTGATTATGCGAAACTACCCGGGCTTACTGGATACGGACGATTGACAAACAGAGATAACAGTTGAAAGGCGCATTCGGTCAATCGTGTCTCAGGTTGAAAATTCAAGCGTAGACTTAGGCCTGATTTACCAACAACAAGTGGAAACAAACTATTGTTCACGCTGTCGTCCGACTTCCCGGCGCACAGGTATCAACAGGAGTCAGATGATGAAAGTACGATCAAGCGTTAAGCGAATTTGTGAACATTGCAAAACAGTCCGTCGTCGTGGAAGAACGTACGTCATCTGTACAGCCAATCCTCGACACAAACAACGACAGGGTTAAAGTCCTGAGTCGAGAATTTTCGGAGCCGTGATATGCCTCGTTTGCTGGGGGTCGATGTCCCCAACAATAAACCAACTTGGATTGCGTTAACCTATCTTTACGGGGTAGGTCGCGTGATGGCGGTTAAAATCTGCTATGAACTGGGAGTGGATCCGCAGACGCGCGCCGGTGCACTGTCGGAAGATGAAGTAAGCCGCATCACAAACCACCTTGACAAGGACTACACGGTGGAAGGTCCGCTGCGCCGAAAGGTTCAGCAGGACATTGGTCGGCTGCGGGAAATTCAGTGTTATCGCGGCCTTCGACATCGTCGAGGCCTGCCGGTACGCGGTCAGCGAACCAAAACCAATGCAAGAACTCGCAAAGGAAGAAAGAAAACAGTTGCTGGCAAAAAGGGCGTCAAGGATCTGAAACACTGATCCGGGGGGAGTTTCGGTTTTTCATCGAATCACGAGATTGAGATTGCATCGTGGCAAAAGTCAGAACCAGAAAAAAAACGCGTCGTAATGTGACGCGAGGAATCGCCTACATCAAGGCAACCTTTAACAATACGATCGTCACTATGACCGATACTAACGGTGACGTTGTTTGCTGGGCGACGGCGGGGACAGTCGGCTTCAAAGGAAGTCGGAAAAGCACTCCTTTTGCAGCTCAGCGTGCCGCTGAAACAGTTGCAGAGCGCGCCGCAAAAATGGGTATGCGAGAGATTGAAGTTCGTGTTAAGGGTCCCGGTTCAGGTCGCGAAAGTGCGATCACCGGTCTTCAGTCATCCGGTATTTCGATTCGGTCAATCGAAGATATTACACCTCTGCCGCACAATGGCTGCCGTCCTCCGAAGAAACGCCGTGTCTGAACGAAACTGTCCGGCAGTCGTTTTGATTTGCGTGTGACGAGCTTTACAGGGGAGAAAAATTATGCGAATTCGATGGCGTGGTCTGGAATTGCCCAGCCGAGTAGCACCTGACACTGACACATTAACGTCATGCTACGGAAAATTCAGTGCGGAACCGTTTGAGCGAGGATTTGGTGCCACGGTGGGTAACAGCCTGCGGCGGATTTTGCTGTCAAGTCTCGAAGGGGCAGCAGTTACCAAAGTGCGTTTGCAGGGTGTTCAGCACGAATTCACCACACTTCCCGGAGTGGTGGAAGATGTGACTGACATTTGCCTGAACCTGAAGTCTCTGGTTGTTAAAAACTATAGTGCTTCAGTAAAAACGCTGCGAATTGAGAAAAGCACCCGAGGAGTTGTGACAGGGGCTGACGTGATCTGTGACGACCAGGTGGAAGTCATCAACAAAGATCTGGTCATTGCCACAATGACGGATGACGTCCCGTTGCATTTGGAAATGACAGTGGAAAACGGACGGGGATTCGTCCCTGCCGCGGAACATTACCTGAATGATCCGGAAGTCGGCGTGATTCCGCTTGATGCGTCATTCTCGCCAATCACTCGGGTTCGCCATCATATTGAAGACACACGTGTGGGCCAACGTACGAATTATGACAAGTTGAGTCTGGAGATCTGGACAAACGGCACTGTGTCTCCATCGATGGCACTCGTTGAAGCCGCAAAAATTCTTCGTAAACACCTAAACTGTTTCATAACCTATCGCGAACCAGGACCAGAGTCAGCTCCGGAAGGAGGTTTGCGGGGGATGATGGAAGCGACCGGGTATTCGCCGGTGGACATGGAACTCGAAGAAAAACTAAACAAAAGTCTGGCCGAACTCAATCTGTCGGTTCGGGCGACCAACTGCTTGGAATCCGTTGGTATCAATACCGTACGCGATCTGGTTCAGCGGCCGGAAGATGAACTGTTGCAGGTTCGCAACTTCGGTGAAACAACCCTCGATGAAGTTCGTGAACGACTCGAGGAAATTGACCTGCGACTTGGAATGCGTTTGCCGAATCAGCAACCAACCGCGTGATTGATCGGCACGGTAATGTCCCGGCAAAACGGCAGGGGAAAAGATTACCTTTGGTCAATTTAATCCATTGACTTGTTATTTAGCAGGCCAACACTATGTCAGCCTGTTCTGGAGAATATTGCCATGCGACATCGAGTGCGCGGCAGAAAACTGGGGCGTAACGCATCTCACCGGAAAGCCATGTTTAGAAACATGGCGACCAGTCTGATTCGGTCGATTCGAGTAGACGAGGATGACCCGCAGCGTCCTCGCGTACCTGGTCGTATCGTGACAACGGTCGCCAAAGCGAAAGAGCTTCGACCATTCGTCGAAAAACTTGTTACGCTTGCTCGCAGGGCCGTCGCCCATGAAGAAGCTGCTGCGGAATATCAAACAAAAGCTGGTCGGAACACAGACGAGTGGCGAGCGTGGCGACAGTCTGAACAGTGGCAACAGTGGGCAGACACGATCGCTCCGGCAGTTGCTTTGCGTCGTCGGGCTTTTTCAATTCTTCGAGACACCGAAGCTGTCGATGTGTTGTTTGATGAACTGGCCGAGAGATTTGAGGAGCGGCCTGGTGGTTACACCCGTATTGTCCGACTGGCAAAGGTTCGACTGGGTGATGCCGGACAACGGGCACTGATAGAGTTTGTTGGTGAACGAGATCGTGTTCGCTCACGACGTCGCACCGCACCGGTTGTCACTGAAGACGTAACAACCGATACAGCAAATCAAACCGAAGTTTCAGCAGACAATGACCGTTCCGGCGGACAGGAGAGCGGTGAGGAACAGAGTTAATCTTGATCCTGTGGCAAATTTCTTCACAGCAAAGACATTTGGCAGGAATATTGTGAGAACGTCTGCCGGAAAACGTGTTGGAGACTAATCAGCTGCCAACGTCAAAACTCGGCTTATTGAGGTCTGTCACCCTGAATTATGCAGTCTGTTAGGCCTCCGTCCGGGGCTCTCAAACTGAATTCGGCTTGTTGATTTGGAATTGACAGCTTAATGTGGAGCCGCGACCTGACGTGATGAGGGAGTGGCTGCAGGATGAATCGACGGTGTTTTGACATTTGCACTGCGCTCCGTCGGCTATGTGAGGATATCTGCCAGGTTCATCCGGTTTTTCGTCACATTGACATGTCCCGCGTTGCCGTTACCTATGCCCAGACCAGATCGCCGGTCGAATGGGGCATTCAGGCAAAACTCACTCCCATGAGATTTGAAGGCGGGGCAATGACGTGTACCCGCGACGGCCGACGCTGGGGTGCGCAGCGGCTGTACCAGGATGGTGAAGAGATGCTTTACATCCTGACTTTTTATCTGCCTCGATTCCTAAATCTGCCATTCAATGAAAAGCTCGTAACTGTCTTTCATGAGCTTTATCACATCAGCTCGGCTTTTGACGGAGACATTCGGCGATTTTCCGGGTCCTGCTACATACACAGCAGCAGTCAGGCCGGTTATGACCGGCAGATGGCAGCATACGCAAAAGAGTATTTAGCAGAATTGCCGCGGGATCGTTTCCCGGAATACCTGCGACACGATTTCGCGGGGCTGAAACGCAGCTTCGGCACGGTTGTCGGATTGCGTCTGGCTGTACCACGATTGATCGATCTGGACGCAGCAGGCGACGAAGCAGCTTAACGGCAGCGTTTACGAAAATACCCGGCGGGAACAGTGCTGCAGCGACTACTCTGCTATTCGGCATTTTTCAAAAGGAACGGCTGTACCTGCTTACGCTGTAAACTGACCGGCCAACATTAAGAGACCGGAGACGACAACTGCATTCAAAGAATTCCCTGTCAGCAGATTGTCAAAGGAAATGAGTAATCGTGACAGTCGGACGATTCTGCCAAATCGTAATTTGTTCGGCAGTCATCGCCGCTTCACGTGGCTACCCAGCACGATTCGGAATCCTTGATCCGTCCGCAATTCCACTGAGTTCAATTCTGACCCTTGTTTCCTGGACGGGACAGGGAAAGATGATGAGGTGTCTGTCGTCGGCCATGTTCAGGAGGAGCGTATATCGACGACTGTCTCGTCTTCCAGGTAAATTCCTGTCGTCCGCAGGAATCCGTCAGCCGCACGAAGTGTTTTGCTGAACAGGCCTGAGTCTTCGATTCAGTCTGAAAAACTATGAACATCCGAATCACAGCAGTCTTCGTGGTTTGTTTTTTCTGCGCCTCTGGTTTCTCAGAGGATGATTCCGTCGATATAGAAGTCACTCGCCGTCAGACGGCAGTCACATTGAACTACTGTCGTGCAGCCCTCCACCGTATTCGCCGAAATCCGAATAAGAGTGTGTTTATTGAGGAACAGCGACGGATTCTGAACAACCTCAATCTGAGTAAAATCGCCGATTCAGAAGTGATCACCCTGTATCGTACAGTACTCGATGAAATCAGTCAGATTGAGGTCAGTGAACGGGACCGCCGAATTATCGCGGAACAGTTCCGACAAGGTACCCAGCGTCAGCTGGGTGCCAGCTTCGTCGTTATTGGCGCCCAGCTGGCAACGGGTCAGATTGGTAATGTGATTCAAACCGGTGCGAATAGCTGGTGGGACTACCGGAACCAGGAAGTGCGCCGCGACGCGGACATCTGGAAGATCAACCGTATGAAGTTAAATTCGGTGATGACGCATTCGTCGACGTTCCTCAACAGCTTCTGGAAGCTCAGCCGCAGTAACAACATTCCTGACAGCTGGCTGGTACGCGACCAGGATTTAGATCAGCTGGCGACCGTCTTAAGAGAACCTGACAAAGATCGAAGGCTGCGAATGCTCCAGCGTCTGGAACGTTTTATGACGTGTTACCCTCCGTACTGGTACTACGTAGCTCGGACTCTGCAGTCAACAGGCCGCCTGGCTGAGGCCGTGCAAACCTACCGTCGACTGATAGAAATCGGTAACGGACATTTTCGGCAGGACGACATGCTTGCCGGGAGTCTGGCAAACATGGCCCTCATTCAGGAAGTCCGTGGCGAACCTGAAGCACCCCGGCTGGCATTGAAAATTTCTGAACATTCCATTCGAAACTGGGAAGCAAATCTGGTGTCTGCCTGGGTTCTGGGACGGCATGCTCAGCATCGCGCGGCGGAAGATTTGATTCTGTGCAATCTGGATGATCAATTGGAAACCTCCCAAAGTACGATTGCCCTCGTCTCATTGTACTATCACTCCGGAGACCGAATTCGGCTGGCAAAACTGTTGCAGGACCGACGTGTTGTCTCAGCAGTTCCGATTCCAGGTTTGTTGCTGTGCGCTCGACTGCTGGGCAGCGATGACCTGCCCGGTCCCGCATCGAATCGACTCGTTTCGAGCCTGAAGGCCGAATACCGACCTGGAATTCGTGGTGCAGTGGTCGTCCTGCGAGCTGCGGCAGGGTGGAAGCTTCAGGATTCCCATCCCCAAATCGCTCTCGCGGGAGCACAATCTGTCAGCGCAGAATTTCGTCAAACAGCCGGCGATGTTATTGCTGAATTTAAACTGGATACAACCGATGGTCGGCGAACAGATTATCAGACAGACCTGACTCTGCAGTATCCCGGAATCCCGCGAGTCCGTATGACTCTGTCACCACCTGCGGGAGTTTCTGAGGGGCGTTCCGGCCGAACTATTGGATCCGGGCCTCGTTTGCGAGTGGCACTTGAGGTCAATGTGATCGAAGTGGATGGTGTACGACTGTCATTGAATGCCGGAAAACAAAAGCAGACCTCAGTCCAGGGTGCAGCAATCGAAAAGTCGGAACCTGTAAAATTGTAACGTTTACCAGTCTCAGCAATGCTCCAGTTAAATTCCTGCCGTACTGAGACAGTTTGTTTATATGCAATGCAGATCAGAGATCATCTGTTGTGTCGAGGCGAGCACAGCCTCGCGCCAGTATTCTTCTCCGAATCTGTCTTTCCACTCCGGACGTCTCCACGCAAAATTAATCGCTCGGGAACTGTTGATCAATGCACCTGCGGGACCACATTGTAAAGCGGCTGCAACATCCGCCGCCGTACCACCCTGGGTACTGTAACCTGGAACCAGAAACGGTGTGTTTGGCATTCGAGCACGGAGGTCCGCGAGCTCCTGAGGCCAAGTCGCGCCAACCACCGCACCCACCGGTCCCCATTGTCCCTCGGCGCGGTGCTCCAGGTTAAGCTGCTGGATTGTGTCAGCCACTGCCTCAAACACGGTAGTTCCGTCCGTTTTTCGATCCTGGAACGCAACGGCTCCAACATTGCTGGTTCGAACGAGAACGTAAATTCCTGCGTTTCGCTGCAGTGCGGTATCCACAAACGGCTGCAGAGTGTCATCTCCCAGGTAGGGGTTAACCGTAAGTGCATCTGCCGGAAAGGCGGCTTTACCGCTTGTACCATCCAGCCACGCATCCGAATACGCTTCTGCGGTCGATCCAATATCACTTCGCTTGGCATCAGCAATGACGACAAGCTGCTTACTGCGAGCGTATTTCATCACGTGATGCAGAGCCTCCATTCCGGCTGGCCCCAGTCGTTCAAAGAAGGCCACTTGTGGTTTGACGGCTGGAACAAGCGTGCTGACGATATTGATGAGTTCACAGCAGAACTGTCGAAATCCCTCTGCAATTCGCTCTCGGGAAGGAGACATTTCACCTCTGGTGATCTCAGCCGGCAACTGATCCCAGCGAGGGTCAAGACCGACCAGAACTGAAGTGTCCAGCAAACGAATTCGTTCTTCCAAACGGGTCATATATGCGGTCATCGAAGCTGAAATCCTCTCATCAATTGAATCGTCCAGCCGGTTGTACCGAAATATCGGAATCCTAGCGATCATAACAGGTGGTGTCTGGTGACGATGTGATTCCTGTGAGTCTGCACTGTTGAAAACAACACAAGAGCTCAGACGTCAGGGGGTTGACGAGTACAAACTGCGTCCCATGCTCAAATCGCTTTCAACAAGTATTTTTTGGTAGAAGGCATTCGTCAGTGCTCCCAAGAAGCAGGCCTCTTAATGTCCGTCTTAGTCAACGACACAAAGCCGTGAACAACGATTGCTCGAACTCGTCATGTATCGGGATTTGAGTGTCATGAAACCACTGCGTATTATTCGTCGGTTCTGCCGAAGCAAAGATGGAATAACATCTGTGGAATACTGCGTGACGATCGCAAAGATTGTGATTGCCGCAATATACGGCATCATGGCTACCGGAGCGGGTGGTAGAGTAAGATTGGCTCCGATCTGGGCACCGACGGGTTCTGACCCAAAACAGTCACGGACTGTCTAGCCGCTGGTGCCGGTCGAGATTCACAGATGCAGGAACAAAAACGTGCAGCATGGCGGAATAACGTGCCTGATTGGTCTCGGAGGCAACACGGGATCTGTCGAAGACACGTTCGTTGCCGCAATGCAAAGGCTGAATCGAAAAAACTGTCGCATTAAGACACTCAGCAGAAACTTTCATACTGCCCCAATGGGAACGGATGCAGGGGGAATATTCACCAACGCTGCCGCATGTCTCGTCACAGATCTCAGTCCACTGAAGCTACTGGATCTGCTGCAACAGATTGAAGAGGAATTTGGTCGCGTGCGTAACCTCCATTGGGGACCGCGTCCACTTGATCTCGACTTGTTGTTTTACGGCCGGCAGGTCATTCACATGCCGCAACTGAAGGTTCCGCATCCTGGATTGTGGTACCGTCGTTTCGTACTGGATCCCCTTGTTGAAATCGCAGCCGACTGGAAACATCCGGAAAATGCTCACTCGACTGCTGAGTTGCGAGCCCGACTGGATCAACGACCTCTGGTAATTGACCTTGAAGGTATGGAGACACCACCTGCCATTCCTGCCCGGTACCACGGTTTAGCCAAACTTCGGACAATTCCGCCAAAACCCGGTATACACACACAACGTCCGCAGGCATTTTGTCAGCTGAATGTTTGCAACTGCGGCAAACTCCCACAGCGAAGCGAGACATTTGAAAGGCACGACTTCCGGATTGATGTCTCTCAGGACAACGTTTCGGCAATGATCGAAGCCATACTTGCAGCTGCAATTGGAATCTGAGTTGTTGGGGTGACTGAACAATTTGATGACACAATGTTCAGCATCCTTAACAGTCAGATTGGTGCAAATCAGCTGCAGCAGATTCGTTTGTAGCCAAATAGTAAGTCCCTAAGCCCGCTCCCAACAGTTTTCACGAGTTTAGAATCTTTTGGTTCATGATTTGCGTAACCTCTGGTCACACAGACGTCTGCAAAAGGATCCAGACCTCTTCGACATTCAACTCTGTTCATTTACCGAGCAACAAAAGGCGCAGAATGAGCCACAGCGGCGACCTAAACTTTTTGAAACGAACTTCCTGACAGCCAATCTGTTCTGTCTTACGAGGAGTATTAAAAAGGTTAGAGCGCCAAGGCGGCCCCACTTTTTGGATTACGCTTAGTACAAATTTCCAATTCAGGTTACTCTTATGAATACGTGGCTTTCCCCGAGCGACTGTGTTCCTGAATGGCTGAGCTGGTTTGCAAACACTGCAGGCAGTGCTATTCTCGATACCGATTTACACGCCCCAATTGCCTGTCACTACTACCAGAATGAATACAACGAGTGGGAAGTGACTCTGTTTGTCTCAGATACCGAGGTGGTAGGAGGCTCTCGTGACGGAACTCGCCTGCCGTGTCCAGTTCAGCTGGATGTGTTACGCGTAATGGAGTTGTTTGACCAGATGCCGAAAACTCACTGGCAGTCCGGCGGCGTTCCCGAAGATGAAGAATTCGATCAGAATCTGTCATTCGAAGGACGAGTCCGCGGACATTACGTCTGGTTGAGAATGCTGGCGCAGGCTCCGAAACAGGCTGGTCCAGGACGCCTTTTGCACGCTACGACCGGCCGGCTGGAAGAACTCTGGTAGGCGACCGCCGACTTTTGTTCGATCCTGATGCGAGATCCCGACTTCAACACCTGGTAGACCATTGACGTCTGTCAGGAACGTTGACATCGCGGACAATAAAACGTGGAACGCTGAGCCTGAACGATACGGCAAATGCGTCCGCGGCGACAGGTCGGACACAATTCCCCGTTCTTCTGATAAACACGATGTCGGTTCTGATAGCTGCCATCACGGTTCAAAGCTGTTCGATAAGTACCATCACCAAGGGTCGATCCTTCGTAACGAATCGCTTCATTAAGAATCCGCGAACTCGCAGCTGCAATCCGCTGTATTCGCTCAGCGGACAGCAGGCCAGCGGGCAACTTTGGCGAAATTCCGGCTTCGTGCAGAATCTCACTCGCATAAATGTTTCCGATGCCTGCAACCAGGTTTTGATCAAGAATTGCATTTTTGATGGGGCGCTGAGTTCCGGACAGCCGGATGGCCCATTGATTCGGGTCCATATCAAGAGCATCCGGCCCCAATCGCCGGCGAAGTTCGATCATTTTCGTTTCAGTAAGAATCCGTACCGTTCCAAGCCCTCGACGGTCCCAGAATTCAAATGATTTCGCAAATCCGTCTTTTGGATCAAGCTCCCACTGAATTCGACGATGCGCCCGCGTTGGTGGCTCCGTAATCAGCAAAAGACCGGTCATTCTCGGTTCAACGACCATAGACAGATTCCGGTCCAGTGAAATGACAATACGCTTTGCCAGCCGCTGAACGGCATGAATCCGATTCCCCCTGAGTAAACGTTGAAATCGTGCTTTTGAAGGGTCTATCTGAATGGGTCTGCGAGAACACCGACAAAACCTGGTCGTCCGAATTTGACGGCCGACCAGATCTGTCCGGAGACCGCGAACCATGGTCTCAACTTCCGGCAATTCAGGCATAATGTCAGTTCAGCGGCCCAAAATCCGCATCATATCGTCGGGATTACAGATAAATTGACTGCTACAGCTTCGCAGCATGTCTCGCTACCCGCTACCCAATCGGTAAATCCGCTTTTTACAACTAAAACGGAGTGACCGGCAGGTTACGGATTCAGGGGAATCTTCTTGACGCTGCACGCTGACTGGACGATGCTAAATCACGTGTGCAGGTGTATCCAGTTGCGCCCCCGCTTGTTGTGCGTCCCGGTTTCCGTCGAGATCTGCTCCGACCAGTCATAAGGTCCAACTCATGGTCTGTCCTTCCACCTGTTGTCGCTCCATCGTACGGTTTTCCGCTGCCTTGGTTCTTGTCTGCATCTTGTCCTTTGCTGCTGTGGCGCATCCGGCGGAACAGTCGGATAATTTCACAGCAACAGCGACAATGCGACGAGCAGCCCGTGCTGCAGCGGAAGCAGGCGACTTCGTCCGTGCTGCATCAAATATCAGAGATGCTTCCAGAGTCTCGGGAAATCGTGATGTCGAGAAGCGTGCTGCACGAATTGCAGAATCGCTGTCCGGCGGTGGCTCACTCGCCGATTTCACCGAGTTGATCGAGTTGATCCAGGAACAGACGTCTCCTCCGGCGCTGTGGATCGAAGCGGACGGCGAAGGTGGAACCATTTCCACATTTGCTCAGGGCATTTTTGTGGGTGGTCCGGCGATGCTTGCATCGGTGGCTCTTCGCAACGATGGAAGCCGACTGGACACCGTCATGTCAGAGGCTCTGCGAGCCAACCAAAATACGAATGTTCGAAGTCCGTCAAATCTGCGATTGGTTTCATTACCCAGACTGGAACGATACGTCAGTGAGTTACTGGCAACAGGTCAGCCCGTCCCGGAAGAAGTACGAAATCTTGCCGGAATATCCCGAGTTCAGTATCTGATGACGTTTCCGGAAACCGGTGACGTTGTGATTGGCGGACCCGCAGCGGACTGGACAGAGAATGAAGATGGTCGTGTTGTAAGCATCACCGACGGACGGCCGGTATTGCAACTGGACGACCTGATGATTCTTGCTCAGACATTCTCAGATGGTGGTCCGTCGTTCTTCATGTGCAGCATTGATCCAAGGCAGGATCAGGTGCGGGCTGTGAATGAGTTTGTTAGAAAAAACCGACGGTCTTTGAACAAAGAGACTGCCGCACGATTTACAACCGAGTTGGAGCAGATCCTTGGCCTTCAGAATGTCATCGTGGATGGTGTGCCCGGTCAATCCCGTGTGGCCCGGGTCATTGTTGATGCAGACTACCGGATGAAACAAATCGGAATCGGAGAAGTCGTGGGTGCTGCGGGAATGAAAAGCTATTTTGATCTGCTGACCAAATCTGAACAGCGGGGCAGTGGGAGTATGGATGCTCTGCGCTGGTGGCTGGCGGCTGGTTATGATGCAATTCGGATGGACACGTCCGGGAATGGATTCGAATTCACAGGTGACTCCGTACGATGTTTGTCTGAAGATCAGATTGTCAATACCGACGGCAGTCGCCGCGCTACAGGGAAAGCTCGTGGAGCCAACGCCAGATTTGCACAGTTATTTACTGAGCATTTTTCAGCTCTGGCCCGCATCGATCCTGTCTTCGCCGATCTGCAGAACGTATTCGATCTGGCCATGGTCTCTGCACTACTGAATTCGCAGGGAACTGCGTCACTGGCAAACCTGGAGTCAGATGCATTCCTGGCGGCCACGGGACGCCAGGTAGATGTCCCCTCTGAATTGATGACGTCAGCAGCACACCGGGTCTTTTCCGGACGACATGTCGTCGTACAGGTGGCAGGCGGCGTGCGTGCGGATGTCAGGTCAGTGGTTCGCGATGCAGATCGATATCAGCATTCAGCTGAGTTGTCGAACACTCTGACTGACGCATCACCTATTGGCCACCGTTCTGATGCCTGGTGGTGGGACGCTGCCCGCTGAAAATCATCCGTTTCGGGTGGCACGTGAATATCCTTGAATCAGAAAACGACGAAGGTCAGGTACCATCGTCGTTTTTTTATGGTTCGTTGGGACGTCAATCCCGGAATCACAGACCACAGTGAGCACCGACAGACAACGATTGAATTTCTTAAAGCAAACGCCGCTGGCTGCCACAGGGCTTAGCCGTTCCTGAAACATCGGCACCGAAACATGCAGCTCCGCCCGCTTACCAGCTATTCGTGGACTCGCGAGTCACCTTTAGATCCGCTATGGTATGTGGATATAATTCCACAAACACTGTGGATTTCCGGAAAACAGTTGCCGAAGGCTGAGTGATCAAACATGTCCAGGTTGTCTCAGGCAGATCTGATGGACCTCAACCGGACGTTTGAGAATCGCTCGCCCCAGGAACTACTGTTATGGGCCAGGGAGATATTTGCGGACCGTCTGGCAGCTCTGTCGTCGATGCAGCGCGCAGGTTCGGTAATTTGCCACATGCTGCGGTCCATTCCGGTCAAAATGGATGTGCTATTCGTCGATACCGGTGTATTGTTTGAAGAATCCCTGGCAACGCGGGATCGCATCATCGAAGAATACGGACTGGAAGTACGGACGCTAAGCCCCCAAAAGACGATGCAGCAACAGACGGCCGATCTGGGAGTTTTGTATCTTTCTCCTGAGGGACAGAAACAATGCTGCGAACTACGGAAATCGGCCCCTCTCGATGCAGTCAAAGACGATTATGATGCATTGGTTGGCAGTCTGCGGCGAGCTGATGGAGGACAGAGAGGAACCTGTCCGATCCTGGCGGTTGACCCTCGTTTGAATGTGTTACGCATTAATCCGCTGGTAAACTTCACCGACGACCAGATGAACGAATACGCCAGGCAGAAAGATGTAATCACAAATCCTCTTCACGATCAGGGTTACGCAACGATCGGCTGCAATCGTTGTACAACACCGGTTGTGCCGGGAGAGCCTCGGCGAGCTGGTCGCTGGCGACATCTTGGTCCGTGGTCTGTCTACTGTGGTATCAATCCAACCGATCTGGACCCCGAACGGTCTCCATCGATCGACCTGCCACAGGATCTTGTCGACCGCATCCTGGGTCGAAGTACTGACTATATGATTTGATCCTCAGAGGTCTTTATCAGCAGTCGAAAACAGGGCCAACTTCAACATTGGCCTGTACCGCCGTTTACCACGTCGAACTGACAGTTCTTCGCAACCTGGCAGATTATTGCATTGGTTTTTGGTTCGTTTCAGCCGACACACTTTTGCGTTAGCCCTCTACACCAATAGGTATGTGAAACCAAACAGATCTCTTTCGTATTTCCTTGCTGCTGTAAACAGCCTCGTGTACTCTGGCTTGTTTGAATGGTGTGTCATCAGTGTTTGTGCAAAACATCCAATACATATTATCAGGCGTTCATTCGGCTTTAATCATAACAGTCTGAGTATCGTTGTCCGTCAGAATATTATCTTTGCATTCGCCCGTGAATTAGGCCCCAGGATCAGACCAGACACAACTTCCTCCAGTAGTCTGCCTCATGGAACCAAGTTTCCTATTGTTAAGTACGGCCTTTGTGATCAGCGCTATCTCGGCACCACTGATGGCCAGGCTGGCTCTACGATTGCATATCGTTGATTCACCCGATCAGCATCGCAAACTTCATAAACGATCGATGCCTCTGACGGGCGGTCCCACACTCCTGTTTTCTGGTGTTGTAACCGTCACGATCGCCTGCCTTTTTTTTCCGGATATTTTGAAGGATGGTCCGCGCGATACCGCCTTTCTGATCACGTTGTTTTTTGCCAGTCTGGTGATTGTTGGAGTTGGCCTGCTTGACGACAGATTTGCAATCCGTGGGCGCCAAAAACTTCTTGGCCAGCTGGTTGCGGCCATGATTATGCTTCTTGCTGATATTACGATCACAAAAGTCAGGTTCTTCGGAATCGAAATCCACTTCGGCCATTTTGGACCTCTGGTCACTGTCGCCTGGCTGCTTTGTGCGATCAATGCCCTCAATCTAATCGATGGCGTTGATGGTTTGGCAAGCACAACGGGAATCGTCCTTAGTCTTTCCATTGCCGCCGTGACGCTTGTTCTGGGTGGCCGTCCGGACGGTTTTTTAGTGGCGATCGTCCTGACCGGTTCTCTGTCCGGATTTCTGATTTATAACTTTCCGCCTGCCAAAATGTTTCTGGGTGATTCGGGAAGTATGTTTATCGGGCTTGTGCTGGGATCAATCGCTCTCAAGGCATCTCTCAAGGGATACACGGCAACAGCATTAATCATGCCGACCGCTATTTGGGCAATTCCGATCTTTGACGTATCCATGGCCATTATTCGCAGAAAACTAACTGGCCGCAGTATTTATACCACGGACCGGAGCCACCTGCACCATTGTCTGGAACGTAAAGGCCACAGCCGGTCGCAGGTTCTTTTGGTCGTTGGCTCTTTGTGTGCAATGACCGGAATCGGAGCAATTGTTGGTTCTGTAATCGACAACGAACTCGTCACATTGGTTGTTGTGTTGACTGCGATTTCACTCCTTGTACTCACTCGGTCGTTCGGTCATACAGAAATGTGTCTCATTCGTAATCGTTGCGTACGGCTGGCCAGTTCGATGATAAGACGCCACCCTGCGGGAGAGTCGTCAGTGAACGACGAACAGGTGCATCTTAACGGCAATCACGACTGGGAGCGATTGTGGTCCACTCTCACCGAATTCGCAGAACGATTTGAAATGGACCACGTAGAGTTGATGGTCAGTTTGCCGCTCATCGGCGAAGAATATCACGCACGCTGGCGACGTAATTCCAGTGTTGAAGATCACGAAGCGTGGAAATCTGAAATACCGCTTATAATCAACCGGATGCATGTCGGTTATATTAGAGTGGAAGGAACCGTTGGTGACGGCTCCATCTGTGAATGGATGAGCGATCTTATTGGTGGGTTGCGATCGTTTGAGGAAGAGCTCGTATCGCTGATTCATGAGTTACGACTTCAGCGAGGCATTTCAGTAGAGTCCACACCTGTTTCAGTGACTGAACCAGAACCACAAATCGTGTAGCGGAAGATGTTCAAACGCTCTGTCATGGCTACGACACCCGAGAATTTCCCGGGTTGCAACGACTGAACAAGCGACAAATTCTGCAAAACACACGGCAGCCCCAGTCACACTCACTACTGAATGGTTGTTCCGGTGCTGAATTTCCTGATCTCCTAAGGACAGTGGCGTGCAGTCTGAATCACCGTCGGCGGCCAGGTTTGGTAACGCAGCGGTTTTCATTCTCCTGACGACGGTATGTCTGATCCCTTGGGTCCACGGTGGGAACATCCCTCTCGCCAGACTGATCCTGCAGGCCGGGGGATTCACTGCTGCTCTGCTTTCATCAGTATCGTGCATGCTGCGTAATGAACGACCTGCGTTTCCTCCAATTATCTTTCCGCTCGGTGTTGTTGTCGCCATCGGCGTCCTTCAGTTGCTGCCATTGCACGCTCCCATGGCCAGTCAGATGAATCATGCCGTCCTTGCCGAAATCCGTCACGAATTCATCGACGTTAAACAAACAGAATTGACAGCTGGTACTGCGTCACCTGCTGACACACGAACGACACTGGCCCAACTTACGTCATTAATGCTGCTGGCAATAACTGCCTTCGAACAGATTCGAACGCGTCAAACCGTGGCAGCAAGCCTTGCTGTGTTTACGGCGAATGCATCAATACTGTCTCTTTTAGGTATTGTTCAGTCGTTTCAGAACACACTATTTCTGATTCAGGATCAATGGTGGACGGGACTGGGAACGCCATTCGCAACCTTCATCAACTCCAACAATGCAGCAGGCTGGTTGACACTGGGCCTGGCATCCTCCATTGGATTGCTCGTTCTGCAGCTTGACACGTCATTTGCCGCCCGCGGACACTTTCATGACCGAACCCCGGGAGTATTTTCCGGAGCTGTTCGTTATGTAGCTACCTTGAATCTGCAACAGATTCTTGTGTGGTTCTCTATAGCATTGATTACGTGCGCAGTTATAGCAACGCGGTCGCGGGGAGGAATTTTGGCGACTGCCGTCGCATTTGTCGTGACAATTCTGGCACGCTCACAGAAACGGCGACTGACGGCAATTTTAATCGTGGTGATGGTTGGCGGAACTCTGACCTACAGTCTCATGGTGTTTCTGAGTCTGGATCAGACAGCCGCACTGGAACTCTCAACGCTAAAAGACCCGGCCGGAGAACTTCTGGTTCGCATTCAGCACTGGCGTGATTCACTGAACGTTGTCGCAGACTTTCCAGTCTTCGGTGGAGGGTTAGGGGCATATCGCTACACAACGCTGCCTTATCAAACTCGGGATGCAGGTGTTTGGTTTCAACATGCCGACAATCAGTACATTGAAATTCTGGTTGATGCCGGCATTGCTGGAGGCATTGCCTTGCTCATGATCGGACTTCCGACTCTGGTTCTCGCTTTTTGCACAACACGTCGGTCCATTGCCGGCAGGACACGAGGTTTTGTGTCGTCCGTCGGAGTGGTCCTCCTGTTTGCCACCGTTTCTCAGATGGTAACAGCGCTGGTCGATTTCGGCGCTGGCATGCCGGCTGCATCATCGCTGTTTGTAGTACTCGTCTCGATGTTGTCAGCCATGCAGAACCCTGATAAGCAGATCGATTTTCGCCCATCTGGACGAATTTTGTCATGGGCAGCACGCTTCGCCCTCATCACTGGCACTGTCTCGTTTACCGGCGACCTACTGGCAGCGCACAAATGTTACCTCATTGTGATCGATGGTCGGAAAGTGGAATCACTGCCTCTATCGTGGAACGCAATCGAAGCACGGGAAAAGCTGCTCAATCAGGCCAGGCTTGCCCTGAGACATCGCTCAGACGATGCGCAAACTCACGAATTGGTGTCCAGGCTGCTAAGCGATATCACTCGTTCACAGTTTTTGAAAGGTTTACCCGAACTTGCTAACCCTGAACAATTTCAGACAGCGTGGACACAAACGTCGTGTCTTGGGATTGCTCGGCGGATTGATTCACTTCGAGACGAACCAGACAGACAACAATACCTAAGGAACGTTCTTGAGATGTACCTGGACGAATCGGGAATTGTGAAACATTCACAGCGGCTGGTTAGTCGAATTCCTTTTCCGGGCGGAGTATTTCGGCGAACAGCAAGGTGGGAAGCAGCATCGACACGTCTAGACCAAGTGAATGAACTTCAGGCACGCGCTCGATTTATTGAACCCACTAAAAGCAAACTTGGCCTGGAACTGGGCGAGTTAATGTTGAGGAACGGTCGGCCATCAAAGGCCGTTTCCATCTGGCAACACGCATTAAACTCCGATGAATCGTTGCGATACCAAATCCTTTCCGTCTACTCGATGACTAACGCTCTTAATGATGGATTCGAGAATTTTGGTCCGACAACATACGCTCAGGCCGTCATTGCACTCACTCAATCAAGATCTTTGGGAGAACTGACAGATCGTCTGCGTACGCAGGCGGCTGAGTTCTGGAATTACCGGCAGTTACCACCCACCAAGGAGTACCAGCAGCTCCGGGCCGGCCATCTTCGTCATCTTGGCAATCTCGATGACAGGATCCAGTGGCTGGAACAGTGTGTCCACCGACAGCCCGACACCATTCAATTCCATCAGGAACTGGCAACGGCCTATTTCACTGCAAATCGCCTGAGTGACAGCGAAGATCAATGGTATGAAGTCCTGCGAATTGATTCCGGAAATCTATCGGCGGCACGGAGAATCCGGGCAATCAAACGCAAACGACAACAGATGGTGAAACCCTCCTTCCCGGAACGATGACAGAATTTGGCATCAAAAATTAATAGTTTTGTAAAATGATGAACCAACTTTTTCGGTTCGGCCAATATATTTTGACTTCATGACAACACCAACTGATTATGGATTTGTTGTTCCTGCATGGTAAGAATCAGTGCCTTGCGACACTGAGGTGTACTTCTGCAACCGGACTCAAGGAATGCAAACCATCAGAGGCAGCAATTCTTTGCATCAGAACTTTGACAATCCATGGTCTGCCCTGGAAGGACCGGAGGCCGGAGAAACCGGTCTCGACATCTGGGGTTTTCTCAGGCGTCGCAAGTCATTTGTTGTCGTGTTTGCAGTCTTTGGCGCAGGTCTCGCCTACCTTCTCTACCAGCAGAAAGTCCCTCAATATCGTTCAACCGCACGAATGGAGGTCATTCAGCGGACAAGTGAAAGAATATTTGACGGAATGCTCAGTAAAGACATGCTGGCCGATGCAAGTTTCGTCATCCCCAGCCCACATGTCCTGCGACCAGCGTACAAAATCCACAATCTGTCAAAGCTGGAGACTCTTCGCGATATACCTGAAGACGAAGCAATGCTCGTGATGTCCGGTGGGCTGTCGATTATGCAGCTCTCGCAGGGCATCATCGAACTCCAGTTCACAGGACCAAATCCATACGATGCCACACGAATCGCCGATGCGGTGGTGGACGAATACATCAGGCGACAAAAGTCAACATACGCCTCTGAGTCAGAGAAACTGACCAACATACTGCAAAATGACCGTAGTGAGATAGAAGCCCGTCTGGTTGCCGCAGAAAAGGATTACGAAGACTTCATGCAGCGGTCCCGGATACTGGCGACCGGCAACAGTGACCAGTCACGAAGTCGCCTAAGTGTCCTCAACGGACAGATATCTCAGCTGGACATCACGGAAGCGGAAATGAGTTCCCGCCTTGGTTTGTTCAATCAAAAGTTGCAGGATAGCGGACAGCGCGATGCGTTACTGCTTTTCATCGGGAGGGAAGGGCAAGGCGAAACCACGACGAATACGTTTCGACAGCGTCGGCAAGAAAAAAACATTGAGAGCGAACGCCGACTGTCCGAAGCTTTGCTGCCCCTCGTTGTGGAAGCAGCAATCATCGAACAAAAAGTGGGCCCGGACCATCCCAAACTCCGTGCAATACGTAAGCGAATTGACCTGGTACAGCGGGAACATGCACGAATCGAAGATCTGTTTCCGAACTCGGAATCAGATCCTGAATCTGTCGCAGCACCAGTCGATTCTGAACTGGAAGTGGACTATCTCTTAGTCTATCAGAAGGCACTTCGTCATGAACTGGAGCAACTGCATAATCAGCGTTCTGCGCTGAGGGAACTGGCCACAGCCGCCGAAAGTCAGGCTCAACTGGTCAGCAAGGATGAACAGGCCGAACTGCGTCTTCGACGCAAAGTCGATCGCCTGCAGGAACAATACATCAGTATTGCCTCAAAGATCGGCCAAACCGAATTGAACAAGGACATGAGCGGCGTGCGGGCCACCGTTATTATGCCAGCGTCATCCGGTGTTCTTGTATACCCAATTCTGTACAGATTTCTAGGCTTCGGCAGTGTCTTGGGACTGCTCGCCGGGCTGACGCTTGGTTACCTGATCGAAATGGCGGATCGGCGATTCCGAAAGCCGGAAGACGTAATTAAGGAATTTGGGCTCCCAATCCTTGGTCATATCCCCTATCTGAAAATCGATGAAGAAAGAGACGACAGCAATATCGCGTCCAGCGATGTCAATCCGGTTTTAGTTTGTGCTCATTCACCGCAATCCCGAACAGCTGAAGCGTTCCGATCAATTCGCACAACCGTTTATTTTGCGGCTTCAGAACATCCACGGCGGGTACTACAGATCACAAGTCCGGCAGCGGGTGACGGGAAGTCAACATTAGCAACCAATCTGGCTATTTCACTGGCTCAATCCGGCAAGAAAACAATTCTGGTTGAAAGTGATTTTCGAAGGCCAAATGTGCACACAATTATGGGTATTCCCAATACAAAAGGGATAGTTAACGTCTTGAAGAAAGAGTTAGAACTGGCTGACGCGATTCAAAGTACAGATATCAATGACTTGAGCGTTATAACGTGTGGAAAAGTTCCCGAAAATCCGGCGGAACTGTTGACCCGACCGGAATACGAAATATTGCTTGACAGTTTGCGACAACAATATGAATACGTTGTCATCGATACACCACCGGTGCTGGCCGTGACCGATTCCAAAAGCGTGGCACCTCGAGTTGATACAGTAATCATGTGTATGCGGTTGAGTCGCCATACCCGACAACTCGGACGGCGTGCGTTGGCTCAGTTGCGGGATATCGGCGCGAACATGGCCGGAATTGTGGTCAATGGAGTTGAAGAATCAGATGCATATGGCTACGGCTACGCAAGCTATCACTACTATGACTATCGGGATTATCCACACTACAAAAAGTACAAAACCTTGCAGGATGTCAGTGAGGACACCGAGCCTGCAATTGTGTCAAATTTGAATGCACCTGAGGGTAAAAACACCTGACCCCTGTGTCGAAACAGGAACAAACTTTGTTGCCAATGCACCTCAGTCAGGGCGAGAAATGATGAGGCTTTAGCAGCGATGGACGTGAAACTACTTCAAGAATTGGTGGTGTCAGAAGTGGTTTTATTCGCCCACAAACAAGGAGATGATGGAGCATGGTTGTGATGTACTCAACGAGCCGGGAATCCAGATCAACCAGACCATGATCGGGCACACATCCGAACGGAAGTTGCTTGGTGCCACCGTGATGCGAGAAGCTCTGTAAGGAGACAGGAGCCTCTAGCTTTTGGCAGCCATTTCTGTCCCGGCAAGACGCCCACTTGTCATCGCCCATCCGATATGCAGGCCGTGACTCCAGAGCACCATGCCGCCAAGTCCTGCCTGACCGGCAGCAAAAAGGCCGGGGATGGGCTGGTCCTGCCGATCCAGTACCTGGAATCGCTGGTTAATCGCTGCCCCTCCCTCGGTTGTTGTGAAGTAAGCCTTGACCGGTCCAAGCAGAACCCAAGGACCTGTATCCAGAGGGAATTCCGCCGCCGGCCTGCCAAAGGAATCAACAGTTCCATCACGGACGTGTCTGTTAAACTCGTTAAGGGTGGACTTCAGTCCAGGGAGATCGATCGCTCGTTGCTGGCAAATTGATTCAAGCCGCGTACTGCGGAGGGTAACGTCCGGTCGCAGGCGCAGGTAATCTTCAATGTAGGCATAAGCGATATCAGGTGCCGTGGAAATGAACTTGGGCCAGTGAGAATATTTCTCACAAAGCCGGCCGTCGAGCAGCAGATAGGAGATCTTATCCGGCTGGCGAGCCACGGCAATTTCTCTTTCCGGCCACGAGAGTTCGTTGACAAACCGCTGCCCTCGCGTGTTCAGGAGAATCACACCATCCTGAAAAAGACCATCCTCGGGATGTTGCCAGGTTACCAGCAGTCGCTTGATAAAATGGTTGATCATCCATCCCGGCATACGTTCGGCAAGCCATCCCATACAACGGAAGGCTGCGCCACTTGTCGGGAGCCACTGCTGAAACGGTCTGCGTGAACCTGGAAGAAACCGCAATTCAGGTCCGTACGTGATGTCCATGTTGACCAGTCTGGCCCCCACCTGCTCGGCCAGTTGGTGTCCGAGTCCGAGGGCATGGGGGTTAATTCCTTCGATCTCCCGATATTCTTCCCCCTTGTATCGAGCGATCATTTCCGGGTTGTTTGCATAGTCTCCTGTGGCCAGGAGAACTCCTCTGCGGGCCCGCAGCTGATACTGTTTTCCTCCCTGGTGGAATTCCACACCACTGATCCTGTCATTCTCCCGAAGTAACTGAGTGACCACCGCACCGGTGATGACCGTAGCACCAAGGCGGCGTAATGCCAGTTGAAACCTCACCACGTAGGCCTTGGCCCCGGGCACAACATTGTGCATGCGTGAGCAACGGTTTGGTGGTTCGGGACTGGGACCGACATAGTTCAGGCGAAGTTCTTCCTGGAGCCAGTGCAGAGTCTCAGCAGCATGTTCAAGAAAGAACCGGCGCAGGGGCTGGTTGTTGCGAGCCTCGAGCTCCCGGTCCGCAAAGAGGGACACATCCTCTTCATGGTCTTCCGGATTGTCATCAATTCCTGCCCGCTGTTGCCAGCGCGTCCCCGCCGCAGTAAATGAGCCAACTGCAATCCCCGTCGTACCACCCGGTTGTGGACGCCGCTCCAGCAGAGCCACGGATGCTCCCTGGCAAGCAGCAGAGTAAGCAGCCGCAAGTCCTGCACCACCACCGCCCACAATAATACAGTCATACGAATCGAGCATCTCTTGTTCTCAGGAACCTGGCAAGTGCTAACCAGCCGCCCTACAACGGAACGGTGATCGAACCTAACACGGAAGCGATAACAGTTTTGTTCCCGGCAATACCGGGGCATTGGTCCACCATCTGATGTCGGGTCATCATCAACGAATAAAAAGAAAAAATGGCTCGGATCTCTTTGTTCTTCTCGGGAAGACCCCACCAAACCGAGATGTTGGCCAGCGTCAGCCCGGACTTCGACCCGGCAAACGCAAGAACTCGTACGTCATTCAAAATAATTGTCGAGAAGAGGCGCAGGATCCGGCAACTGTCATTGTCATTCAGCTAACGGCGGCCGGCCAGTTACATCGATGAGGCTCAACGATGAAAGAGGTGATGCATCACAAGAATCGGTACCGCCACCGACCTCAACGGCTGCGATGCCGCCCGGACTAATGAAACAAGGGCCGAACCGGACGATCCAACTAACACTCTGGGTGACACCAGCAAAATGTCAGTTTGTGGCCCATAGCCGAAAGTCGGTAAAAACCGATGCTCCCACAAGGACTTGAACCTTGAACCTACTGATTAAGAGTCAGTTGCTCTGCCAATTGAGCTATAGGAGCGGTGTTCGCTAGTCTAGCGGTACCAACAAGAATTCCAAGAGACACTGCTGATCGGGTACAGTGCTGCGGTATCAAGGAATCAATGACCGCAAGACCAGTTGAAGAATAATGTTTCGGGAAGGATTTGAACTGACGTTGGTGAACGATTTAGCTTGCTTGGGGCACATCCGGAAGGTAGTTTCCTTTTGCACTGTCCCTCTGCAAATCCAGGAATCCTGGACTCAAGTTGTGATCTGGGTTGTCACCCAGGGGTACGGAGTTTGCGCAGATTTATTTCAATCGCGGATGCGGAATTCTCTGTTCGGCCCGTCCGAACAAATCAGGGAACCCGGAAAGAATTTTGGGTCGGGCGTAACCAAATCCATTGCAGACTCCAGGAAACCGAATTCAGTCGAATTTGACAAACGAATGCACAACACTGGAACATGGGACTGTGTCATGCTCCGGCGAAGGGATTTCAACAACCAGGTCACATCAATCTGAAGTCACGGCGATCCATCGGTGAATTGTGGTGACTCGGCAGACACTCTCAGACGCTGAACATAATGATTTAAAGATTTGCGGCCCGGAAAAGAGTAAGGAAACCACAATGAGGCGAAGAGCATTTATTACCGGGGTGACAGGACAGGACGGGTCATATCTGGCCGAACTGCTTCTCGAAAAGGACTATGAAGTTCATGGCCTCGTCCGTCGATCAAGTACCTTTGGAACCGAACGGATTGATCACATCTACCGGGATCCGCATTCAGAAGGAGTGCAGTTTCATCTGCACTATGGAGACCTCACCGATGGTCAGGGACTGACGAATCTGGTGCTCGATCTCGAACCCGATGAGATCTACAATCTTGGTGCGCAGAGCCATGTTCGCGTGTCATTTGACCAGCCAGCCTACACGCTGCAGGCGACCGGCGCAGGTGCTCTCAATGTTCTTGAAGCTGCTCGCCAGCTGCACAAACGCAAGACAGTCAAAGTCTACCAGGCATCTTCCAGTGAAATGTTCGGGGATGTCATTGAAACACCTCAGACGGAAACAACACCCTTTCGCCCTCAAAGCCCCTATGCCTGTGCAAAGGTATATGCCTTTCATCAAACAATCAACTATCGTGCATCCTATGACCTGTTTGCTGTCAACGGCATTTTGTTCAACCACGAAAGCCCTCGACGTGGCGAAACTTTCGTCACCCGCAAAATCACCAGAGCTGCAACACGCATAAAACTTGGCCTCCAGGAAAAATTGTTTCTCGGCAACCTTGATGCCAGACGCGACTGGGGATATGCAAAGGACTATGTCCATGGAATGTGGCTCATGCTCCAGCACGAGACCCCACAGGACTTTGTGCTGGCAACCGGAGAGACACAAACGGTGCGACGTTTTGCAGAACTGGTATTCGAACAGTTAGAACTGGATCCGGATGAGTTCATTGAAGTTGATCCCCGCTACTTCCGTCCAGCGGAAGTAGACTTGCTGCTGGGCGATGCGTCAAAAGCACAAACGGCATTGGGGTGGAAAGCGAAAACAACACTCGAGGAACTGGCTCACCTGATGGTCGAACATGATCTGGAACTCGCACGGCGTGAGGCAATCGTGTTGAACAATCGGGCCTGAATGAAGTCAAAATGCCACAAAGAAAAGGGCGGACGTGCCACTAACCGCGTTGATCACGGGAATTACCGGACAGGACGGGTCTTATCTCACTGAACTCCTGCTGAAAAAGGGCTACGAAGTTCACGGGTTAGTCCGTCGGTCCAGCACCCTGGATCGATCTCGTCTTAGCCATTTGTACGCAGATGAAACAGTTTACAATCAGCGACTGTTTCTCCACTACGCTGACCTGTCCGACCCCACCACGATTCGTCGCATCGTATCTCAGGTAAAGCCTGGGGAGTTCTATCACCTTGCAGGACAATCGCATGTTGGCCTTAGCTTTGAAATACCCGAAAGCACCTGTGATCTAACAGCAATGGGAACGCTGCGGATTCTCGAGATCCTTCGTGATCAGCCGAATCCTCCGCGGTTTCTTCACGCCAGCAGTCGCGAAATCTTTGGATCACCGTCAGTTAGTCCGCAGGATGAAGTTACGCCCATCAGTCCAAATTCTCCGTACGGCTGTGCCAAGTCGTTTGCGACTCAGATGACACGGGTCTACCGTAAATCACATGGTCTCTATTTCTGTAATGCCATCTGCTTCAATCATGAATCACCACGCCGTGGCGAAAACTTTGTTACACGCAAAGTGACCCTGGCAGCCGCACGGATCCGTGCCGGACTGCAGGAGTCCGTGTCGCTTGGCGATCTGGATGCCGATCGCGACTGGGGCTATGCCAAAGACTATGTCTACGCAATGTGGAAAATCCTGCAGCAGGATGTGCCCGATGACTACGTTCTTGCTACGGGAGTTTCCCGCTCGATTCGAAACCTGCTGAACATCGCTTTCAGCCATGCCGGCCTGCGTTGGCAGGACTACGTCAGAATTGATGAGAGTTTCCGACGCCCCGCAGATGCTTGTCAATTGCTTGGAAACCCCCGTAAGGCACAGCACAGACTGGGCTGGAAACATACCGTGGATTTCGAGGAATTGATCAAATTAATGGTCGATCACGACTCGGAACTGGTCAGATCGTCAACACGATAACTTCTGCATTCCAATCAATTCAGGTCGAACGTTTTTAGTGACTGATGCCCCAGTTCAGAGAATCGTCCAGACGTCTCGCAGATCGTGGCTGTATTTTTGCGTATACGGAACACACCGTCAAAATCGGGCGACGTCGCCAGTCAACTGCCTTTCAACTGAATGTCACGAGCCTGTAGTTTCAAACGTTGAACGACAATGTTGTCCGGAGGCCGAATACTCAAGATGTTGGCAGCTGCGTTCGCGCAGTTGTTTTTTGTTGACACCCCGGGTTTCAATTTTTCAGCTGTCGACTGAGCAGGGCAGGGCAGGGCAGGGCAACTGCGGGACTGGTGACACACCGGCAGCAACAGTGCTCAGTGGAGAGAAGTTCAGAGAATGTCTAAGACAGAATGCATTGCGGTCATTCAGGCGAGAATGCTGAGTACTCGTCTCCGTGGAAAGTCTTTGATGGCGGTTTCCGGAATTCCACTTTTGAAGTGGGTGATACAGCGCGTCCAGAAGATGGATTTTTTTACAAAGATCGTTGTGGCAACCAGCGTAGAAGCCGCAGACGATCCGATTGCAGCTTTTGCAGAAACCTGTGGAGTCAGTGTCCTGCGGGGAGACAGTGAGGACGTGTTACAACGTTTTGTCGACGCTGCTTCACAGCTTTCAGAAACTTCCGTCGTAGCTCGATTCACCGCAGACAATCCACTGTACGATCGCACCCGGAGTGCCCGACTGCTGGAACGACATCAGCAGGCGAATGCGGATTATACCCACATCGACGGTCTCTCCAAAATGGTTCCGGAGCTTATACGCGTGGCATGTCTTCGACAGATGGGCCGACGCGCTGAACAAGCGTGGGATCGTGAGCATGTCACAACTTGGATTCGACGTCATGCAGGTGAATTTGACGTCAATACAGAGAGTTCCGATTTCGAAGGTCTGCGACCGGAATATGACAATCGGTTCACAATTGATCGACGTGATCAGCTGGATGAATTCGAAT
The DNA here is from genome assembly GCA_022447225.1 of Fuerstiella sp. Taxonomy (NCBI): domain Bacteria; kingdom Pseudomonadati; phylum Planctomycetota; class Planctomycetia; order Planctomycetales; family Planctomycetaceae; genus Fuerstiella; species Fuerstiella sp. The sequence continues at coordinate 39,798 of JAKVAZ010000017.1, read as the reverse complement.
CGATGATATCAGAACTGCGTTCCGGTGACCCGTCGTCAGTCATGCTTGATGACTGTTATCGCTGGCTCGACACTGAACGGAATACTGGTATCGGCCCGATTCAGCCTGGCCAGATTCGGGTTCGTCTGGCAGGTCGGGAAGTGGGTGACGGATGTCCCTGTTTTGTGATCGCTGAAATTGGTCAGAATCACAATGGGCAGGTAAATCTGGCGAAGAAACTGATTGATCTTGCGGCTCGATGTTCTGTCGATGCCGTCAAATTTCAGAAGCGTGATATTAGCTGGACGTTAACGGAAGAAGCCTACGACCGCCCCTACACAGGGCCAAACTCTTTCGGAGAAACTTATGGTCGGCACCGGGAGTTTCTGGAACTTAATGAATCGCAGCACCGGGAGTTGAAGGAATATGCACAGGCTATCGGTCTGATTTACTTCTGTACTCCCGGTGATCCTCCGTCAGTCGATATTTTGGAACGTATTGGGACTCCTTTTTATAAAGTGGCGTCGGGTGATATCACAAATGTTCCGTTGCTTCGACACATCGCACTCACCGGAAAACCTGTCATTATTTCCACCGGGATGGCTGGAGAAATGGAAATTAAACAGGCTTTGGAAGCGTTTGAAAACAGTTCGTGTGCAGTTACGCTGATGCAGTGTGTGTCTCAGTATCCTGCTGAACCGAAGAATATTAATCTCCTGGCTATTCCTGCGATGCGGAAGCAGTTTGGGACACTCGTGGCCCTGTCGGACCACAACCCAGGGATCATCACCGGAGTCGCCGGTGCTGCAATCGGAGCGTTCGCCCTGGAAAAACACATAACGTTGTCCCGAGCCATGCCGGGAACAGACCACGCTGCCGCACTGGAAGAATCCGGACTCAAACGTACCGTTTCCTACATTCGCACCGTCGAAGAGGCGATGGGGACCGGAAAAAAAGAATTCAATCCTGTGGCGCAGGCCGCTCGGGAAAAAATCACCCATTCACTTGTCAGCAGAGAGCCGATATTTGCCGGCAATGTGCTGACAGAACATCAGTTGGTGCTGAAGAGTTCTGGTACCGGAATTTCGTGGACGGATCGAGACCGCATACTGGGCAAAGTTGCCAAGAATGACATTCCTGCACATGTTCTGCTTCAGGAATCTGACTTTGAACAACAGGAATAATCCGGATCAACTCAGAAGTGGATCGAGGGAAATTCAACGTACAGGAGTACCACATTCCACGAACCGCAACCTGGTAATCGAGGTTCGCACTCTAAGTCTTAGTCTCCAGGGGAATTGTAACGTGATGCGTCCTTTTACGAATCTGCCGACATAAGCTGATCGCACCGAAACAAGAAACTAGGCACTGGTTATCGGTTACGAATCGATTGGTCGACGGCAGTTCTGTAGTTCACTCAATCGAGCATTCACAGATCTTCGTCGGGTCAGGTCTGGAGTCCCCGGCCGACGGCTTTTAACACCCCTGAGAGCACGACTGTTTATCATTTTCTATCGCGAGCTTTGTCTGATCGACCATGGATGGTCACCGTGACTACTCCCACATCCCTGCACTATGAAATTTGTCAGAAACTTTTGGCGGAAGATGCATGGATTTTTCTGGAAAAGCCCGTCATTGAACCCTGGATCACACTCCGCTCCGAAGAATGGCACAGACAACGACTATCACGGAAGGATCCTCTTTCATGTGCAGTCAGGCATCGGTCTATGTGACTGGCACGGTCGTTATTGTTGACGTTGGGTGAACGTCGTGGTGAGTATTTGAAGTTGCTGGATTATACCACGGCGACATTAGTCCGATCAGCAACATACAAAACAATGCTCAGAACATCCGGGCATGTCAGCCGAAAGCGCAAATCCAGTCTCTTCGATTAAAGACAAAGCTGTCCGAGGTGTTGCATGGAACTTTCTGAACGCCGGCAGTGGCTTCACGATGCAACTCGTGCGGGCTGTTGTCCTTGCACGACTGCTCTCCCGGACCGACTACGGCCTTACAGGTAAGGCCGTCGCAGCCACGTTTGTAGCAACACTGTTTACAAACATCGGATTTGGTACGGCTATAGTCCAGGCCCGGCACCTGAGTCGGAACACCGTGGAGAGCATATTTACCCTTCAGTTTCTCGTTGGTCTTCTACTGGCTTTGTGTCTGGCAGCCACATCCACCTTCCTGGCTGAATTCTACGGTGACACGCGATTGATATGGCTGGTCACAGCACTCGGAACCGGTATCTGGCTCAATTGTGCAATGGTCGTGCCTGTCGCGATGATGCAGCGAGAACTACGCTTCAAAGAGCTCAATCTCATGTGGATTTCGGTGCGGTTCGTCTCGTTTTCCGCCGCCATACTGATGGCGTTAACCGGCTGCGGATACTGGACTTTGATTATTCCGGATCTGGTTTCTCGTTTCTTGGCGTTTCCCTACATACTGTGGCGCCGTCGCTGGCGTCCCTCGCTGCGATTCGCGGTCAGTGATCTAAAGCCCGTAGCTTCTGTTTCGGCGAAATCATTTGCAACATTCTGTCTGGCAACTGCGAACACAAGTCTGGACTATGCAATCCTCGGTCGCTTTTTCTCCAGGCCGGTTTTTGGACTGTACTACTTTGGATATCAGCGAGTGCGGGGTCCGATGCGCATGGCTGTCACCAGTGTACGTTCGGCGTTATTTCCGGCTTTCACAAAAGCCACGACAGAGGAAGGGTTACGGTCGTCTATTGTTCGCACCATTCCTGTATTGGCCATTGTGACTTACCCACTGGCAGCCTGCCTGTTCCTGACTATACCCCAAATGGTCCCACTGATTTTTGGACACAAATGGCAGGACACCAGTCCGATCATGCAGGCGTTCACTGTTGGGGCACTGTTTATCCCGGCCAATCTTGTATTCAGCTCAGCATTTCTTGCACGAGCGATTTTCAAACCGTCCCTGATTGAAGGAAGCATCAGAGTCACACTAATTGGAATGGGTCTGATCTGGCTTGGAATAACACAGCAGTCAATTTTGACCTGTGCAATGTGGGTTGTCACTGTTGAGGCAATTGGAAACCTGATTCTTCTAGTATGGGGAACCCGATTATTCAAAGTTCCAATTCGCTCACTTTCCAGGGACCTGTGTCTCCCGTTTGCGGCAATTCTGACAGCCGCGCTGTGTGACCTGGCATGGGGAACACTCCGTTTCGAATACAGCGGAATCCACGCCTGGTTGATATTGGCCCTCCGGGTACTACAGATTGTTCTTGTCAGCGGAACAATCATCTGGCTGCTTGCCCCACAAACGGTGGCCGAAATCGGTAAAATCTTTCGATTGATTAAGAATTGAGTCACGTCCAGACACTGACGGCAAAACGAATTCAAATACTGTCCAGGTACTGGTCGCTGCTGACAAACAGTCCATTCGAGCAAGGTCACTCACCGTTAACTCACATTGGTCAATCTCTGACATTCTCGACATCTGAATGCTCAGAATCACCATCTGAAATCGAATCGTGAAGATAAAGAATTCTCTGAGTTTTCTGTTGCGCCAATTTGGACTCCTTAATGGAGCCAGAGCTGTCTATGACCGCTCACTTTCCGGACGTCTCGGTTTTCCGACGATCAGACTGCGGCCATGGGAGTCCGTTCGACGCGCCATGAACGGCGCCGGCGAAGTTACGAACTTCGCCGGTGAGCACCGACTCTTGCAGTTTCCGGTTCGGGGAGCGGGCTATCCAAATACGGTTGAAGGCCTTGTTGGTCGGGGCTTTCAACAGCGTGGGGCTACGGTGCTGGCCGCCGTTTGTAACTCGATCCTGCCAGCGTGCGACAATCGAGTGCGAGAAACGATGGATTTGATCACTTGTGAATCCTGTGTACGGACCTGTACAGAAATGTGGCAGCAGGGATTTTCGATCCCTCTGGTCACATACGACGAGGTGATTTCTGAGGATGAGATCGCAGTACTCAAAAATATTGCTGCCGATGTCACACCGGAGAACCTAAGTTCGCTTACTTATCGCAATATTGACCTGTCGACTTTCGTTTACAGTTCATTACTGCGTTTCATCACCGGCACAGAAATCCCGGACAACGAATCCGGCACTGAACTCCTGCACCGCTACGCACTTGCCGCTATCGTCACAACCGAGGTCACGTACAGACTCATTGAGCGTTTCCGACCAACGGTCATTCAACTCAGCCATGGAATCTACGTCACATTTGGCCCCGTCCTGGCGGTGGCCCGTAAAATGAACATCCCTGCCTACATCATAGCGCGAGCGTACCGCAAGAACACCATTATGTTCAGCAGGAACGAAACAGCATGGGACTCCATCAAACGAACCGGGATGGACGACATCCGTCGAACAATTCCGTACACCGAAGCACAGGACGCACAGCTCACTCAATACCTGCAAAGCAGAACAAAAGGGGACCAAGATCACATCCGGTACAACCCACGGTCATCACAAAACGTATCGCGAATCACTTCACAATCGAAATTAATCGGTGCGGACAAAACAGTCGCCATTTTTCCCAACATTTTCTGGGATGCCGCCATGGCTGAACAGGACGCTGTCTTTCCGACGTCCAGTGATTGGCTAATCGAGACGGTCAGAAAAGCCCACGACTTTCCTTCCACACATTTTGTCGTCCGGGCGCACCCGGCCGAACTTCGGCTGCCGGTGAAGACGACTGCTACAGCAGCGACTGTCATCGAAACAGCGCTGGGAGCTCTCCCCAAAAATGTTTCACTGGTAGCGCCCGATGACCCGCTCTGTTCCTATCGTCTGATGGATCTGGCAGATCTGATTGTGGTTTATTCTTCCAAAATGGGACTCGAGGCAGCAGCGCGGGGCAAAGATGTCGTTGTCGGTGGTGATTCATTCTATCGTCGGAAAGGCTTCACATTTGATCCGGTGACTCCGACAAAATATTTCGATTTCCTGAATCAGACGTTTGCAGAAGATTTGCCAGAAGATCGAGTCCAACGTGCGCGTCACTTTGCCTACTATTTTTTCTTCTGTGCCTACTTTCCGTTCCGTCTCTATAATGATGAAACATTTGAAATCAATGACGATACTGCGACACAGCTCAATGGGGTGAATTCCGGTGACCTGGACAATGTGATTCGTACTATGTTAGACGTGCAGGACCCGATGGATCCGGCGTCATGGTGCCACGCAACGCATCAGGCAACTCTGACATGAATGTTCCGCAAATCGCCTTATTCAGTTACGGCGGCGTCGCGAATCTGGGCGATGATCTCATTGCAACGGTTCTTCTGAATCACCTTGCCGGTGACATCACATTGTTTTGCCCGGGCCGTGACTTCGCCAACCAGGAAATTCCACAATGGCTGGCAGAGAACAACACGTCTGTGCAATTGATCGACGAAGTCGATTCAGTACAGCTGCGGAAGTTTGATGTTGTCGTCATTGGCGGTGGGTCACTGCTGATCGATTACGACCGCAGCTTCGGCACTGTTGTCTACTGGCTGACGGTTGTGAAGAAAGCAATTCAGGCTGGTTGCCGTGTAGTGTTTGCATTCATCGGAGTTGGAAATATCAAGCACGCGATCTCTACGCTGCTCATTCAGATTATAGAACTGGTTGATGTGATTGTTGTGCGGGATGAACCTTCCCGTCAACGACTGAAAGAGCTGGGTGTTCATCGTCGTATTTGTGTGGCTGCTGACCCGGTATTTCTGGTTTCCCTGACAACTCCGGCAGCAAGGCGACACGACAATGGACCTCTTCGCATTGGTGTCAATCTACGGTCCTATGTCGACCTGTATTCGGGATCTCAGTCCGAGCACTTCGATTTTGTGTCGAATTTCCTTGCCGCCCTGGTCGCTATTCATTCGGAACAGGAATTGGAAGTGACACTGATTCCGTTTCGCACCCATGACGATAATGATCTGCAGACGTTGTACTCGCTGGCTGAACAATTGAAACAAAGAGGAGTTCCCAGCTGTTGCATCAATTCGGTTCCGGACAGTATCGAATCGATTCGAAGTGTCTTTGGCAGGCTCGATCTGTTTGTGGGCATGCGTCTGCACTCAATTATTTGTGCTCTCGTCGCCGGAATTCCAAGCTCCGGAATTGTGTACGCTCCCAAAAACGAATCCCTTTTGAAACTGGCCGGTATTCCACAGTTTATAATTCGCCGAAACATGAACACGGCCGACGTCACACAGATACTACGAAAACTGATGCATCGTCGAGTAACTGCAGATCCGTTTCGGGTGTCGGAAATTCGTCGAAAATGCGAAACCGGATTTGAGGAAATCAACCAGTTCTCGCGACACGCTGCACGGACAAACAATCAGAACCGGTCACACTTCCGCAAACGATTTCGGTTGCACATCATCTGGATGCAATACCGTCTGGCTCTGCTTGTCCGACGACTGCAAAGGCAACGTAAAATACGCCTGGTTGCCAATCTGTTTGGATTGCTGCCCGCCTATGGCGACTGATTGCAGCGTAAAACAAATCTGATTTTTCGTGATAAATCACATCGGTTTTCGGAGTCCATTAACAGGTCCCAAAACGTGGCAACTCCAGCAGTCTTAATCCTGGTCCCGGCGGAGACATCGCAAACAGACTCTATTTTCGTGATCGGCACCACCTGAAGTTAGAGAGCATCTCCGGATGTACGATTGCATATTTCCGTGAACACGATGATGTACAGGTCATTGTGCGTCCGCATCCGGCGGAGACCATTGTCGTTACATCCCCATCGTATTCCGATCTGGTCAGATCAGAATTTGATGAGGATGCGACTGACAACGTAGCAGTAAAAACACCCGAAGACGACGTGAATTGGTTCGTAGTCACCGGGAAGTCTGATACCGGAGGCATCAATACATCCACCGTCGGAATTGAGCTGTTGATTGATACAAAGATCTGCAGACCAGTTTTCAAACACACATAACAGAGGTTGTGCATTCACCAGAGAAATATATTCAGGTCGTAAAGGGCATACTTAAGAGTCCGTATCTACTGTCGGAACTGGCTCGTCTGGCCAGGAACTATTTTCTCGTGATGATGTCTCCCGATCAGCAACCGTCGTCCGCGAAATATACGCCCGCAGGACACTTTGCCCATTACACCTCCGACCGATTTTCGAAACTTCGCGACACAGATGAACTTGTCAACTTCCTTCAGAACTACATCAAGGTCTCCCGAACGATTCCTTGCTCTGAAAACCACGGGCTGTCAACCTGCAAGGGCGACTCGCCGTTGCCCCGCCGTGGTAGACTTCAAAGTGCACAGTCAGTGAGAAAACGACTTATCGGCCCGGTGTTTGACGCATTCATCAGTGCAGGACCAGTGCCTTGCTGATTCCTGAAACGTGGCTGAAGAGAGTTCTGCGAACTGGAAAACTTCGTCTGACGGCCCGTCGCTGGAAAATCAGTCGACGTAATGAAGTTCAGAAAACACCATTGACAGACGGAATCGCCTTCGAGCCTGAAGTCAAGTTCATCCGTGAGCTTGTACCTCGAAATAGACCGTTCTTCGATGTTGGTGCGAACAACGGAATCTATTCTCTGATGGTCGAAGATCTGGTAGGGCGGGGCAATCTCTTTTTGTTTGAGCCCCTGCCTGAGCTTGTGGAATTATTGAAAGCCAGATTCGGACGACGTGCGGTTTTCAGCTTTGCGCTGTCCGACAGGGAGTCGCAGGAGGAGATTCGCATCCCTGTGATTGGAGGACTTAGATACGACACACGAGCATCGCTTGAACCTTCTGTAATGGAGTCCGGCCAAACGGCTGTCCAGGTGACCGAAGTGTCCTTGCAAACTCTGGACGGCTTTGTTCGCGCAGCGGGAATCCAGGACGTCGGATTCATCAAGATTGATGTTGAGGGACATGAGATGTCTGTCCTCAAAGGCGCACAACACACACTGGCGAAGATGCAGCCGCTGCTGCTAATCGAAATCGAACAGCGGCATCATAAGCAGCCGATTGATTCCATTTTCAGACAGGTTTGCGATCTGGGCTATCAAGGTTTCTTTTTTGACCCGGCTGCCGGGGGCCTTCGTAACATCAGAGAGTTTAATACATCACAGATGCAGGCTGTTGAAGATCTGAATTCCGGCAGAGTTCTGAGGTACATCAACAATTTCATCTTCGTTCCGGAACATCACTCCGAAAAACTCTGCAGACAGGTGAGTGCATGGACGAGTCGTCTGTTTTGACAACTGAAATGCTCAGCAGTTTTTTTTACGTGCAGCGGAAATAGAGCAATGAGAATTCGCGTTGCCAGTACTGCGGGAGTATTTCGCTCTGACAATCCGTACCTGAGACTGTTGTATGGTGTGTCCCCTGAAGGTAAGGCACTTTCAGGTTTCCAGTCGGATGTCCTGCTGGATGTTGTTGAATCTCCGGGTGTCAGCATCAGCTGGATCTGGAGTCATCGGCACGACCTGGATGTACTGCACCTGCACTGGCCTTCTTTTCTTTATGCTCATCCGCAGCTGGCAGCTCGCTGGCTGCGTTTTCTGCGGATGACAGTCGGACTGCTGCTCACTCGTCTGGTAGGAATTAAAATCGTCTGGACGGCTCATAATGTGATGCCGCACAAGTCGTCCGGATGGTTCATCGATTGGCTTGGGCGGCGAGTGGTGATGGCGGTCTCTGACCTTGTCATTGTGCACCAGAAGTGGTGTATGACGGAATTAAAAAAACGCTTTGGCGGCAGGTGCCGGCAAACAGTCATTCCCCACATGACCTACGAGGGAGTCTACCCCGATCCCATACCTCAGTCTGAGGCTCGTTCACGTCTGCGTGTTGAACCCGACGCTCTTGTCGTTGTGCATTTTGGTCTGATCAGACGCAACAAACATGTACCATTGATTCTTCAGGAATTTTCACTCGCTAATGCTGCGAAACAGCGCATGTTGATTGCCGGAAGTTGCATGGATGATGACGTCGCTGCTGAAATTTCTGATTACTGTCGCGCTGACTCTCGGATTCTGGCTTCACTGGACCGCGTACAACCTGAAGACGTAGCGTTGTGGTTATCTGCGGCCGATGTGGCAGTCATCGGCGGCAATATTACGACATCAGGTTCTCTGTTTCTGTATCTCACTTACGGATTACCTGTGATACTGCCGAAAACACTCTCCCGCGAATTTTCGAAAAACACTGATTGGTTGATTACCTGTAATATGTCCGCTCGCGGAGAACTGGCAAATTTGTTGAATCAGCTATCCCGTGAAGAATTAGCAACCACAAGTCAGTCTGCAGACACAGAACGACTTTCTCGCACACCAGTGCGTATTCATCAGATGCTGTGCAGCGAGTTGGCAACGATTGTTGGAGACAATCGATGAAGTCGGATAACAACATCTCATTCTCTGATACAAAAACTCCGGTCAGTCCTGTCTGCGTATTGTTTACAGCAGCGTGAATGACAAATATCGGAAACAAGTGAAATATTTTTTTGAAATCTGATGTGGCCTCCGACTCTGTAAAACATATTGCCGTATTCGTCGGGACTCGTCCGGAAGCCATCAAGATGGCTCCGGTCATTGCCGGCTTGGTCTATTCGAGCAAACTGCAGCCGATCGTTGTGTCAACCGGTCAGCATCGTGAAATGCTTCACCAGGTAATTCATCAGTTTGGGTTACGTATTGACCATGAGTTTGACGTGATGGTTCCCGGTCAGACACTGGCAGGACTGAGCAGTCGTTTGTTACCTGAAATCGACAATTTCCTGGAGAAACGCAAGCCCGACTTTTCACTGGCTCAGGGCGATACGACCACAGTATTGATGACTGCACTGGGAAGTTTCTATCGAAGCATCCCCTTCGGACATATTGAAGCAGGACTGCGGACGGACACCATTCGGTCGCCGTTTCCTGAGGAAGCCAATCGACGTCTGGTTACCCCGTTGGCGTCGGTCCATTTTGCTCCAACGGAACACAGCCGGAACAATCTGCTTCGTGAAGGACTATCCCCGGAAACAATCCACGTAACGGGCAACACGATTATTGACGCACTTCAAATGGAACTGCATCAGCAGCAGTCGGAAATCGGAAGGTCTCTGGATAGAGACCTCCAGAAGTTGTGCGGATTCGATCCAACCCGACAAAAATTTGTGTTGGTTACCGGGCACCGCCGAGAAAATTTTGGTGACGGATTCGATCAGATCTGTGCTGCCGTAGTTCAACTCGCACGTGAATTTCCACAGACCGTTTTTTTGTATCCTGTGCATTTAAACCCAAATGTACAAAAGCCGGTCCGTAAGACTCTGGGAACACTCTCCAATGTACGGCTCACCGATCCGTTAAGCTACCGTCACTTTGTGCGTGCAATGTCATTGTGTCATATGGTTTTGACAGACTCTGGCGGGATTCAGGAAGAAGCCCCCTCTCTTGGTAAACCGGTACTTGTCATGCGGGACCGTACCGAACGTCCTGAAGGGGTCCGGGCAGGGGCCGTAAAGATAATCGGAACAGGCCGTCGATCGATTGTGGCTGCTGTGAGTCAGTTGCTGTGCGATGAGTCCACCTATCAAAACATGGCCACTGCGACAAATCCCTATGGTGACGGACACGCCGCGCGTCGCATTATACGAATCATCGAAACCTATTTTGAGAACGATACTACGGATTGCTGATTGCGTTGTTTCATTCAGTAACGCATTGTCTTTGTTAACGTGAATTAAAATGGCATGTTCCGGTAACCGACCAGGCTTCTATCTTTACCTTTTCTGGTCTTTTTGCCCGGCTTCTGTCGAAGCTCCAGAACTGGCTGCATCGAGTGGCAGACGCCCGGTCAGAAACGGGCGAAAACTCCAGGAGCCGTGTCATATGAGTCGCTGGATACTCGCAGAGAGACTCAACGCTGTCAGAGTCTGTATGACCTCGCCTACTTTGAATCGATCAATCAGCGGCAAAAGCCCATACCGACGCTGAGCAGAGTCCTTGACCAGCATGTTGCGGCCGGCTCACGAAAACATGATCAGCTCAAACAGAAATACCGAATTGATTTACACGGAAAGTATCGATTCGATATCGCATGTAACATAAAAGCGTTGATCTTTTTTGTTTCCATAAAAAGGATCAGCGCTGCGAGAGTGTTAATGTTACCGACATGCGTTTGACGAACTCAGCCGAATGTCTGAAACCGGGGTCAAAATTTCACGTGTCATCGCGGGATCTCATTCGTTCAATTTCAACAGCTTTGACATAGTGTCTTGCCAGCATGCTTTCGAACAATTTCAGGATCCACATAAAGCTCTGGAGGAGATGGTTCGCATCCTGCATCGGAGCAAAATTTGTGTAGTTCACTGTGGTGATTAGTGCCAGGGCATCCTCTTACCATATATTTGTACCTTCGGTTTTCCTTTCCGCGGCCCCAACAATTGTTGCTAACTGAAGTCCGGAATCAGTGGTTCGAAAAACATGAACGTCCCGCCTCTCCCCAATATTTTCTTGAGAACCCGTTGAGTTACATTAATCGTTTCAGTTCGGTTGATTTTCGGGAGATGCTGAATCACGCGAACTTCGCAGTAACCGCATTTTTCAGAACGTCCGGAATTCAACTGCGAAGACTTAGAACACGTGTCCCGATTTGGTGAATGGCAGAAGATCGACTATCTAATTACCAACTTTGAATACATGGCCATTAAGTTGTAATTCGGAGCTTACCGGTTGTTTTGATCTTGGTGACAGAAGACCGCTCCCTTTCGAAGTGAATTCCACCTCTTTTCACAGCAAGACAAATGCGCGTTCTGTACCCCGGTGCCTGATGGTGGCTGCCGGAGGTATGCTGCAGGAAAATGGTTATACGACTCGTGTCTGGATGGCCTTAAAGGCAGTCAGGAAAGTCCAGTCAACTGCAGTTCCACGTCCGGTGCTGCTGTCGTTTGAGTCACCTCGAACCATAAGACATTCGCAACTGCGTGGAGAATTGCAGCAGAAAGCGAAGGCCTCAGGTGTGGAACTGATCATTCGGACTCTGTTACCCAAACGGTTACCTTTTTCGGATGTACTGAATCTCCGTGTAGCCAGACGTGCTGTGCGCCATGTTGTTGCACGTCACGGAATTGGTGTCGTCCACGGTCAAAGTCATGCGGCTGCAGCCTATGCTCTTGGTGCCGTTCGTTTGTCTCCGGCCCCGCGAACAGTGTTTGATGTTCACGGAGCGGACATTGCCGAACGACTCAGTGATGGACGTTTGGTACGCGGGACTTCCCTCTATGCACGGGCTCTAAGACGACAAAAAGAAACATGGACACGGGCAAGTGAGCGTTTCGTTGTGTCAAAGGAACTGGGAGAGCACATTCGGACAGCCACAGGTGAGAACGTCCCTTATCACGTGGTGCCATGCGTCAACACACTGAATATCCGGACAGAGACTCTCGAGGATATGCGGCGGCGGGCACGACAGAAACTTGGTTTTACTGAGAGTAACGATGTCATTCTGTACCTGGGAGGGGCAAGCGACTGGCAGCAGCCAAAATTGCTACTGAAAGTATTTCGTGAACTTCGGAACTTAAATCCGGCGGCACAGTTACTGATTTTAAGTGCGGAACCGGAGTATTTTCAGACCCGCATCGAGACCTTTGGAATTGAGAGAAACCATTGCCGGATCCTCAGTGTTCCTCATCAGGAGGTATCGAATATTGCTTCTGCAGCCGATTTAGGCGTTTTGATACGACAGGACCATGTCATCAATCGAGTGGCGTCACCTACAAAATTTGCCGAATATTTGAACCTTGGTGTGCCGGTACTGCTAACGGATGCCGTTGCCGATTTTTCCAGGATCGTGCGGAACAACGGGATAGGAATCGAAATTGGCTGTAATGATTCGCCAAAGCAGATTGCAGCAACAACAAACAGTTTTCTGAAATCCGTCCGGGAAACACGCAGTATGTTTCGAAAACGTTGTCGGGAGACGGCAGACGAACAACTGAGTTTCGAATCGATCCTTTCCACCTATCAGCGCATTTATGGAGAATAAACGTAATCCGATCAGATGTGCCTTTATGGCACATTACTACCCGCCGATTGGTGGCGCGGGAACAGCACGCAGCGATGCGTTCGTTCGCTATCTGCCTGAATACGCAGTGAATCCGGTCGTCTTTTCCGTTGAACCTGTTGCGGAAGAAGCACATCGAGAGTTTCAGCTGGACCACTCGTTACTCCTTGATGACAACGGTGTCGACGTCATCCGGGTTTCCGGCAGAGACCGTCTGGCTGGTCTGCGACAACTTCTGTTGCGTACAAGGTTGTACCCCATTTACTGGGCTTTGGCTTATCGCTGGGAATATGAAGGCTGTCGCAGCTGGGCGCGTAATGCCGGACGTACTGTGGCACATCAGCATGCCCGGAGTCCATTCGACCTTATTTATGCGACAGCAGGTCCCAACAGTACACTTGAAGCTGCGGCAAAGGCAGCCCGTACGTGTGGCATCCCGTGGGTTGCTGATCTGCGCGATCCATGGAACGTGGCTTCTCTCAAACGTTACCCGTCCCTCTGGCATTATCGATGGGAGAAAAATTTCGAACGCAGATTATTACTGAGCGCAGATGCCGTTGTCATGAACACTCCTGGTGCTTACCGTCTGATGCGTGACTGGCTGGGACGAGATGCTTCCGGAAAAATCACATGGATTCCCAATGGTTTTGATGCTAGACATGTCAGCACCTCTTCTGCAATACATGGTGCGCAGAATCGGTCACCTCGCTGCCAAATCATTCATACCGGAACTCTGTACACCCCTGGAATGCGTGCGTCCAGGCCTGGAAACTTTTATACCGGCGATATCGATGACACAGCGAGATCACTTGTGCCTCTGGCGCAGTCTGTGCGGCAACTGCTTGATCGACGACCGGAACTGGCTCAAAGGCTGGAAATCATTCAAATCGGACATGCTCCTGAAAAACTGATGCAAGTTGTCCGGGAAATCGTCCCTGAAACTGGTGTATTTCAGTTTTTAGGAGTCCAGCCACGACATGCGGTTTTGAAAGCAATGCGCGAAGCCGATGTGCTTCTCGTTGTTCAGGTTGCCTGGGCAGATCGCAATCGGAACGTGCCCCATATTCCCGGCAAAGTCTACGACTATCTTCCGTTGCACAAACCAATTCTGGCGTTTGTCCCTGCAGGAGATCTGAAGAACCTGCTGTTGCGCATCCCACAGGCCGCCGTGATCGATTACAAAAATGTCAGTGAGGGTGCGCGTCGACTTGAACAGATGGCAGACGGTCTTTTTTCGATTGACGATACATGCACACCTGTTGACCAGAGTAAACTAACACGTCAGTTCCAGGCAGGGATACTGGCTGAGATTTTTCGCCGTGTCACCACCGGAAAATCCTGCGAGGGACTGGCCAAAGCAGATTTCGAGTGACTCTGTGTTTCCCAAAGAACTGAATTGTTTTTTGATTGAACCACGATTCGCATTTCGGAAGCTCAAGTGCTGCGTCATCGTTGGCACGCTTCTTTATGAGCCACAAAAAACAGTGGTCTGGCATCGACCGGCAGCAGAAATCACCTAATGGATGTTCTTTATGTCACAAGTGGAATTGCACCCTATGTCCTGGGGGGCATGCAGGCAGTTTCTCGTCGTCACATCGAGGGCCTGACAGCAATGGGCGTAAATGTGAGTTTTGTACACACGTTTAGAGATGTCCCCGTGCGACCAACCGATCTTTCAGGACGCGAGTATGTGATCGACTATCCCAAATGGCGGGGACCAGGACGATTCTGGCCGTGGCATTACCCGGAAGAACTAAAAGAGTATTCACAGAATGTAGATCGCATTGCACGAGACACCAGCCCCTCCGTGATTTACAGCGAGGGTCCGTTGGTGACAGCCACGCTGAAACGCGAAGATCGTCCGCCTGTCGTATTCCATCCTCATGGTCTGAATATGTACCAGGACCAGAAGTCGTGGTACTGGAACCTGCGTGCCAGAACACTGAAGCCTCTTGTTCGGTTCCATCTTCGGAAAGCAGACTGTGTCATTTCGCAGGGTGGCATGCTGACGGAAATCCTTGCTCAAAAGGCAGGCGTATCCGAAGACCGAGTAGCTGTCGTGCCAAACGCAGTATCGGTCGTAAACGATCACCCGAGATGTCAGCCCCGAAAGCCGACATTGCGTTGCCTGTTTGTGGGCCGAAATGATCCTCAAAAAGGTCTTTCATTATTGCTGAATGTCCTGAGACAGCTGCCGGACACAGAACTGGATGTCGTCGGGGCAGAAGGAGTTGCCCAACCTGGTGTACGATGGCACGGGGTCATTCGCGACGTGGGTCGTCTTCGCGAGTTCTACCGAAACTCTGACGTTTTCGTTCTGCCAAGCTATTCCGAGGGAATGCCAACAGTATTACTGGAGGCGATGCGTGACGGTTTGCCGGCTGTAGCAACCGACGTTGGTGCATCACGCGAACTGGTGATACCAGGAAAGACCGGTTGGCTGATACCGGCCGGAGGTCGTAAGGAACTTCTGGCAACGCTGCGGGAAGTTGCTCACCTGGACAAAACAGTCTGGCAGAACTATTCGCAGCGTTGTCGCGACCACATTCGGAATGGGTTCTCCGAAGACACTGTTTGCCGTCGACTTTATGAATTGCTGCAACAGGTCTGCCCTCAGAATTCCCCGCAGGAATACAGCTGATGTGTGGTATCGCGGGAATACTGTGTACGTATGAGCAGCAGGCGCTGAAGATACTGCCGCGCATGCTGAGAGCACAGATTCATCGCGGCCCCGACGGCGAAGGCGAAGAATATTTTGTGGTGCAAAACCGAGTACTGGGTCTCGGACATCGTCGTCTGTCAATTTTAGATCTGAGTGATGCCGGCCGACAGCCCATGTCTCATCCGGAATCCGGAAATTTTGTGACGTACAACGGAGAGATCTACAATTATCCCCAGCTGCGGCGTCAGTTTGAAGCTGGAGGTGTTTGCTTTCGCAGTCACTGTGACACCGAGGTCCTTTTGTATGCCTGGGAACGCTGGGGCATGAACTGTTTTCGTGAACTGCGGGGTATGTACGCGTTCGCAATCTACGACCAGCAATCTCAGCGTTTGGTCCTGGCACGTGACCCGCTGGGCATGAAACCACTGTATTACGCTGCATCTAATGAAGCGTTTGGATTTGCTTCTGAAGTCATGGCACTGCATGCAGCTGGTTTCGGAAAAAAAGGGGTCGACCGTCGGGCCGTGGCAGGGTTATTGGCATATGGGTCTGTTCCTGGTCCCCTTACGATGCTTCAGGGAGTACGGCTTCTGGAACCAGGCAGCACCATCGAAATTGACCTGCGGAAACCTCCGCAGGTCAGCGACCATCCGGTTTCGCAACGATTCTGGAATTTTCCACAGCAGGATTCAGATTTATCTCCGGCTGAAGCTCGACGGCAAACGGGAACAATGCTTCGAGACAGTGTGCAAGCCCACTTGATGAGTGACGTACCTGTGGGTGTATTTTTGTCTGCGGGAATGGACAGTACGGCTATTGCGGCACTGGCATCCAGAACGTATCCGGGCAAGCTGAATACGTTTACAGTCGGTCTCGCTGACCAGCCTGAACTTGACGAAAATCCGACAGCGGCTGAAACAGCTCGGCGATTTGGAACGCATCATACGAATGTTGTACTGACGAATGAAGAAATTTGTAATTTGGCAGAGGGCTGGCTGGCTGGTATTGATCAACCTTCGATCGACGGTCTGAATACCTACATCGTTTCATGGGCAGTTCGAAACCAGGGAATCAAAGTGGCTTTGTCGGGACTCGGAGGTGACGAGATCTTTGGCGGCTACCACACATTTCGTGCTATCCCAAAATATATGCCGTGGCTGAAAATTAGTCGGCTGGCACCGTCGTACCTTCGTCACTGGCTGGTGGCTTGTCTGCTTTCCGGATTTTCTGAGCAGCAAAGAGCGAAGGCCCAGGAATTTGTGCAGGCGCGACCCTCAGTGATGGATCTCGTATTGCGCCGTCGCCGTCTTTTATCAGACACAGAAATCAAATCCCTCGGACTCATGACTGAGTCTTTGGGCCTAACCTGCAATGTTCTGCTGCCTCAGGCCGAACTGTCGGATGAACTGAAAGGAATGGATCCGGTTTCTGCTGTCGGAGTCACTGAAGCCCGTCATTACATGGGTAACACTTTGCTGCGGGATGCCGATGTGTGCGGGATGGCTCACGGCCTGGAAATTCGCATGCCGATGCTGGATCTGGACCTTGTTGAAACAACATCACGTGTTCCTGGACCACTTCGACTGGGAAATCGACAAATGAATAAACCACTTCTGGCCGATTCACTAGGAGGGGAAGTCTTTGGTGACATACCAAAACAGCCGAAACGCGGGTTCACAATGCCCTGTGCAGCCTGGATGCAGGGACCGCTCCGTGATCTCTTCGAATCCCGAATTGATGAAGTCAGGAATTCAGGGCTGGTTGATGCCGACGTTGTCGGCAATATGTGGCAGGAGTTTCAACGCAGTTCGCAAAACACTCAATGGACACGTGCCTGGTTAATGGGTGTTTTGGGTTCATTTCTGATTCGGTTGCGTGCCTGACATGAATGTTGTGCAGGTATTCAATTTTCGGAATCTCTACGGCAGCGGGCTGACCGAATCTGTTCCCAGTCTGTGTACAGGTCTCTCTCATGCTGGTGTGGAAACGAACCTGTTTGCTCCGAGCGCACGTCAGGAGTGGCATGCAGCTGAGTTTACTATGCATGAGCACCCTGTGATTTCGGGTTTCAGCTCGCTCGGCTGGTCACCTTCCATGCTGAAGGCACTTAGGCAGATGGCAGAACAGGCCAGCATGATTCACTGTCACGAACTGTGGACTCTGCCTGGAGTTTATGCGTCCCGCGTGGCTCAGGAATTCAGGAAGCCCATAGTGATATCCCCCCGGGGAACATTGTCTTCTGAAGCGCTGCGTTATTCCGGCTGGAGGAAACAGCTAATGTGGCGCTGGCGGCGAAGGCAGGACATACTGGCGGCGGACTGTGTGCACGCAACTGCAGATCACGAATGTGCCGACATTCGTGCGGCAGGTTACCGTGGACCGGTTGCAGTGATCCCTAATTCATTGTCGGTTCCGGAACTCAGCCCGCGGAATCATGGAGTCCGGCGCCGGCTGGTCTATCTGGGGCGCATTCATCCCATCAAAGGGGTGACAATGCTTGTTGACATTTGGAAGTCTGTTTTCACTCAGTTTCCTGAATGGGAACTGGAAATTGCCGGAATTGATGACGGGGGATATAAGGAGCAACTGCAGCAAAGGGCAGACGAACTGTGTCTCGAACGGTTTCGGATTCGTGGCCCGGTCTTCGGACAGGAGAAAACTGATTTTCTGGCATCCGCCGACCTGTTCTGTCTTCCCACAACTTCTGACAATTTTGCCATCACTGTCGGTGAAGCTCTGGCTCATTGTGTCCCCGTTGTAACGACGACTGCTGCCCCCTGGAAACCTGTCGTTGACCATAAATGTGGCTGGTGGGTCGCACCGAAACCTGGGGCAGTGCGCACGGCACTGGAAACCGCTATGAAGTTGACAACTGAGCAGCTGCAGTTGATGGGCAAACGTGGTCGGGACTGGGTCCGTCAGAATTTCTGCCAGGATTCTGTGGCAACTCAGATGAAGGAGACATACGAGTGGTTACTGGGACAGACCACTCAACCTGACTGGATCAACGAGGAAATACGGTGAACAGTGTGTCAGCCGAACCGAATCTGCGATTTCATTTTGTGACGTCCATTCCCAGTCCGTACATGATCGATTTTTATAACGCTCTACAGCTGTTGATACCGGATCAGTTTCAAGTGACGTTCAGTGCTGCTCAGGAAATCGATCGTCAATACTACCGTGTCCCTCATCACTTTGATTTTTCTGCTGATATCCTCAGTCACAACGTACGAGTGCGAGGTAAAGACCTGCACAGGAATCCCGGGTTGTGGTCGGCACTGAAGAAGACACCTGCGAGCACAGTGATTGTGAGCGGAAACTATTTCATGCCGGATGCCCGAACTGCACGCATGTTCTGTACCAGAGACCGGGCACGTTTTGTTTTTTGGGGTGAGCATCCGTTCAAGAAACAGGAAGCCCGCTGGAGACGACAGCTGAAATCGATGTACCTTCGCTGGTTTTTACGACCAGCCTCAGCTGTGATCGGAATTGGGCAGGAGGCAACGGACACGTATCAGCGGCTTTCACGACAGGTTTCAGGTACCAGCATCCCGTATGCCCCGGACCTTTCGTCGCTGCTTAAACCATCTAAGTTTCTGATCTCTCAGGCAAACAAATTGCGGTCTCAGATTGTGGGAGAACGTTCTTCTCTTATTTTGCTGTATGCCGGCAGTTTGATTCCCAGAAAAGATCCGCTGACATTACTGCGTGCTTTTTCTTCTCTCGTCCGGGAGCATAATCACGTCTTTCTGCTGATCGTCGGAGAAGGCCCGCTGGATTCAGATTTACGTCGACTGGTAATCCGTCATGACCTGCAGAATCACGTAGAATTCGCCGGGTTCCTTTCAGGCCGCCCCTTGCTGGCAGCTTATCTGGCCTCCGACATCTTCGTTCTGCCAACCAAGGGGCACGAGGGGTGGGGCGTGGTGGTTCAGGAAGCGATGGCCGCCGGCCTGCCGGTTGTGGTGTCGGAAAATGTTGGTGCAGGAAAAGACCTCGTCAGCAGTGGACGCAACGGCAGCGTATTCACTCCGGGCTCCGTTTCAGATTTGACCGACTGTCTCAGAAATTTGGTGGCAAACCGTCAGCAAAGGTTGGATTTCGGTCGCCACGCACGGCTGGTCGCAGCGGATACGAGTGCTCCAAACGGAGCACAGAATTTTCTGGACTTCATGGCCGGTATTGACGGCGTCAGTGTACGATGAATCCTGGCTCTGTGCGGTCTTTTCAGTTCGCAGTTCAAATATTTTATTTTACGGAACTAGTGCTCATACAGCGAAAGAATCATGGCACTGGTTCATGACCCTGCCGGCAGAGTTTCTGATTTAGGTTTTGATTCAACTGTCAGACGAACTCCGGCACGGACAATTTTACGGTCTGCAGGTTTCGTTAACCGTCCAATAATTTCTACAAAACCGTTGCCGTTTTCATTTTGACTTCCATAACTTAGTTTGTGCTCTGACACGAACTGACACAGGGAGGTTCACTGTGGTTGTTCCCACGCGTGACTAATGACTTCCTGTAGAAGCGTCTACGGAATAGACGGCCAGTTGAGGGAGACAGAGAGGATGAACCACTTTGATTGACTCTGTTCGTATATCCCTTTGGAAGTTCCACGGTATCGGGTAATTCACTGGAATCTGACAATCCGGGGTCGTCAAAATCTCGTGATGTCCGCATCAATTGTAACTCACCCATCGCAACAGAGGCTCGGGAGTAATCCCTCCCACAGAGTGCCTGACGCTCGAAGCCTGAGTCTCCTGGGCCTGGGCATCGTACTTACCTGGCTATTTCTTGGTTTGTACGACACCGGGATGTCGCATGTGATTCCCAACAAGAGCCTGGTTCGCCTAGCAATCATCGGTATACTGGCCGGTCTGGTATGTCTCCGTCCAACTGTGAATCCGGGATTGCGATTCAACCGCAGTTTTATCGGTTTCGCGCTGCTGACGCTGTTGACAGGTGTGGCGTCAAGTGTTTTGTGTAAAGCTCCTGAACTCGGACTTCTCAAACTGCTTCTGTATGTATCCCTGTGGATGCCTCTTGTGTGTTGCAGTCGCGGACTGACGGAGCTGCTGGAAACCTCACGTGGTCGCACCTGTTTTTTGATCACCGCTTTCCTGCTGATCCTGCTGGGACTGTACAGAGCGTTTCGTCCCGCTGAGGTCGAGATAGGAAACACAAATTTTCTTTCGGCGGTAGCGGTCTGTGTAATGCCGGTCTTCATGCTGGAGCAGGCAAACCCCAGGCCCCTTATTCCGCGCCGACTGAACGGACATATTCTTGGACTGGCAATCTTCATCTGCATACTCAACCATAGCCGAGGGGCACTCGTGAGTGGCACTGTTGCTCTGGTGAGCTGGTATGCGTTGTACAGAAGTCCATCAATCAGTCGCATCGCCGGAATCTTCTATCTCGGATTATTAACGTTGTCACTCTTTATCGTGATCAACGAGTCGCTGCGAGAATACGTGTACAAGGGCCAGGAAACCCTGCTGGACCGGACCCGGATCAACGAATTTGACCAAACATTTCAATTTGTGATGCAACGACCCCTTCTCGGCTATGGATTTGGTCTCTCCTGGCGCGTCGAACCCTGGCACACTGAAAAGGTACTGAAACACGGGCGCATCAGCTGGTATATCGGAGAGTTCGGAAATTCCACACTGGCAATACTTGGCGGTGGCGGACTGCTGTTACTGCTGGCATTTGTCGGAATGATGGTCACCGCCTTTTCTCAGGCCATCAGAGCCATGAAACTTGAATTCCACAGATTCGGTATCACACATGATTACCGAATGCTGGCAGCAACCTTTTCCGGTGCACTGGGTTTACTGGTACATTCTCAGGCCGAAGGATGGATGCTGTCTCCGGCGACGATGGCGACATTTTCTTTCTGGATGTTCATCGGAATGATGATACTGCTGACCGGAAAACTCCTTGTGAAGCATCGTACAAATCCGCCAACGGAGGTCCTGAAGCAGGTTGGACATTGAATGAAGTGCATCATCCAGAGTATCAGCAACGGTCGTTTGTCGGTGACCGAATGTCCGGCACCCGCTGTTCGACCCGAACACGTGCTGATTGCAAATACCGCATCACTGATCTCTGCGGGCACAGAGAAGAGCGCAATGGAACTTGCCGGCAGGTCCCTGCTGGGTAAAGCACGCCAACGCCCCGATCAGGTGCGCAGAGTTCTGGAAAAGATACGGAACGAAGGATTGCTGAACACTGTTCGAGCTGTTCGTGAAAAACTCGACAACCCGATGTCGATGGGATACAGCTCAGCGGGAGTCGTCCTGGCCTGCGGGACCGGTGTCGAGCAGTTTAAACCCGGTGACCGTGTCGCCTCGAATGGCAACCATGCGGAAGTCGTCTGTGTTCCAAAGAACCTGTGTGCGAGCATTCCCGAAAACGTCTCCACTGACCACGGAGCATTTGCTGTCCTCGGCGCTATTGCGCTCCACGGAATTCGACATGCACAGATTGATCTAGGATCAACCGTTTTCATCATTGGACTGGGTCTGACCGGCCAGTTGGCAGTTAGTCTGCTGAATGCTTCGGGCTGTCACGTCATCGGCACCGATCCTGATGTATCAAAGTGCGTTCTTGCAAAAAATGCAGGGGCTGCGTTTGCCGAACCGGAAATCAGCGCTTCACAAATCGACAAACTTACCGGAGGCATGGGTGCTGACGCAGTTCTTATTACGGCTTCAACCAGATCCAACGACCCAATTGAACTCGCCGCTCGTGCGGTCCGAAAACGAGGCCGAGTCGTGCTGGTCGGTGTTGTCGGACTGGAACTGGACCGCCGACCGTTTTATTTCAAAGAGGCCGAATTTGTGGTTTCCTGTTCTTATGGTCCGGGCCGGTACGATCCGGGTTATGAAGAACTGGGACGTGATTATCCACCAGCATACGTCCGGTGGACCGAGCAAAGAAACATTTCCGCTGTACTGCAGGCGATGTCCGCCGGAAAACTGGAGATAGAACAACTTATTTCGCATCGGTTTAAAATCGAAGATGCGGCTCGTGCGTATAACATCATCAGCAGCGGCTCAGAGCCGTTCCTGGGCGTTCTGCTGCAGTACGATGCTGATAAAAATAAAAAACCAGATCGAACCATTCAGCTAAAGCCCCGGCTTCCTCAGCGCAAGCGTGTTTCAAAAGGCGGAGAGACCACTCAACTGGGTGTAGGTGTTCTTGGTGCCGGCAATTTTGCGAACATGATACTGATACCACAGATCGTTGCCTGCGATGGACTGACACCCGTGGTGTTATGCTCTGCGGGGGGTGTTCATGCGACTCATAGTGGCAGGAAGTATGGTTTCCAGCGTGCGTCAAGCGACGAAAACGAAGTGCTTGCCGCAAATGATGTAGACTTAGTGTTTTCCCTCACACAGCACCACCTGCATGGCGATCATGTTGTAAAGGCAATTCGAGCGGGCAAGTCAATCTTTGTGGAGAAGCCGCTTTGTTTGAATCTCGACAACCTGCTCGCAATCGAACACGCATTGCTGGAATCCCGTGATGCAACACCACTGGTGATGGTGGGCTTTAATCGCCGCTTCGCCCCACTGGCACAAAGGCTGAAATCTGTCTTCGCTGACCTGAATGCGCCACTCACAATCAGCTACCGATTCAATGCCGGATCAATCTCGGTCGATCACTGGACTCAGCAGACAGAGATTGGCGGCGGCCGCATTATCGGTGAAGCCTGCCATGCGATCGATTTCGCAACATGGCTCACCGGATCATTACCCACACGTGTGTATGCCGAATCCGTCGGAGGTGAAACCGCTCCGGAGATTACAGACGACCAGACCTTCATCACGATTCGTCATCAAAACGGAAGTGTTTCCAGTATCGCATACCTTGCCGGGGGTGATAAAGCGTGCCCGAAGGAACGGGTGGAAATTTTCGGTGGTGGCGCAACGGCAGTCCTCGATGACTTCCGCCGGCTAACGGTCTACAACCGAGGTAAAAAAACCGTTCGAAAGCATCAGCAGGACAAAGGTCACGCTGCAGAAATCCGGCGATTTACTGCAGCCGTGAATGGCACGACGGAACCACCGATCTCATGGGACCAAATTCGCAGTACTACGATCACATCGATACTCGCCGTACAAAGTCTTCGTGAGGGAATGCCGTTCACAATTTAATTTTGACAGCTCAGCCCCTCACGAACTGCACAATTTTTACAACTGAAGGACGCTGACACCATTCAGATGGCCATCAGGGCGTTTCTGGTTTTAATTAGTATGACTTGTGGTTAAATCCCGTTGAAAATTCTGTTCTTTTCACATTACTTTCCTCCGGAAAGTAATGCTCCGGCATCTCGAACATATGAACACTGCGTGCGGTGGGTCAGGGCAGGACATCATGTCACCGTGATCACTTGCGTACCCAATGTTCCGAATGGACGACCCTATCAGGGGTATAAGAACACGATACGGCCTCAGCGAGAAACCATGGACGGGATTGAGGTCATCCGTGTCTGGACATTCCTGGCGCCTAATGCCGGTTTCGTAAGACGCACACTGAACTATGTGTCTTACATGATCACAGCCGTCTGGACCGGTCTGTTTGTGAAACGCCCGGACGTCATGATTGCCACAAGTCCGCAACTGTTCTGCGGCTGGGCCGGCGCCGTTGTTAATTTTCTTCGACGCGTACCTTTCGTCCTTGAAATCCGCGACATCTGGCCGGAATCGATTGCCGCCGTAGGTGCCATACGAGGCGGATTTGTATTACAGATACTGAAGTGGCTGGAACGCAAGCTTTACCTGAGTGCTGACCACGTTGTTACTGTTGGCAAAGAGTATCGGAGCAATGTGACATCGAAAGCTGACGTGAGCGACTGTATCTCAGTCATCTACAATGGTGTTGACGGAAAATATTTTTCGCCGCGTCTGCCGGATCCCGAGTTCCGCCGGCAGTATGGCATGCAGGACCGGTTTTTGTGCTCCTACGTGGGTACCATCGGAATGGCTCACGGACTGGAAACCGTGCTGAATACAGCAGAGCTTCTCAAAGACTCAGGTCGTGATGATATCGGATTTCTCCTGATCGGTGACGGAGCCCGCCGGCAGTCCCTGGAGCGAGAAGCGGAAACCCGAGGTTTGTCTGATCTCGTAAAATTCACCGGACGCCTAAGCAAGTCAGAAATGCCACGGGTGATTTCGAGTTCTGATGCCTTACTTGTGCATCTCCGTCTCTGTGATCTGTTTACCACTGTCGTTCCGTCAAAAATATTTGAAATAATGGCCATGCAGCGCCCTATCATTATGGGAGTTCGGGGTGAGTCGGCTGAAATTGTGCGAGAAGCCGGTGCAGCTATCGAAATGGAACCAGGAAACAGTGACTCGCTGCTCAGTTGTCTCAATCAGTTGATTGGTGATCAGGAACTTTACCGGTCACTGACATCCAGAGGGCGTCAATTTGTTCTGGAAAAATTCAGCCGAGACACCTTCGCCACCGACTACCTCAAACTCTTTGCCACACTCATTTCTGACGAGAAACCAGATCATTCCGGCCAGTCAGTCGGAATGCCAACGATCCATTAGGCCTGCTCGTTGACGTTTTCCCTTACACAATTCGGGCGAACTATACGCCATATTCCACCCGAACGGCTGTGGCTGCGTTTCTGGTTCAGTCTGAGACGTCGACTGACGATGTCGCCACCAGGTCGTTTTTTGAAGGTAAGACGAAATAAACCGCTGCCACTGGCCGCGACATTACCTGCTGCCGTCTTTCCTCCACGTGAGCACCTCATTCATAATCGCGAAGGGAAGTTATTTCTACGCCAGCTGAATCGGTCCTGGCCGGTCGGTGACGAAATCGACTGGCAACTGAATGACGACAGCCGGCCAACGCAACTGGAGTGTCTGGCATTGCACTACCTGGAATTCGTTGAATCGGTGGAGGTGGAATTGGGAGAATCAATTCTCCTGAACTGGATCCGCCGAAATCCCCCGTGGCAGTCAGAGTACTGGCTAAATTCATGGAACAGCTATGCGATTTCGATTCGAACTGTGTGCATGATGCAGTGGCTGGCTGCCCATCGTGCTAAAGTATCACCGAATACCGTAGATAAAGTCGTTGAGTCTGTCGCTGAACAGGTCCGCTTCCTGGCCCGAAACCTTGAAACAGATATCCGTGGAAATCATCTGATCAAAAACATCAAGACGCTCCTGTGGGCGGCTAAATTTTTTCACGGACCTGAGGCGTCCGCGTGGTATCATCGGGGGCGCCGTTTTCTGCGGAAAGAAGTGGCGTCACAATTTCTTTCCGACGGAATGCACTTCGAAATGTCCCCCGCTTATCACTGCCAGGTGTTTGCAGACCTGCTGGAATGCGCATCCATCCTTGTTCCAGGTGAACGCAGCGAACTCATTCGGTGTCTTGAACCAGCGGCACAGGTGATAGCGGACCTGACTCATCCTGACGGACGTATCAGTCTGTACAGCGATGGGGGACTGAACATGACATATCTGCCGAAACAGTGTCTGTCTCAATATGAACAGTTCGGCGGACCCCGTATCGATCAGAGACGTTGCTTTGGTTTCGAAGATTCAGGCTACTACGGTATCCGTACGGGTCAGGCGTATCTGACGTTCGATTGCGGTCCGTCATGTGCTGACACATTGCCTGCGCACGGTCACGGAGACATTTTAGCATTTGAATGGGACGTTGACGGCCGGCGAATTGTGGTCGACGCCGGAGTTCGAGAATATGAATCCGGCCCCGAACGCGACTGGAACCGTTCAACAAAGGCTCACAACACCGTAACAGTTGGCAACCGTGATCAGTGCGAATTTGTCAAATCATTCCGAGTCGGGCATCGGGCGCACGGTCGTTGTCTGCGTGCTGCATTGAGTGCAGACAGCATGTCAGTAACGGGCAGCTATAGTTCGCGCAGTGCCGATGGTCAGCAGATTAACCATACACGAACAATCTCAGGATCACCTGAATATTTTCGCGTCGTTGACCACGTCACCAGTCGGTTTTCTGAACCGGCTGTCGCTCGGTTGCTCCTGCACCATGATTGCGATGTCTACAAAGTCAGCGAACATGATGTTGATATTATGATTGATACAAAGCGGATCCACCTGAACACTGAATCACCGGTTCACATCCGTACCGCAAAATGGTCACCCGATTTTGGAACCGAATTCAAAACCGTTCAGCTGGAAATTGAATATGGCAACACGCCGTGCGAATCCGGATTCACACTAACAGTGGAAAATGAATCACACGCATGAAACGATTTGCCTGTATTGTTGGAACTCGCCCAAATTTCATGAAAATGGCTCCGATCCTGAGGGCATTCGAACATTATGCAGAGGCTGATCCGCTGCTGATTCATACCGGCCAGCATTACGATCACAATCTGTCAGATGTGTTCTTTGACGAACTGGGAATCAGGAATCCCGACATCAGTCTGGGTATCGGATCCGGCAGTCACGGTGAGCAGACGGGCCGACTCATCATAGAATTGGAAAAGGTCTTTACTCAGGCACGTCCGGAAATTGACCGAGTCGTCGTTGTCGGAGATGTCAATTCCACGATGGCTGCAACTCTGGCCGCCGTCAAACTTAATATTCCGGTAGGACACGTGGAAGCCGGTCTCCGCAGTTTTGATCGACAGATGCCGGAAGAGACTAATCGAATTGTGACCGACAGTCTTTCTGATCTGCTGCTGGTCTCTGAGCCGTCCGGCCTGGACAACCTGAGAAGGGAGGGACATCCCGATGATCGGATTCGCCTGGTCGGCAATGTTATGATTGATACTCTGTTCCGGCTGGTCGAAAAGGCTTCACATCGATGCGTGTTAACAGACCTGGGACTGCAGTCCGGCACATATGCAGTCTTCACGGCACATCGCCCGTCAAACGTTGACAACCCGAAAACACTCCAGGGCATCGTTAAAGTACTGGTTGGAATTTCGGAGGCATTACCAGTCGTATTTCCTGTTCATCCGAGAACCCGGACACGTCTGAAAACGTTCGGGCTGCTGACATCACTTGAGTCGGCCCCTGGTGTGAGATTACTTGAGCCGCTGGGTTACCTCGATTTCCTTGCATTGACGTCCGGGTCACGAGTGATTGTGACTGATTCAGGTGGACTGCAGGACGAGTCCACGGCACTGGAAATCCCGTGCCTGACAATGCGTGAAAACACGGAGCGACCGGTGACAGTAACAGAAGGCACGAATACCCTGTGTGGATCCGATCCACAGACGCTGGACAACAACCTGCGTGCCGTTGTCAACGGCACTTACAAATCAGGTCGCTGTCCCGCTCTTTGGGACGGCAAAGCTGCAGAACGAATTGCCGGCGAACTGATGTCTGTTTAAGACAAAACCACAGACAGTCCCGTCTGCCATGGAGGCAAGGGCTGTCTATATCGTTTTTCACAATCCGGCTGAACGTGACAAACATCGTTTGTGACAAGCCGGGTTTTCTTCATGTTCGCAGTCCCCCGGTTCCGTCGGTAACCGGGGGTTTTGTTTGCGCTGTGAAAAACGTCCGCAGATTCTGGGGAGCTGTCCCGCAATCAAACATCGGTCCGACACGAATATATTCCATTCTCTGGTGAGCATGAACGAACACACAACGGAAAAACTGCTATAGCGTTGAATCCGGAGGTTGAAATAGTCTGTCCGGCGGTGAGCTGTAGTGTCTGTATGTCACTAACCGGATCTTCATGAAGGATTTCCCAATCCTGACACGAAGTCCTCTCCAATAATACATGTCGTTGCGAGGGCCATGTCCACGCAGACAGTCGCACGATTCGCTGTAAAGAATGGATTCTTTATGAAGCCGCGACTCCTATTTCTGAATCGATCTTACTGGCCGGACACCGAAGCCACCGGCCAACTGCTCACAGCACTCTGTGAAGGCCTCACAGATCAGTTTGATGTGCATGTCCTCGCCGGCCAGCCAAACGTGCCTTCGACCAGCACAGACTGGAAGAACATCGAAGAGCGAAATGGCGTTACCATTCACCGAGTCAAACACACAACATTCTCCAAAAGAAACATGCTGCAGAAAGGGATCAATTTCCTTTCGTTTGTTCGTGCCTGCCAGAAACAGATTCGATTGCTGCCACAGCCGGATGTAGTCGTTTTCGAAACGGATCCGTTCCTGCTGCCGTTCGTTGCCGACCGATTTCACCGATACAGCGGGTGCAGCATGGTGGGCTACTTGCAGGACATCTACCCGGATGTTGCGGTCGCTCTGGAGAAAGTCGGGAACAATCGGGCTATTCGGAAACTAAGAAGCTCACTGTTCGACATATACCGCCGCTGCAGCAGAATGATCGTCCTGAGCAAGGACATGAAACAACTGCTTCTGGAAAGCGAAATTCCCGATGAAAGTGTGTCAATCATTCCAAACTGGGCAGACACACAACAAATCGTTCCGGTTGAGAGCAGCAATCGATTTCGGCGAAAATTCAGACTCGAAAAAAAGTTCGTGGCAATGTATTCCGGAAACCTGGGGCTGACTCAGAATCTGGAGGAATTCGTTGAAGCAGCTGCAATTCTGCAGGACGACACCGAGATTCAGTTCGTTTTTGTGGGGCAGGGCGCTCGCAAAAAAACTCTGCAGCAGCAGACAGAGTCATTGGGACTGTCCAATATTCTGTTTTGTGACTATCAACCGATTGAGGAATTGTCACACAGCCTCAGTGCCGCCGATCTGCATCTGCTGCCTTTGACTGCCGGACTCAGCCGCTGTCTGATGCCAAGTAAACTCTATGGCATTCTTGCTGCCGGACGACCATTTCTGACCAATGCACCTGAGACTTCAGAACTTTTCGAACTTACGAAGTCTCATCACGTGGGATTCACCGTTGAAGCCGGATGTCCTTCTGCGATCGCTGAAGCTGTTCGCACAGCAAAAACTGACCGTGCCACATTGAAAAACATGGGACAAAGAGCGCGTCAACTGGCAGAAGATAGATTTACGAAGACACTTTCGGTGTCTGCTTTTGCGAAGTCTCTGCAGGAAGTCACCCGGGAATCTTCGAAACAAGTGATACCGACAACTCGGACAACCAGATTGCGCAAAGCAATTCTCAAACGTGTTCCCGGACACGGTGTCATCCGCCGTCGACTTCCTCCGAAATTCGGAAGGCGATCTTGCTATATCCCCGCGAATTCTGACACGGCCTTTGTAAATCCGGGATTTACGGAATTCAAAAGTCTGATCAGAATCGCGTCTGAATGTATTCGCGAAGGTGACCGTATTTGGGACATTGGCGGAACGACCGGCCTGTTCAGCATTCTGGCAGCTCATCAGGCCGGACATCGCGGCAACGTTTTATCGGTCCAGCCGGATCCGAATCTGGCAGCACTGATCCAACGAACCTCCGAACATGCGGACAATCGTGACCTCACAATCGATGTTTTGTGTGCCTCTGTTTCGGCAGAAACAAAGATTGCTCAGATTTGCCCTGTTGAGCAAAATCAGCGTTACCGCAGCCCGGCGGAAGTCCTCAACGGCATGCAGACAGTTCTTGCCAAACAACCACAGTTCTCACCTGCCACCACACTGGATTCAATGCTGTCGGTATTTTCACCACCAACCTTTATCAGGATTGATGTCGAGGATGCCCAACAGCTGATCTTGGAGGGAGGAAAGCGATTAATCGAAGAGTACCGTCCACGTATCTGTGTCATAGTCGAAGAAAAACAGATTCAGTCCGTCAAAGCAATTCTCAGTTCATTCGGCTATGACCTGTTGGAAAGTAGTCTGCCGGTGTCCGGTCGGGAAGCTGGCCGGCAGGACGTATTCAATATGATGAGTGTTCCTTCTGAGCAACCATTGTCTCAACTGGCATCAGCCGCGTAGTCCAACAGGTGGACAGGAGTTCAATCCGGAGTGACAATTCATGTCCGTGCAAACCAGGCACGAACCGGACAGGATGAGTCGTGGTCGACAGTTTTGCTGTTCCGTTGTAATTCCCGTCTTCAATCGAATCAAGAGTCTGCAACGACTATTGGGAGCAGCTGACAACCCAGACGACGTCAGCTTCACAATTCGAAGTCATTGTGTGTGACAATGGAAGTACTCAGTCGCTAAGGCGGTTAATCTCTGCACTTCAAAGGTTACTTCCACATGTGAGATATCTCGTGTCATGAAAACCACGGAGTGGCCGCTGCACTAAATTTGGGGAATTGTGCACGCAGTCAGTCATGTTGTGCTGCTTCCGGACAGTGACGTTACGATCGGTCCTAAACTGGTCTTTGAACTGAGAGGCGCACTCATTGTTCGTCCCGGCTTGAAGACAGTTGAAGTACATTCAGAACTGACGCGGCAGAAAAAATTGGTTCAACGTAACAGGCATCGAACCACAATCGAAAGGACCTGCCGGACAGCGGCAATTCGCTTATCGGACAGACGTATTACGACGTGAGACAGCGCGCACACCGTTGACCACAATCGATAGCAATCTGGACAAATAACGAAGCAGTATGCCCCAGGTGCATAACTTGTCTTGTCTCTGACTGGCCGTTTGAGCGGTGTCGTCACCGTCCACGGCACGGATTCAGTCCGTTAATTCAACATCGGCTTCGTCAATCGTTACCGATGCACCCTGCTGCATGAAACTCACCAAAACGGTGAGCCTGTGTTGTGAGTGAATCTCGGTAATAGTCCCTCGAACCCCGATCAACGGACCGGAAACAACGATCGCATTTTGGCCGACCAGTGGTACAGGCTCAGGACGTACGTCCGACCCCTCCTGATTGAGCAGTCGGATTCTGCGAAGATCGGCAACCAGCTGTTCGCTCTCCACGACTTCCAGACAGTTGGCCACGCATCCGGTAGCGACTGCTTTGTAACGGTCTTCTTCTTTGCCTCGCACGAATACATAACTGCGAAACAACGGCAGGTAACTCGTGCGAATTCGACCGGCAGGTGATCTTTTACGGGTTTCTGCCAAAGGGCAGTAATGTGAAATCTTCTGTGACCGCAACCGCCTCATTAGTTCCTTTTCCCGTCGGCTGAGGGTGTGAATAGCGTACCATTCAATACCCTCACTGCTCTGACCGTTCTGATTCAACAGATTGTCGGGGAAAATGTCCGGTTCATTTGCCAGAATTGGCATTTTGGTTGTCCGCTGTGGGTGGTTGAGAGGTTCCTTGCCACATGGAGTGACCGAAAAGACTTACGCAACTCGTATGAGTCTGTGACATGAACAGGAACTGCACAATAGTTTTTGCTAGGTTTCCCTGATCTGAAGCTCCGAATCGGAAAATTACGTGATCCGAAACCAAGAAATTGATTGTCTGAACCACTGTTGGTTCAACAAAATTCAAACGATGGTCGGCAACAATTTGGTCAACGAACACAATCAGGAAAGAACATGCTGGTTCTGTTAGGTGGAAGCGGATACGTCGGCCAGGCACTACAGGCAGGATTGTCTCGACGGGGGCTGGAATTCAGCTCAATCGCCCGTTCGGACGTTGACTACACTGACGCATTATCCCTGAAGCAATACTTGCAAAGTGTCCGGCCGCAGTACGTATTCAACGCAGCTGGATATACCGGTCGTCCGAATGTCGATGCATGTGAATTGCACCGAGCCGAATGTCTGGCAGGCAATGGTGTATTGCCAGGAACGGTGAGAACGGTCTGTGAAGATCTGAAAATTCCCTGGGGGCACGTATCTTCCGGATGTATTTTCACGGGAACGCGCAGTGACGGCATCGGATTCCGGGAAAGTGATGACCCCAACTTTACATTTCGTCAGGATAACTGCAGCTTCTATTCGGGCTGCAAGGCCTTGGGCGAAGAAGTACTGCAGGGCGCGGAACGTTGCTGGATCTGGAGACTGAGAATACCGTTCAATCACGTCGATTCGCCCCGCAATTATATCACTAAAATGATGAACTACCCCCGACTGCTCAATGCGACCAACAGCCTGTCACATCTGGACGAATTCGCTGATGCCTGCATTGACTGCACAATGAAGGAATGCGAGTACGGACTCTGGAACCTCACCAATCCGGGATCAATCACAACTCGGCAGGTGATCGAACGCGTTCAGCAACACGGACTCAGTCACAGGCCTTTCGAGTTTTTTGAAAGTGAAGAACAATTTCTTCGAATTGCCGCAAAGACGCCACGTTCCAACTGTGTGCTGGACAGCAGTAAGGCTGTTGCCGCCGGACTTCCACTGAGTCCCGTTGAGGAGGCTCTTGAAAAAGCGATGAAGAACTGGATCAGGGCATGAAGACCATTCTGATTACTGGTGGAGCTGGATTCATTGGCAGTTGTTTTGCGCGGCAACTGGCCTCACGCGGCGATGTCCGTCTGGTCAATCTCGACAAACTCACGTACGCAGGTAATCCCGATTCACTTCCGGATGGTCCCAGCCACCAGCTGATCGTTGGTGATATTGGAGATTCTTCACTGGTCCGTGAACTGCTGCAACAGCATCAGCCTCAGGCCATCGTTAATTTCGCGGCGGAATCTCACGTGGATCGTTCAATCGACGGTCCACTGACATTTGTGGAAACCAATGTGCTGGGAACATGTCGATTTCTGGAAGAAGTGAGAAATTTCTGGAACGGTCTGGATGAATCAGCCGGTAAGGCATTCCGTTTCCTGCACGTGTCAACAGACGAAGTTTACGGCTCATTAGGTGATACCGGATTATTCACGGAATCAACGGCATACGCTCCGAACAGTCCCTATTCCGCATCCAAAGCTGCGTCTGATCATTTTGTCCGGGCCTGGCATCACACGTATGGATTGCCGGTGCTGCTGACCAACTGCTCGAATAACTATGGGCCATATCAGTTTCCGGAAAAGCTGATTCCACTCATGATCCTGAATGCCATGGAAGGTCGACCACTGCCGGTGTATGGTGATGGGCTCAACGTTCGCGACTGGCTGTATGTCGAAGACCACTGTGAAGCGATTCAAACAGTGCTGACACAGGGAGTGGTCGGCGAGTGTTACAACGTTGGCGGAAATACGGAACGGACGAATATCGAAATAGTGAAGACGATTTGCGGAGCCGTAGATCAGTACTGTCCGGACCTGGCACACACACCATGCGATTCATTGATCACGTACGTGAAGGATCGTCCCGGCCACGATCGTCGCTACGCCATTGATGCCTCAAAAATTCGTGATGAGCTTGGCTGGGTGCCGAAAACCGATTTTATGACCGGTATTGAAACAACCGTGCGCTGGTACCTCGACCATTCCGATTGGGTTGAACGAGTCCAGAGTGGCAACTACCGGCGCGAGCGACTTGGATTGGAGTAGATTGCAGTGAACACCCCGGTTACCGAGTGACCGGGGTGCTTGTCTGCGCAGAGAATTCATTGGAGAGGAATCGAGATGAGTTGTTTCAAAAAAGGCATCATTCTGGCCGGAGGGTCCGGTTCTCGGCTCTTTCCACTCACTCTCGGCATCAGCAAACAAATGGTGCCGGTGTACGACAAGCCAATGATCTATTATCCGCTTTCGGCGCTGATGCTGGCAGGGATTAACGAGGTGCTGGTGATTTCGTCACCACGCGACATCGGTGGTTTCGAACAGCTGCTGGGCACTGGTGAGCAGTGGGGAATGAAGTTTTCCTACGTAACACAGCCAAAACCCGACGGACTGGCCCAGGCCTTCGTCCTCGGGGCCGATTTCATTGGCGATGATCACGTAGCGCTGGTTTTGGGAGACAACATCTTCTACGGCAGAGGATTCCAGCAACTCCTGGGAAATGCGGTGTCACAGGACACCGGAGCGACCATATTTGGTTACGAAGTGCGCGATCCGGAACGTTACGGAGTGGTCGAATTTGATGACACCGGAAAAGTCGTGTCACTGCAGGAAAAACCAAAGGAACCCCGTTCGCATTATGCCGTGCCAGGGCTGTATTTCTACGACAATGATGTAGTAGAGATTTCACGGAATCTCGAACCCTCAGAACGTGGTGAGTATGAAATCACGGACGTCAATCGCGAGTACATGCGTCGCGGCCTGCTAAAGGTCGAATTGTTGTCACGCGGATTCGCATGGCTGGATACGGGAACTCACAATTCACTTCTGGAAGCCGGCCAGTTCGTAGCTGCCATCGAAAATCGAATGGGGCTGAAGGTCTCCTGCCCGGAAGAAATCGCGTTTCGTCGAGGCCTGATTGATGCAGAACATCTCCGAAACCTCGCGGCCGAATATCCAAATGATTACGGAGAATATTTAAAACACGTCGCATCCGGTCGCTAACGACAGAAGAACATCGGCAACCCGCAGGCATCTTATCAGAGGGCAATGGCACAGCTGTCACCTCAGGGATATCAACACCGTCCCGGTGGCCGGTCAGTCCGCGCGTCGACGCTACCCGGGCTTTCCGTCCGATGTCATATGCCAGCTCGAAGAGAATGACTCACCGGCGGCACAGATTCCGGACGTGATTTAACTTGCAGTCGCAACGTTGTCTGTGTTGTCCCTGCTTTCGAAATACTCTCCGTTTATGATTCTGCTGATCGGATTGCATTTCTGATCCTGCCGCCTGGTACAGATCCGGAAACTTCTGCCGATTGTTGAAAAGAAGAACCGGCAGTCATTTCATCACTGGCACCTCGTCCGGCTGAATCTGCGCGAAGTCGGTCTAGCATTGAATCACAGATTTTGGCTAACCTCGCGAGAACAACCGTGATCCATGCGGTTCGCATCAGCGGAATGCAATCGAGTGACCGGAGTTGCGTCGACTCCTGATGTCACCCAGGAGGGCGAAGTTTGCGCGGACATCTCGCGTGTCTCGTTCAATTTTCAGGCACAAACAGACATTGTTGAATTTCGGATATTTTTTAAATCTGCATAACTCACGGCACCTCGATTTGATGCGGCCATCACGGAATTATTTACTGATTGTTTATTGAACGCACACGATGCTTAGAACAATCGCAGAACGCGTCGCTCGTCGAATCGTGATCCGCCGTCGGCTGCCATCCAGCTTTGGCCGACGTCCGTTCTTCGTCACCCCCGATTCGGCACTGACGTACTTAAAACCAGGATATGGCGCATTCCGTGATCTGGTAACGATCGCTTCGGAATACGTTCAGGAAGGCGACCATGTCTGGGACATTGGAGGCAATTTAGGTGCTTTTAGTTTTTTGGCATCACACCGGGTCGGAGAGGCGGGCACGGTGGTATGTGTGGAGCCGGATCCGATTCTGGCGTCATTAATTCAACGATCGACTCAGCTGGCAGAAAACCGGGATCGCACCACTCATGTCCTGTGTAGCGCAGTGACCAATACGTCAGAAATCACACAATTTTCTATAGCGGTACGTGGCCGTTCTTCGAACTCATTACAGCACACCACCGGGCGTAGTCAGGCTGGCGGAACCAGATACACACAATTGGTTCCAACAACGACACTTGATTCCATGTTGGCTGTGTTTCCACCTCCAACAATCATAAAGATCGATGTGGAAGGCGCTGAACAGTTAGTGCTGGAGGGCGGTCACAACGTACTCAAAGAGCACCGGCCGAAATTCTATCTGGAAGTCGGAAAGCAACCGACAGCCTCCGTAACTGAGATCCTTCGGTCATATGGCTATCAGCTGTTTGACGGAACCCAACCGAAGGCACAACGGCAGTTGCGTTCGGCATGTGTATTCAACACACTCGCCATTCCATCCGAGCAGATTCGACCTCGTTTGTACCACGCAGCCTGAAAGCAGTTCGAGCATACGACGATCAGGGTTTAAGCAAACACGCCAATTCAGTCGTCTTCACAAGGGAGTCACCTCACTTGGTTTGTATCGAAATATCCTGGCGAACCTGCTGGTCCGTCTGAGAATTTCCGGGACGTCGGTTCACGCGGAATCGTTCGCCAAAAATCGTCGGACACTGATGGAGACATTCCGGGCCATTTTTGAGTCCCCACCATCACAACCGTTTGGCTGTTTCTGCCACGTCAAGATTCTATCGCAATCAATACGGATAATGTTTCCCGTTTGGTATTCCTTATGGCTGGCGCACTCAGCTCCACGCGTTGGTTGATGTAGTTCTGAATTGGACGGAAATCGCCTCAGAACTGGATTCGATGTCGCAAAAAATCAGTTTATCGTTCTGGCGACTGTATGCCTTGCCGGTAATACAGCAATTCAGTTTGTGTTCCTTCGTCACGACTACCCCTATCTCTTTTAACAGTCAGATAACACCCGGCGTCTCACGAAAGTGACGTGGTTGGACCATCAGCGACTGAAATAAATATCTCATAGTCCGACTGGAACTGACATGCACCTTGTCCATCTGATGTTCAGCGGACTTGAAAGAATTCTGACAACTGACTGATCCCTCCTGAGAACTCAACATGAAACTCAAAGTTGCACCACATTGTGACAACTCAGGACACAGACATGACAGTAGACGCTGATTTGCAATCCAGATCACTGCACCTGTTTCGCTAAAGACATTTTCAAAAACCACCTCCAAATATTTGTGAACTGTAGGTTTCAGTAAACTGTCATGAGTGTAGCAATCATCACCGGATCCGGGGGACTGATCGGTTCTCAGGCCGTTCGACATTTCTCGACTCAGTTCGACATTGTCGTGGGAATCGACAACGACTCCCGGTGCTATTTTTTCGGCACTGAAGCATCGACACGACCATCAACCACGCGACTCGAAGCCGAAGTCAAAAACTTTCAGGCTCGAAACGTTGATATCAGAGACACAGAAACCATTCAGACCATCTTTTCTGAATTTGGCAGCGACATTCAGTTAATAGTGCATACCGCTGCTCAGCCGTCGCATGACTGGGCGGCTCGAGAGCCGCTGACAGATTTCACCATCAACGCTAATGGCACACTCAACCTGCTGGAAGCCGCGCGTCAATCAAGCCCGGAAGCGGTTTTCGTGTTTACATCAACCAACAAGGTCTACGGCGACACGCCGAATCAACTACCACTGATCGAGTTGGAAACGCGCTGGGAGATCGACCAATCGCATCCGTACTTCGAATACGGAATCGATGAATCAATGTCCATTGATCGGTGTAAACACTCGCTGTTCGGTGCTTCGAAAGTTGCTGCCGATGTTCTCGTGCAGGAATACGGCCGCTACTTTGGGATGAAGACCGGAGTTTTCCGGGGTGGCTGTTTAACCGGGCCTAATCATGCCGGAACCGAAATGCACGGCTTTCTGTCGTATCTTGTGAAGTGTTGCGTGACTGGACGCCACTATTCGATTTTCGGATACAAGGGAAAGCAGGTTCGAGACAACATACACAGTCACGACCTGATCATGATGTTCGATCACTTCTTCCAGAATCCTCGATCCGGTGAGGTTTACAACGCTGGGGGAGGGCGGTTTTCGAATTGCTCGTTGTTGGAAGCAATTCGGATGACAGAAACACTGACCGGAAACAAAATGAACTATTCGTACAAAGAAGATAATCGCACCGGCGATCACATCTGGTACGTCAGTGACACACGACGGTTCCAAACTCACTACCCGGAATGGGAGCAGCGGTACTCGGTCAACGAAATTCTGCAACAGATCATTAACGTCGAAGCGACTGGTGCCGGAAGGGCTGCCTGAATTTCCCACGCCCGGAGGTACCGATCTCCGGCAGCCTAAGAACGACGGTACAGCATCATTTCATTCATGACGTTTTCGCGAACTTTTTTCCGAATCACAGAATCAGAAGGATGATCACGATGTCTGAAGAGCGAAGAGTCGCCATGACGGTGTCGTGCACAGACACCGATTACATACCCAAAGTTGGCGATGCGGGGTCTGTATTTGAAACTTCCAATGGTCGGCGAGTACAGGTCATGCACAACGGCATCAAGGTTTATGCCGACGGGTATTACGGACCGTTCATCACGCAAATCGTCGAAAAACTGGGCGGTCACCATGAACCGCAGGAAGAAAAAGTGTTCTTCGAGGTACTGAAGAAAGTGGGACCTGATTCGACGATGATCGAACTGGGATCCTATTGGAGCTATTACTCTCTTTGGTTCCAGCAGGCGATCTACGATGCGAAGAACTATATGGTCGAACCCGAACGGGAGAATCTCGAGCTCGGCAAACAAAATTTTGACATGAACAATGCTGAAGGCATTTTTGAGCACGCCTTTGTCAGTGATGTAGCGGATCAGTCGTCGACACCGCCAACCATGAGCGTGGACAGTATTATTAAGAAGCATGGCATCGAAAAGGTGGCGATCCTGCACTCGGACATACAGGGATTTGAACGCTTGATGCTTGACGGAGCAAAGAATGCGCTGTCGAAGAAGAATGTTCGCTTCATTTTCATATCCACCCACGGCCATGAACTCCATCAACGTTGTCTGAGTCGCCTGAAGGAACTGCGGTACCATCTGATCGCGAAGCACACTCCCAGCGAGAGTTTCTCCGGCGACGGTCTGATCGTGGCATCTGCCGAACAGGAATTTGACGAGCAGATCACGATCAGTCACCGCGGGCGCTTTGCAATGGGATTCAACGAGAGCGTCCGTTGGTCTCTGTATCGAATCGGAGTCTACGCTGCACTCTCTGCAGTATTTGCGAAGCGTTATCCGGCTCCGGTGCACCGGGTCCTTCGTTGATACGGCAATATTGACGGCCCCTGCAATACGCCCCACCGAGTCGCTCACATCGATCGCCGTACAGTTCGGGCGGTGCACATCCAGACAGCGGAACATTACGGTATTCGCAACAAAGATACTGGTCAGAGGAGACGTTCTTGTGTCAGATAAATTGTCCTATGCAGTCGTGTATCAGGGGGCATACCCACCGCCGCAGATTTCGGCGGGAGTACGGCGGGTTCGTGACATATGCCGCGGACTTGCAGCAACTGGCGGTGAAGTCCGCATGATCGTCCCCAGACATTTCGGCCACCTTGAGCAAGCCACTGACACCGACTTTGGCGTCGTTTCCGTCGGTCCGATTCAACATCGACCGACGGTGAGTTCACGTCTTCGCTTTTGGAGACAGTTAACAAAAACAGTCGTTCAGCAATCTCCCGACTTATGTCTTTTCTATGACACAACGCTCGACAGCTATTACTCAATGCAATCCATCAAGCGAGCAGGAATTGCAGTGGGGTATGAACTGTGCGATCTGTTCTCAACATCCGAGCCGAAAATGGGAAGGAGGATTGCACGTGTGCTGGCGGAACGATTCCTGCCACGGGTCAG
>JAKVAZ010000016.1 GCA_022447225.1 Fuerstiella sp. | reverse complement strand
TCTGGCACGCCGGCTTTCTGAGCGGGGCGTTCGATTCATCCAGTTGTTCCACATGGGCTGGGATCAGCACAAGAATCTGCCGAACGCGATCCGCGGTCAATGTCGGGA
This sequence comes from Fuerstiella sp., assembly GCA_022447225.1. Lineage (NCBI taxonomy): Bacteria > Pseudomonadati > Planctomycetota > Planctomycetia > Planctomycetales > Planctomycetaceae > Fuerstiella > Fuerstiella sp. Next base: position 140,657 of record JAKVAZ010000016.1, on the reverse strand, counting down.
TACCGATCAGGCCTCTGCCGGTTTGGTCAAGGATCTCCAGCAGCGCGGATTGCTCGAAGACACGCTCATCGTCTGGGGTGGCGAATTCGGTCGCACCACCTATTGCCAGGGGAAATTGACGGCGGCCAGTTACGGACGCGACCACCACCCGCGCTGCTTCACCATATGGATGGCCGGGGGAGGCATTCGACCCGGGATCACTTGGGGCCGCACGGATGACTTTTCTTATAATGTTGTCGCCGATCCGGTCGAGGTCCACGATCTGCACGCGACTATTCTGCATCTGTTGGGCATCGATCATCGCCGACTCACATTTCGCTTTCAGGGTCGGAATCATCGACTGACCGACGTCCACGGCAATGTCATTCGCCCGTTACTGGCGTGATCGTCGAAATACAAGAATCCCGGCCACGAATTCAAATACGAAATGCTTGTTGACGCCGCAATTCCGCGAATACGAAAATCAGGGCTCGACTATATTTTTTGGACACACGATTCGTCGGGATTACGGTCGTCTCGATTGCCCTAACCAATTGTGCTGGATCGAGAATGACCAATAGGTGACTCACCGCATATGCACCAGCAGGCTCGTCCGTATCTGAATCTTCCAATATTTTACTGTGTGAAGCGGTCAGGGGTTCAAGTCCCCTATCCTCCACTTTTGTAACGTCTTAAACCTTTGTGGTTTGAGACGTTTTTTTTGTGGAGTGACTGCTGTACTCCCTTTGCGACCGGTCCCGCTTCCGCCGAAAGCCAGACAGATCTGCTGAGCAATGGACCATTCATGTTCGACGATTTGAATGTGGATTGGCTGCCATGTTCGGCTGTTCCTCCGCGCAAATGCTCCAATTGCAAAACCACAAACACGTTCCCCGCGACCCACAGCATTCGGATTCGTCAAAGCGTTCATTCAGCGAAAATCATTTTTCGTCTCCGCCCCCTGTTGTTTAACTGCCGACTCCTGACCAAAATCGGGGTTCCTGTCAGCCGATGCAACATTCGCTGTCGGTACGATCGGACCATTCAAGGTCGCCCATGTCCAACCAGCCCAACGATCCACAGCCACATCTCTACACTCTGCGACACATTCGCCTGGGGTGGTGCCTGCTGGTTCCGTTCCTGGTGCTGGGGTTCGGCCTGGAAGCCTGTCACGGACTCAAGGTACGCTGGTATCTGGAAGACGAAGTGCGGCGGTTGATGTGGACACTCGCACACACGCACGGCACCCTGTTGTCAGTGCTGCACATCTGTTTCGCAGTCAGTCTGGATCGTCTGGTCGACCATACATCCACCTGGGTGCGATGGGTTTCGATGTGTCTGGTGAGCGCCACAATCCTCATGCCCGGTGGATTTTTTCTGGGTGGGGTCTACACCTATGAAGGCGATCCGGGACTGGGGATCTGGCTGGTACCGGTCGGAGCAACACTGTTAATCGCAGCCATCGTACGGGTGGCCGCGGCGAGCCTGAAACGAGGTTCGCCATGACGGTCGAAGTTTTGATCGTGGCAATGGTGTTGAGCCTTGGTCTGGCCGGGCTGGCAATGCTCAGCGGAAAACCGTCACTGCGGGCCAGGATCGTAACCGGCATTGCCGTGGGTGCGGTGGGCATCTGCTGGGTGCTGAACGCAGCGATCGAACATCCCCTGCCGGAACTGGAGATCACCGACCGTCCCATTCGCGATCCCGCACAGGGGCACCTGGGCTCTACGTCGTGTCGATCGTGTCACACCGACCATCACAAAACCTGGCACGATTCATACCATCGCACCATGACACAGGTAGTCTCACCGACATCAATGCGGGGCGACTTTTCACAGCGGGAACTCACTGTAGACAGTCGGCAATACGTCTTCGAACGCCGGGGTGACGAATTTTGGGCTGAGTTTGATGATCCGGATCACCATCCGGACCGCGGTCCGGCACGTCGCATCTCGCGACAGTTTGTAATGAGCACCGGTTCGCACCACATGCAGGTGTACTGGTACTCCGCCGGTGTTCGGCGGGAACTGGGACAATTCCCGCTGATCTATTTGTTTGAAGCACAGCGCTGGATCCCCCGAGGACATGCCTTCGTGTTCCCCTATCAGGCGCACCCGATTAGTGAAAGAAACCGCTGGAGCGGCAGCTGCATCCTGTGTCATACCACCCATGGACGACAACGACTGGACTGGAAAGACGCGAGGGTCTCCGAACTGGGCATCGCGTGCGAGGCCTGCCACGGGCCCGGGGAAGAACACGTTTGCGCCAACAGCAGTCCGACACGACGCTACGCGCTGCACTGGCAGCAGGATTCAGACGATACGATCGTCAATCCTCTCAAACTGACCAAAGAACATTCCTCACAGGTCTGCGGAAGCTGCCACGCGATCACTCAACCGTTCCTGGGAATCAACCCCACCGAACCGGCCGGCGTCCTGTTTACCCGGTTGATGGAAAAGTGGCTCAAACAGGGGGAACCCTATCGGGCCGGCGACGATCTGTATGAAACCAAATTTCTCACACGGGTCTTCGATTACTCCCGCCTGGCCGATATTCCGGAAGGCGATTATCGCGACGAGTACGCCAAACTTCTGAAGAGTTACCACGAATCGCAACCGGAAATCATCGAGGCCACATTTTGGCCGGACGGCATGGTGCGGGTCTCCGGCCGGGAATTCAACGGTCTGGTGGAAACCCCGTGTTATCAGCGCGGGGAGATGACCTGCCTGTCGTGCCATCAGATGCATCAGCAGCCCGATGATGCTCGACCTCACGAAAAATGGGCCAACGATCAGCTGAAGCTCACATCAGACACCAATCAGGCCTGTCTGCAGTGTCACAATGAATACGCGGCCGACGAAGCCCTGGCAGAACACACTCACCATGCGGCCGATTCTACCGGCAGCCTGTGTTACAACTGCCATATGCCGTACACCACCTACGGTCTGCTCAAGACCATTCGCAGCCACACAATCGACAGCCCCCGGGTCGATGTGGAATTGAAATCCGGTCGCACCAACGCCTGCAATCTGTGCCACCTGAATCAAACCCTGGCCTGGACGGACCGACATTTGAGTGACTGGTACAGTCACCCGACCGCCGAAATCCCCCGCGATCATCGGGTGGTGCCCGACTCCATCATCACCGCCCTGTCCGGTGACGCCGGTCAGCGGGCAGTCGTAGCTTGCGCCCTGGGCCGAAAGTCGGCTCAGACAGTCAGCGGAACCGAGTGGATCGGTCGCGTGGTGTCCGTGCTGCTGGACGACGACTATCCGGCAGTGCGATACATCGCCGGTCGCACCCTGGGATCACTGCCGGGATTTGACGGCTACGACTACAACTTTGTGCCCCAGCCCGAAGCCGGGCACAGCCGGGCACAGGCAGCCCTGGCACACTGGCGACAACAACGTCAATCCGCCGGGAAATCTGCGAACCTCACGGAAATACTCGATCAAACCGAAGGCCCCGTGTCAGACACGATTCTCGACGAACTTCTCAAACGCCGCGACAACAGGGACGTCTTCCTGGCGGAATAGCAATCCCGAAACATGCCTGGCGGCCACCAGCTCCGTTCAGGAAGCGAATCCGGCTAAGTCACCGACAATTCGATGCGCCGCGGGATCTCCGAATTACCGGATTCCCTCAGAGCGGCACGCGACGACGGGTGGTTTTTCCATCTTTGGCTGACCAGTCGAGTTGCACATGTGCATCTCAGACAGGCAGCGACGGCATCACCCTTCGACGACCAAATGCAGTCCGGGCAAAAATTTTCGGTTTCCATATCACATTGATTTCAGACGTTTTACTGACCAGGCGTCGTCCCGCCCGGTCAGACATTCAATCAAACAAACCGGACTGGCACACCTGTTGCAGTTGGACAGTGTCGGATAACCACATTTGTGAAATATGCAGTGGGTGCAGCAGGTCTGTCAGGTTGCCATCCTGAAGCCGGCATCGCTGAATAAATCCAGGGAAGGATGCCCCGTTATGAATGCGTTTTCGCTTTCTACGTTCCCCGCCGACCACCCTCTTGTTTCGGCAGGAATCGGCAACAACACCTCCGCTCAGCGAACGGTTCTGCGCCACACATTTCTCTGTGGACACTCACACACTGCGGAAATTGATTACGGAACAACATCGGAACACCTGACGACGGACTCAAACTCTTTGCGCCAAAATGCCCCTTCGGGCTAAACGGACGAGCAGTTCTGAAAAAGACTGATCGATCTACCTCATTTCGGCACAAAGAAAAAAATCTGATGCGACTTCAGAATCAAGCCACGCGAGTCGATCTGGACGACTTGAGGTCTCCGCAGATGCAGACGTTCGACGCGCCGCGGTTCTCTCTTTTTCTTTCTTTGTTTCTATGCCGGGTTCGGTGTCGCCTTCCTGATTGCCGGCCTGGTCATGCTGAGTGCTGTCGTCACGTACGGTTCGTTTGTAACCGTAGCCGTAAGATTCAGCAGCCGGTTCGAGTATCAGACACCGCGCGACATAGAAACCATGCTGGCCGAGCGACGCTTTCGGCAAGCTGAACTGATCCGATTTCTGTAACCGTCTCCCACTTTCTTCCTCCCTGGTCGAAGAGTCATGAGTAAGACTGAATTTCGTCCGGATCGACAGACACTTGTGGTGGTGGGGCACGGCATGGTCGGCCTGCGGTTCTGTGAAAAAATGGTCGAATATGATGTTGCAAAACAGTTTCGCATCATCACGTTCTGCGAAGAACCCCGTGCGGCCTACGATCGGGTAGGTCTGACATCTTTCTTCACTCACCGGAATTCCGAAAGCCTGATGCAGGCCCGGCGGGACTGGTACCATCAGAATGGAATCGAGATCCACATAGGCGACCGGGTCAGTGAAATCGACCACAAACTTAAGATCGTGCGTTCTGATAGATTCATCGGGATTAAATACGACTATGTGGTACTGGCAACAGGCTCCTATCCATTCGTGCCTCCGATTCCGGGGATCAAAAAAAAGGGTGTCTTTGTTTACCGCACCGTTGACGATCTGGACCGGATCACTGACTACGCAAAGCACTTGAAAACCGCCGCGGTCATCGGGGGTGGATTGCGAGGTCTCGAAGCTGCCCAGGCCGCCTGTGAGCTCGGTCTCAAAACTCACATCATCGAATTCGCTCCGCGACTGCTGTCAAAGCAGATCGATGATGCCGGATCTCGTATTCTTGTCCAAAGAATCGAAGATCTGGGTGTACGAGTGCGGCTCAACACAAAAATCACAGAAATTCACGGCACCCGTCGCGTCGAACGAATGGAATTTAGTGACGGTGAATCACTGAATGTCGACATGATCATCGTATCAGCCGGCATCCAACCTCGCGACGAACTGGCCCGCGAATCCGGCCTTGAAGTCGCTGCGCGAGGCGGAGTGGTCGTGAACGACCGACTTGTAACTTCCGCTCCGGAAATTTTCGCGATCGGAGAAGTCACACGTCATGCGGGTACTGTCTACGGTCTCGTTGCTCCGGGATATGAAATGGCCGAAGTTGCAGCTCGCAACCTGTGCGGTGGCGAACAACAGTTTTCCGGCACAGATGTCTCAACAAATCTCAAACTGATGGGGGTCGATGTGGCCAGTTTCGGTGATTATGAAGCTGATGCCCAAACGGTTGTCCCAGTGACTTTCGAAGACCCCGTTTCCGGCACGTACAAAAAACTGCTGTTCAATCAGAGCGGTACACAGCTGATCGGCGGCCTGCTGATTGGGGATGCGTCCGAATACGCGTCCCTGTCGATCATGGCAAACGCCAAGACACCACTGTCCCGTAAACCTCAGGAACTGATTCTCAGGACTGATGCAGCCGGAACATCGCAGGGCGGCATCGGCGAAATACCGGACGACTCACAAATCTCTTCGTATCACAATGTTCTCAAACCGAACATCGGCCGGAAGATAAAGAACCGCGATCTCCCGACAGTCCGACAGATCAAATGATCTACGAAAAAGCGGGAACCAACTATGGCCGCTGTATTCCGCGAGTCTGTGACCTTCCGGGGAGTGAACTGAATCAGACAGGCAAACAGAATCATACCTTCGTAACGATAACAGTTTACCAGAGGATGCGCGGCATCGCCGAGCCCGATTTTCGCGGACTGTTTTTGCACCATCCCACCAGACCTAAGCAGCTTACCTGTGGTTGCTGAACCCATGCCGCATCACACGTCTGAAAAACAATGCTCTGAATGTCTTTGAGCTGACAAGACAGTGGATCTCCGTCTTTCTTCATCCTGTTCCTGGGCAGTTCATCAAATCCCTGCGACGCTGTGGACACTTGTGACCTATGTTTGGGATCACGGACCTCTGACGATTTTGTCCGGAATTCACCAAAACTCTGCTGCATCATCACGTCAATCACATCAGCTGAGAAATCAGTTATCCGGACGGGTTCCTGGACGCGGTACCGTCTGGAGTGTGTCGACTGCGGTCTGCCATCTGACCTCTGCGTTCGCTAAACTACGGTCGGAGGTAACTCAGAATCAACATGGCTGCCACACTGACAACTGATCCGGACTACCAGGCGTTCTGTGAAGAACGTCTGCAGAATCCGTACCCTTTGCTGCAACGACTGCGGGAAGAGGATCCGGTGCACTGGTGCGAGCCAATGAACCTGTGGCTGGTGACGCGGTATGACGACGTGTTCGCCGGTCTGCGCGATCCGCGGCTCTCGTCCAACCGCATGAAAATGTACACTCAGGCTCTGGAGAACCAGCAGCGCCAGCAGGTCCAGCCGCTGCTGGATCACCTGTCCCACTGGATCATCCTGCTGGACGCTCCCGACCACACACGATTGCGGCGGCTGATCAACCAGGCCTTTTCCCCTCAGATGCTGAAGGCACTTCGTCCACGGATCGAAAAGCAGGCCGCTGAACGACTGGCTCATGCAGCCCAGGGCGGAAAAATGGATTTTCACCGGGACTACTGCTATCCGTTTCCGGCTGACGTGATCTGTGAGATGATGGGCATCCCGTCGGCACATCGCAATTCCTACCTTGAATGGTCGGAAGGCGTGATGAATTTTTCGACTCGAGGTGGCCCCAGACTCCGCGGCTATGCCGAATCGGCAAATCAGGCGCTGGCAAACCTTAGGATCATGTTCGACGAACTGACGGCCGAACGCCGGCGTGTTCCACAAAACGATTTACTCAGCGCTCTGGTGGCTGCGGAAGACCAGGGCGATCGGCTGACACACGACGAGTTACTGGCACTGTGCGTCTTTCTGTTTATCGCCGGTCACGAAACCACCACCAACGTCATCGCTAACGGGATGATCGGATTTTTCGACAACCCCGAGCAATTTGAAAAACTCAAAGCTGACATTGACGGTAAAGTCGATGGGGCGGTCGAAGAAATGCTGCGGTACGATAATTCTGTCACGCGCGGCGTCCGCCAGGCAAAGGAGAACATTACGATTCGCGACACGGCGATCGCAGCCGGTGACACGGTGGTACTGGTCCTGCTGTCGGCCAACCGCGATCCGGAGCAATTTCCCGACCCGGACCGATTTGATATCGAACGCGCACCCAACAAACACGTCAGTTTTGGCTGGGGCCCGCACTTTTGCATTGGCGGCCCCCTGGCACGAATCGAAATGGAAATCACGCTTCGTGAGATCGTAAAACAGGTTCCTAATATACGTCGGGCCGGCGACCGTCTTCACCGCCGCGAAACCATGGGCGTGCGGGCACTGACTGAACTACCGGTCTACTGTTGACACATAAACCGCCGGTTGAGGGACCGAGGATTCGGCTAACCGGTCAGGATCCACTAACAGACTGGTACACAACCTTTGTCTGAACGTAATCCGACCATGTGTTGCAGAGCATTCCCTCTCGGGGTTCCCGAACATGATCCCTCCTGCTGACAAAAAAGAGAAACGCCCACCGAGTCACCAAACAACAACCTTACGTCACTGGAACAGACATCCGATCTTTCAAGTTCGCAGAATAGACAGAGGGTTCCGGGCTGGTTACTATCAAATTTTGCAGGCTTTCAGATAAATCTCGACGACTAAGTCAGTGAATCAAAGAGGCAACAAATGGACAGACGAACATTCCTGGCGAACAGCTGTGCGGCAACGGCGGCAGCCGCGGGGTCAATTCAGACAGCTGCTGACGCATCGGTGAGTTCCCGTGGTGCAAAGAAACTTGAAGTGGCTATTGTCGGTTGCGGCCGGATGGGGCAGTACTTCGCCGAGGTCTATCGACGGCTTCCCAATACGGAACTGACCGCCATCGCCGAGTGGAATGACGAGCGTCGCCCCGTCGTCGGCGAACGCTTCAACGTAGACCGGCTGTATAAAGACGTCAATACAATGCTGGCCGACTACGTGCCGGATATCGTCGCCGTGATCACACCGACCAAATTCATGAAAGAAGCCGTGGTGAAGAGCGCCGAGGCCGGGGTAAAAGGTGTGTCAACGGATAAACCGATTGCCGCACGGCTGTCTGACGCAGATGCGATGGTCGATGCCTGCAGACATAATAATGTTATTTTTGCCGGTGGGAATCTGCAGCGAGCCAAATGGAATGTGCAACAGGCGGCCCAAAAGCTTCACTCCGGCGAACTGGGAACGATTCAGGGCGCCGCAGTTCACGGTTGGGGAGGGGAAATATCCGGAGGCGGATGCCAGCATATCTCTGTACTGAGACTTCTTGCCGGCGCAGAAATTGATGAAGTGATTGCCTGGGGAAGCCCACCGGAAGCGCTCAAGGCCGACAAAGACGACAGTGGTTTGAACATCAATGGACGTTTCCGACTCAGCACCGGTATCGACTGCCAGGTATTTGGTCTGGAACAAAAGTACGGCGAACGGCGAAATCGCAGTGGAGTGGACGTGTGGACCGAAGATGCGATGGTCAGCTGGAGCTGGAATTCTCCGCGGATTTTTAAAGGGCGCGATGCCAATGGTGTACGCAAGGAGATCGATCCCGAATACACGCCCTTCCCGTGGCCTGAAATACTCAATGCTCCACCGCTGCGAGCCGGGGACAACTATCTGGTTGCCTCAATTCAATCCTTTGTGAAAGCGGTGGAAACTAATAACGAAAACGAATTGTTTGTTTCCGGACATGATTTGCGTCAGGCGCTGGAAGTTGCCATCGCTGCGAAACAATCTGCCATGCTGGGCAGTCAGGCCGTCAGCTTACCACTGAAGGATCGCTCTCTGACGCTGATGCCTCGCCCCTATCGCTGGCTTGGCGGTGACGCTGTCGGCAAACCGCAAAGTGACGAAAACGCGGCAGGCAACAGTGATTCCTGACCGCGAGCGAGATTAAATTTTAGTTGGTGGCGGATTGGCCTGTCCGTCGAAGCTGTTGTTGGCTCCTGTTTCGAGTCAGCACGGTCGTCAGACGAAACAGTCGGTGTTGCGCGACAGGGTTCATCGGATGCCAGGGGGGAAAGAACGTGAGACCACAGAATCGAAAAACGTTTCTGTCCCGCAGTCCCGGCGGCGTTCTCGCCGCCAGCCTGGTATTCCTGCACTGTTTGACAGCACAATCCGCAGAACAGCGGTCACAACAACGTCGACCGGCACCGCCGCAATACCAGGTCATCTACAACTGGGACGGAGCACCCCACGGTTACTCTGATTTTCCACAGTCGCTGGAGCAGTTTCTCGACAAGACCTTTGCCCCTCTCAAAGAGACTCAGGTTGAGGCACTGTTTTTTTGCGTGGGGGAACACGAAGCCACCTGGAATTCTGAATCTCTTCCGACTGTCGGCGACAACCAGCATCGGGTGTACAGTTCGGCCAATGCCATGCGGCACAATGAGAACATTCGTGCCATGATTGAACGGGGTGAAAATCCCTACGCAGCAATGGTTCGCCGAGGCCATGAACTGGGGATTGACGTCTACGTCTCCATCCGGATGAACGACAATCACTTCCGTGGCCTTCAGCTTGACGAGCTATCGAACGCGGACCTGGACGGGTTGACTCAGCTTCGCAGGGACCACCCGGAATGGTGCCTGGGCGCTGACCAGGCTCCTCCATGGTTTGCGGCTTCCTGGAACATGGCAATTCCGGAAGTCCGGGAACACCGGTTTGAATACATCCAGGAGGCGCTGGCTCTGGCGGACTGGGACGGTGTGGAACTGGACTGGCAGCGTCACGCATTTCATTTGCCTGCCGACGACGCATGGCGTCTGCGATACGTGCTGACGGACCTGCAACGTGCCGTTCGACAGCACACCAGTAGGATAGCCGACAAACGCAACAAACCGTTCCCGGTGGCTGTACGTGTTGCCACAACTTTAGAGTCGTGCCGGCATATCGGATATGACCTGGAAACCTGGATCCGGGAAGACCTGTGTGACATCATCACGGCAGGCGGAGGAGCGGGCAGCGATCCCGGCGTTGAAGTCGAAAATTTTCTGAACCTCGTTCAGGGAACCCCCGTCAGGTTCTATGGTGGCTTTGACGGCGGATTCTGGGGAACTCATGACGGATTAAAGCCTCGCGATGAATGGCAGCGTGACTGGTTTCGCGGAACATCCCAGGGCTACTGGGCACGCGGCGCCCACGGCATGTATGTATTCAACTGGCATGCAAATGAAAGAACTCGTCGGGACCTGCTCACTCAAATCGGTAGTCAGCAGACACTGCGTGGAACGAACAAGGTCTTTTCCGCTGTCCATCGACTGATCCGTGACACGGGAGACTGGGCCCGGGCTGATCTGCACGATCGTATCAACGGCGAAACTCCTGTGGCACTTTACCCTACCCTCACCGCTGACGGTCCTGTGTTCCGAATTGGGATTTTCGACAACGTGTCGCAGGGATCGTCAGCACAACGCCTGCAACAGATCGACCTGAGAATCAAACTCGACCATTTTGTCTCATCCGATCGTGTCCAGGTGAAACTTGACGGACTGACGCTGGGTCAACCCGACATCCGGAACGCGAAGGCCGAGGACCCGCTCAACCCGTCAGACGTTGATGAGTCCAGCTGGCTGGTGTGGCCACTGGATCCGGCAGCTGCAGAACCGGGAATACACCAGGTGCAGGTCCGGTTACAGAAACGCGATCCACGAATTCGACCGCCACTGGTCGTTCAGCATGTCGAATTCCATGTGAAATATGACTCCGGAAAGGAAGAACTGTGATTCTTCGACGTGATTTTGTGAAGGGTGGTCTGGCAGCATGTGTTGCCGGACCGATGTGGACTGACGTCACTGCGGTCGCTGGTTCTGAGGATACGAATACAGAAACAGATTCGAATCAACGCAAATTTCCACATCAGGCCGAAGTGGTCCGTATCGAACAACTGAACCACAACATCAAAAGGATCCGCCTAAAGCCAACGCAGCCGGAATCGTTCGAGTTTGCAGCCGGGCAATACGTGTTACTCAAACCACCGGCCGATTACATCAATGAATTCAACGCTCGTTACGGTACGACCCATCAGTCCGTGTATCGCCCCTATTCTTTCGCCTCAAGTCCTTCCAATCAGTCCCAGTTTGATGTCATTATCAAGCACTACGATTCTCCACCCGACAAAGATGTTCCTCCCGGAGTTGTCTCCACGTTCGTTCACCAACATCTGTCGGTTGGTGACATGGTGGCGCTCAGCAACCCCGGCGGAAGACTTAATTCCCGCAACGAATTCGATCGTCCGGTTCTGTTGATCGCCGGAGGCGTTGGAATTTCTCCGTTCGTGTGTCTGCTGAATTACTGGTTCGAAAACAAAGTCAACGAGCAGCAGGATATTTACCTGTTTCTGGGCGTGCGCAGCCGGAGAGATCTGATTCTGCATGAACAGTTTACCGAATGGAGTAAGACCAAAACCGGGTTTCACTATGTCCCGGCCCTGTCGCATCCGCAGGAAACTGATGCCTGGCAGGGAAAGACAGGATATATCAACACCGTACTGGACGAGCATTTTACCGAACCATTCAAGGCAGAAGCCTACATGGCCGGACCTCCCATCATGATCAAATTCACTCGTGAGGTTCTAGCCGGCAAAGGTATCGAGCGCAACAGAATGCATCGCGATCCCATTCGAGTGAGATAAAGTAGTAAGTTCACCCCACGGGGAAATAAATCGCTGAGAACGACTGTGCGAACGGGCGCTGCTGCAGTGACGGACCTGGAACAGCTCCTTTGACGCCTGAATCCGATCGGGACAGTTTCAATCATTCCAAAGGTATCCACACCGTGATATTTCGACGTGAGTTTATGAAAACCGCCGTTGCTGCCGGCGTGGTCAGCGGTACTGTCGCTGATGCAGCGGTCTCCGACGATTCGAAGGACGTCGAAAAGGTCAAACGACAGCCACCGCGGTTCATGTTTTATCACGACGGTCGTCATCCGCTGATTTACATGTACGAACCTCCCATGCAGAAGGAGGAGTACGAAGCCGGTGTCGATGAACTGGTCGGTACGCCGATCGAGGCGATTATGTTCTGTCTGGGAGATGGCCGGACCGTACTGCACGATACGGAAGTGGGTGAGTTGTGGGGGCACAATGTCGATAAATGGTCACACATCATTTTTCGGCGGGCGCATCAGAATGCAGAAGGCCTCATTGCAGAAGGACACGATCCACTGCAGGTGATGTGTGACCGGGCGCATGAGAAAAACATGCTGCTGTACCCGACACTGCTGGTTCAGCAGGGTCGGCGGGATCGAGATACGGATGTGCGCTGCTCAGATTTTCGCTTTAATAACACTCACCTTGAAATCGGAGCTGCGGGTGATCTGCCAGACGATTTTCCCGGACTCAGAGGGCTGGATTTCAAACACCAGGAGGTACGCGACGAACGATTCGCACTGATCGAGGAAACACTCCAGCGGTACCCTGTGGATGGGTTTGAACTGCAGCTGAATTACGGCGTGCATTATTTCCATCCCAAACAGGTGCAGGCCGGTCTGGAAATCATGACCGAATGGATTGGCCAGGTGTATAACGCCGTCAAGTCCAGTGGTGAAGAACGTGAACTGGTGATTCGTGTCCCCGCCAGCATCGAAGGTTGTCTCTCCGTGGGACTCGATATTCAGGAATGGATCCGGCAGGGAATCGTGGACGTGCTGGTTCCTCAAACTCTGGGCGGCCCGGAACTGCTAAACCACACTGCTGATTTTCGTCCGTTTGTGGCTGCCGCCAAAAAATCAGACTGTCGCATCCATGCAACGCTGCAAAGCCACGTCGATTCGGATCGACTGGCCGAAGCGACCATCGAAATGATCCGCGGTGCTGCCTGCAATTACTGGGATCAGGGAATTGACGGACTCTATATTGCTCAGTGGTTTGGCAACTGGCCCTATGACGCCACGTTTTACGAAAAACTCCGTGAGTTGCCGCATCCGGACGTCATGGCTCCCAAAGATAAATCCTACTACGTTCCAACGACCACAGGTCGTTACCAGACTCCGAAAGTGGAACCCGGGGTTTCCATGCAGCTTCCGGCCGACCTGCATGTGGGAAAACCGGTGCAGGTGAATCTTGGCATCACTGACGATCTGCCGCGCTGGGACAGCGTTGACCGCGTGCACGAAGTCATCCTTCGACTGCGCATCATGAATACCACCGAACTTGATCGGCTGACGATTCGTCTGAACGGAAAAGAACTGCCGGCATCCCTGCTTCGAAAAATCAATGAGATGTACCGTATGAGCGCCCCGCGGTATCGAACGGGTTCGGGTTACTGGTTCGTCTATCATCTCGATCCGGCGCACTGGCCGGTCCAGGGAAACAACGTGATCGAAGTTGACCTGACCCGACGCGACTCGGAACTCACCTCTCAGATTTTCATTCGCGATGTGGAACTGGAAACGAAATATCTGATGGGCAAAAACTTTCACCGTGGTCAGGACGTTGACCTGGGCCCTTATGAACCAAGCGGTATTTAGAATTCGGAAGATAATTTTCTTGTGTCGAATGGCGGTCTCAGCCGGTTTAGAACAAATACGACAGAACAACACGCCGGATCAGTTTTTTGCAGCTCTGTCCGGTACACCAGTGTCTGTACGTAGATCACACCAGACGTGAAACGACATTCTTTTCCATAACAATATTCTGTAGCACACTCACAGGAATGCTCAGCATGTACAGTTCATTTCGTTTAATACCCCTCTTCCACGCAGTCACAATTGCCGGGGCCGGGATCCTTTTTTCATCGGACTCAGCAGCGGTCGATCCGACGGATCAGTGGCGAGTGCGCAATGCTGTTGTGGTCAAACAGAACCAGCTCAAAACCCGCGAGCGGGACGTCCCCGAGACAGACGTAAAACTGGACCTGCAGCCAGGCCAGGTTTACCCGTTGAAAAACCTTCCCGAAATTCAGCTTGCCCATGGAGTTTCCGCCACTGTTGCCTGGGGTAAGGGCGCGTTGCTGGAAGTATTGACGATGGAACCGAATGCCGACTATCCGGAGCAACAGCTGAACGAAGAGCTGTTTATGGTCATCCGGCAGGGATCCGCAGACTGTGAAATTGACGGACACACAATCAGCCTTTCCCGTGATCATGTGCTGTACCTCACCCCTGGACAAAAACGTCGCCTAGTTGCCGGAAGTGACGGGCTTCAGGCTTTTGAAATATTTTCACCGGTACGAGCCGACCACCTGGCACTGGCCGGTGTCCGTCTTGCGGAAGGTGCTGATGTCGGGTTTCCCGATCAGGGCGTCAGCAAAACATCTCTGGAGCCGGGTAAAGCCTACAACCTGAATGAAATTCAGTGGACGGCGATCACCAGACCCGACACCAGACTGCCCTACCCCCGCAGCAGTGCTCAGTCACGGCTGATCTGGGGCAGGAATACCATGCTGAGTTTCGTGCGTATGGATCCTGATTCGTCATTTCCACTGCACATCCATCCCGAAGATCAGTTGATGCTGACATTGCGGGGAAAGCTGGTCGAAGGCATCATGGATTTCGCATATCCCATGGAAGGCCAACACCATGATGTGGTTCTGCAGCCAGGCGGCATGGCCCATTCAGCGCAGCTGAGTGAATTCGGTGCAGAGGCACTGGATGTGTTCTGGCCGGTACGGCCGGACTACCTTTCGTACAGTCAGGCCCAAACCGAGCTCTACGAACAGGTCATCACTCCGGGTACCCAACCGGTCAAGCTGGCCGAAGGTTTTACGTTTTCGGAAGGACCAACCTGGCTGGACGGCAGTCTGTACTTTTCGGACATGTACTTTCGCGACCACCGCAATGGTGACTGGACCGGCAGCCCGCAAAAAAGTCGGCTGATTCGTCTTGAACCTGATGGAACCACAAAGGTTCTGTCCACAGGAATGCAAACCAACGGCACGATCGCCTCGCGCGACGGAAACCTGCTCGTCTGCGACATGTTTGGCCATCGCGTGATTGAGATGGATCCTGACAGCGGTAAGGTTCTGGGAACCGCACTGGATCACGTTGACGGTCGGCCCATCGACGGCCCCAATGATCTGGTGATGGACGCCAAAGGCGGCTTTTATGTCAGTGATCCTCAGTTTACGCCGCAGGAAAAGAAGAGCCAGCCAGGGAAACAGGTGTACTACGTGAACTGCGATGGAACGGCAAAAGTCGTGATTCCACCGGGCGAGTATGCCATGCCAAACGGGGTGGAGATTTCTCCGGACGGCAAAACGTTCTATGTCAACAACACCTGGTTTAATCCGGGAGCAAACTTCGTTTGGGCCTACGATGTTCACGAAGACGGAACATTATCCAACAAACGCAAATTCGCTGAGCTCAATCTGACACCCGACGTGCTCAGCGCACAGAATCCAGAGATGCGTGTTGATTCACGGGCAGACGGAATGGCCGTGGACATGGACGGTCGTCTGTATGTCTGCACACTGTCCGGCATACAGGTCTTTGAAGATACCGGCGTCTACGTGGGCACGATCTGGTTCCCGCAGTATCCGGTAAGTTGTACGTTTGGTGGCAGGAATTACGACCAACTGTACGCCGTTGGCGAGTCGTCCGCGTGGGTGATCCAGACAAAGGTCAAAGGGTTTCGTGTGCCGTAAACAGCCTGAATGGACTGAAGAGTTGTCTTTGGAGTTTTCTCATGTTGAACCGACGCCTGTTCCTGAATTCGTCTTTAACCGCTGCTGCTGGGAGTCCACTGGCAGCAGCGGACTCCCAGGAAAAAACAGATACGCCTGCGCCGCGTAAGATCCGCGTGGGCGCTCTTAATGTTGGCGAGTACACCTTCTGGGGGATCTGGGGTGAGATTCTTTCTCCAAAAGGAGCATTTGGCACAGGTCTGCTCAACATGGAAGTAACTCACTGCTGGGATGTGAATCCGAAACTGGCCGAAGAATTCGCACAGAAGTACGGCTGTCAGGCAGTGACGAATTACGATGACATGGTCGGCAGTGTGGACGCGGTGGCATTTGGTGGATTCTATGAGATTCCGTGGCAACACCTGCTGGCCCGTCCCTATATCGAAGCCGGAATTCCCACGTACCTCAGCCGTCCATTCAGCTACAGTCTGCGAGACATCGATTCGATGCTCGACCTGTCAGCAAAACACAATACTCCACTGATGGCGACGAGTTGCCAGGAGCACTATTACCAGGCTTCCTATTTGAAGGAGCGACTGGAGGATTGCGGAATCATTCAGGCGGTTCACGGCATCTGTCGCAGCAATGAATACCCGGCTCACTTTCACATTCAGTGGTTTATTCTCAGAGCGCTGGGATACGACGTGGACAAGGTGTCTTTGATCACCGACGACGAGCGCAGCGCGTCGTATCTGCAGGAAACAATGCTGTTTAAGGGAAACGACGATCAGCCTCCGTTTCTTGCATCCATGCATGCTTCCGGCGACAGCCACTACCTGTATCTCAAAGTCACCGGCAGTGAGGGTACCCAGACGATTAAGGTGGATCGAAGTCCAAACCAACAGGAAACACTGTATCACTATTTTGCACCGCAACTGGTCGACATGCAGCGAACGTTTGAGGGACATCCGTATCAGCCGCACGACGTCATCCGCAGGAAAACCGAACTGTTTCTGACCGGATATTACTCGCATCTGGAAAAGTCAGGAGCAATGACTCCGGTTGGCAGCGTCCCTACGGACTGGTCGCCGCGTCCGTTCAAACCCGGCTGGATCGACGAATCCATGTTCAAAAGCTGAAAAGACGTCAGGCCCCTTTTGCTGCCACGATGGTGTTGCCCTGCGTTTCATACTGACATCAGTAGCAACACTGCTTAAAATCTGCGTCATCAGGTATTTGGATATTTGTGCCACATGGCGGCAAGCCGCGCCGACACCGTGTTGCGACACTTATCCCCCTAACTCCTGAACAGGATGGTCTCATACGAGCTTTCAGCCTCACCGGGAAACTGTGCTCCCTCCGGTTTCATCTCGTGGTAGTCGCCGAAACGCTCTACCTGCGTGACGAACACGGGTTCCTCTGCTATGACCTGCAACCGCTGGAATAGTCAGCACTGCTGTGAAGTTCGAAGATACAGCGGAGGAGGATTTTAAGCCCGCAGCTGACGTCACAGACAGAACATCACACAGTCGGGATGCCTCCCAGCATGTCGGTCCCATCCGGCCCTATTAAGACAAAGGTCACAGAGAACCGCACAGAACGAACGGACCCGACCGGGATACTTTTGACAACGTGTCCTCCGTGGTTCGACAGACGTTGACAACATTGTTGTCCTTCAGAACAAGGTAATCATTTATGCCGGAATACGCGATTCGCTTAATCGACCAGACTCTCACGTCATTGACTGTGTTTCCGTGGACCCTTGCGGCCGGGGAACAGGCGATTCGCTTAACAGACCAGATTGTGATTGGCCTGGGTTTCCTGCTGCTGCTGGGTATTGGTGGCGTATGTTCGCTCCGCGGCCGGACGGACGAAGGGTACTTTCTGGCCGGGCGATCGATGCCGGGCTGGGTGGTGGGTTTTTCGATGATGGCAACCATCATCAGTTCCATGACATTCCTGGCAATTCCTGCCTTCGCCTTCGGTGACGGCAACTGGAAAAATTTTCTGGCACACCTGACGTATCTCCCGGCGATCGTGGTGGCAATTTATCTGTTCATCCCCTTGTTCAGAAGAACTCACGTCAGTTCCGCGTATGAGTACCTTGAGCGACGTTTCGGTGTAAGGACACGAATGTACGCTGCCGGATGTTTCGTACTGTTTCATCTGTTCAGAACGGGAATTGTGCTGTATGCGGTTTCGCTGGCGATCAGATCCATTTTTCAGATGCCGGACGAATCGCTGCCGCAAATCATCCTGGTTGCGGGTCTGCTGGTTTCAGCCTACACGATCCTCGGTGGTCTGGAGGCAGTCATCTGGACGGATGTTGTTCAGGGAATCGCACTGATGTCCGGTGGATTATTTTGCCTGCCGATCATCATCTGGCAGCTTCCTGAAGGATTCGGTCAGCTTTTCAGTGTTGCCGTGGCAGACAATAAGTTCGAACTGGGCAGCACGACATTCACGCTCGGCGAAAAAACGCTGTGGGCCTATATCCTTGCCGAAGGCATGGTCTATCTGCACGTGCTGGGAACCGACCAGACAAATGTGCAAAGGTATTGTGCGGCAAGAAGCGACAAAGATGCCTCGCGTGCGGCGGTTATCGGATGCTGTCTGGCCATACCAACCTGGACGTACTTTCTCTTTCTGGGAACGTCTTTGTATGTGTTTGTCAAAGTCGTACCGGACAGCGGACTACAGGGTCTGGATCCGGATCAGGTTTTCCCTCGTTTTATTCTGGAACAGGTCCCGCCGGGTGTCGCAGGATTTGTGCTGACCGGTCTGCTGGCATCAGCAATGTCCACCCTGGATTCAAGTATCAACGCAGTTGCTGCCACCATGACCACAGATTTCTATAAACGACTGTGGGTCAGAGACCGTGATCCCCGGCACTATGCAAACATCGGCAAGTTGATCAGCCTGCTGTTCAGTATCTTTATGATCACAACAGCCTGCGGCATTTACTATGCCCGGCCGTCCGAGACACGGCTGGATGACCTGCAGCGCACCCTGCTGTCTGTGCTCAGTGGAGGACTTCTTGGTCTGTTTCTGCTGGGCTTCGTCACACGGCGGGTGGACAGCCGGGCTGCCCGGATCGCTATCCTCGTCACCATTCTCACAAGCGCAGGATGGTTAGTGGTGGATTTCGGTCTGACTGAAAGCCTGTTTCCGGGGCTCGCAGAACTCTTACCGGACAAATTCTGGCTGAGCACATTCGCGAACCTGTTGATGTTCGGTGTTGGTTACGGGGTCAGCCTGTTGATCGGCAATCCATCTGATAACGACCTGAAAGACCTGACCATCTGGACCACTCCGACAAGTGACAATCCGTAGGTCGGCATCGTTCAACCCTCAGTCTCAGGCGAGATCAGTGACAGACCCGTTATCTTGTTCGGCAGTGGTTTGAAAAAATTGATTGAGGCACCGTGACCGGCGTGTTCGCTACCCGATACTCTGGAAACATCCACGAAGGAAAACACCATGCAACGTCGCCAGTTTCTTTACACAGCCGCCCTCACCTCCGGTGCCGCCGCATCTCAGGCGGAAGATGCCACCCCGGCGCCTGATCCGAAGCCTCTGCGGCGAGGGCGCACGATGTATTTCAACGATGCCCGACACTACTACATGTATGCCTTTGAGCCACCGATGAGCAAAGAAGATGCATGGCGGCCGATCGATGAACTGGCCGGCACTGCCATCGATACGTTCATCTATGGAGTCGAAACAGGAGGAGGACTGTTCAGCGACACCAGAGTGGCAAAACGCTTTGGCACTGACGAAGGACCACCATTCGAATCCACGATTCGGTGGCGGGCTCATTACAACATGCAGAACCTGATTGATCAGGGACTCGACCCGTTGCAGGTGCTCATTGACAGAGCCCACGAACGAGACCTGGACTTCATTACGAGTCTGCGGATGGGTGGTGGTCCCCGACCAGACACCTATCAAATTGGTGTCCATGGAGACGCCACAGCGGGTGGAGGTCCGCGGGAACGCTGTCAGGACTTCGGTCGGCGGGAAGTTCGCGATGTTCGTTTCACCTGGCTCGAAGAATTAGCCGACTATCCCGTCGAAGGCATCGAACTGGATTTCGCCTTCACCCCCTACTACTTCAAACCGGACGAGATTAGGGCCAATATACCTGTGATGAATGACTATGTTCGGCGGATCTCAGACATGGTACGCAGCAAAGGCCGGGACCGTATTGTGGGCGCCCGTGTGTTTCCGTACATGCAAATGAATCTGGACCTTGGCCTGGACGTTGCCACATGGCTGGAAGAAAAACTGATCGATTATGTGGCCCCGATGTACTATGGCTACTTTCTGCTGGATGCAGATCTGCCGGTGGAATCGCTGGCACCGGCGGCGCATGCAGCGGGCGCTGAAGTCTATGGTGTGCTGCAGCCCTACATTCAGGATAACGATCAGCATGCGACACCAGCCATGATTCGGGCAGCTTCCGCCAACTACCGGGCCCGCGGTGCCGACGGACTGATCATCGCTCCCTGGTTCTACTGGCCCTTCCGCGATCAGGAGAAAGCAATTCTGACCGATATTGGAGCAGCTCAGGATCTGAAGGAAAAGGACAAACATTATGTGGTCCCCCGCCGACAGGATGATGTTGCCGCATTGGGTTACGATCACCCGCTGCCACTGCGTTTGCCAGGTGCCGATGCAGGAACAGTCCGGGAGATCCCCTTTTTCGTGGCCGACGATCCTGGATCAGAACGCGTCGGACGAGCCCGTCTGCTGATCAAAGTCAACAACCTGGTCACCGCCGATAACTTCGAAGTGAAGCTGAACGGTGTTTCGCTTTCCCAGGAGCCGGTGAGGAGAACCAGCCATCGTTACGAGTTCCAGTGGCTGGAATATGAGCTGCTCCAGCAGCGACCACGTCAGGGAACAAATGAGCTGGGCGTGAGTCTGATCGCCAGACCACCAGGACTGGCAGGTGGTATCACGATCGATCAGGTGGAATTACTGGTCGAGTATGCGCTGCCTCAGTCGGCATATGATCGTCCCGAACTACTGTGATACCGGTCGAATAAAAAACACCACTTCTTGAAACAGGCTGGAATCATTCGACCGTCTTCTGCGACCAGTCTGAAGTTCCTGAACCTGATTGGAATTGAGAACGGAGTGCAGACTGCTGTCTCCAACGCACCAGGTATGTGTTTAACGGACGCTGTAGCAACGACTCAAACGTCTCCCCAGCGGCTTGGGTTGAGACCGGGGGCCTCGGTCTTCATTCCCGTCGGTTTATGCGGCTGCTCCCACACCATACCGGTGGTATTGAGACTTTTCAGGAATGGCTTGGCAATCTCCGGTGCGGCGGCGACCAGTTCCGGATCCCATTCATCAACCGGTTGAATTGGTCCTGCCCACGCAGGACGGTAACCGAGCTGTACGAGCTCACGCGGACTGGTATCCCTGTTGGGATGGCTGGCATGCACCAGGAGCGACGGAACAACGACAGCCGAACCCGCCGGCACCGTCACAGTCACTTCTTCCGGGTGAGACTTGTAACGTACATAGGGACTGGCATCGGCATGAAATGAGATGTGAGATCGGGGAATCAGCCGAAATGGAGCCCGATCAGGTGTCAGATCGTCCAGGTAATACAGCACCCGTACCAAACGCGGGCAACTGCCTTCATATCCAAAAAGGTCGGAGCCGTGAGGCTGGCCATCGGTATGCATCGAGATCCCTGGGGATCCGGGATGCGTCCGCTGAAAAAATCCTCGCGTAAACACAATATCCGGCCCCATGAGATCATTGAGAAATTCGATCATCGGTGGATAACCAATCAACTCAGCAACCGCTCGACTTTGCCACTGCGGCTGCGTGACAGCTCTGGTCTGGGATACGCTGTAACTCGTATGCGCCATTTCCACATCAGCAAGTTCACTCTTAATCGTGGCAATCAGATCCGGTTTCAGAATCTCCGGAAAGACCACGAATCCCTCAACCTCAAGACGACGAATCTGCTCCGCTCGACTGATGGAGGAAAAATCCGTTGAATCGATGTTCATGAAGGGAATTTCTTCTTCGGGATCGATCGCTGGAGTCGTGATTTTGCTCATGAGGGTCGTGCTCACTGTCTGTCGGGAAAATCAATCCGACGTGTCGATTCGGAAGATTCCGAATGCATCACGTAGACGGGTTGTCACTCGGACGCTGCTATCATGACAAACTCCATGAAGAAAGATCAACCGGGCGGTCATTCGAATCATTCATGCGTGTCATTCACGCCAAATATTAGAATCACTCAACCGTTGCAGTCAGAAATGCAGCTCTACTCAGTAGGCAGCCGGTGAGCGTTCGAAATGGCGGTGAACACAATAATTCACCACGATATCAATATCCACCACCTGAAACATGAAATCAATGTCAGGATCGTACTCAGCCACGGTCACCGTGACCGTGTTGTTTCCCCGATTGGGATACCATTCGGCAGGCAGTTCGTATTCGTACACGAATCCATACGGGTTGACGGCACCAAGTTCGTACAGCCGGTAGGTCAGATCCGTAAGTTTCAACATCCTGTCCGGGAGCTGCCTGCCGTTGAGTTCGATACGAACTTCGTTCAGGGAAGGCTCGATATTCGTCAGTCGAACCCGTAATCGCACTGAGGAGACTCGCCCCAGGGCTTCCCATTTTGACAGATCGTCTGCGATCCGCAGTTGCGTCTCCACCGGTTGATTCTGCTCGAGAACCTGAGGCAGCAGGGGCATGACTCCCGGCAACCAGTACCCGTCCGAAATCCCCCGCGGCATCGACGGTGCCCGATACAGTTTGTCGGCGGTCGCCAGCAGATCAGGATGACCCAGCAAACGGAACTTCTCATATTCTTCAGCTGTCCACGGCCAGCCGTTGGGCGAATGATGATAGTTACTGATTCCAAAGCCATCGGCTCCCTGATCGTACGCGTTGGCAGCTGCTGCCCACGTCATAGGTGCTGTGGCATACCCTTCAAATTGCCTGCCCAGGGTATCGTTCAACGCCGTCAGCACCCGACATGACGTTCCGCGTGTCAGGCGGACAATTTCAGAAATGTCGGGTGCCTGATCCATAGGATCTTCCATCAATGCGGGTAAACAAATGAATCCGTCCACCAGCTTTCCTTCCACCCACCCCGCCACATCATACCCCAGAACTTTCCAGGCATCCGGATGGGAAGGTATTCGTGCATAGATTCGCTTGCGCCGACCCTGTCTCTGTTCCGCCCTTTGGGCGATCACTTTGAGATCACGTAGCCACGTTGTCAGTACTTCAGAAAGTTGACCAGCCTGCGAGAACAAACAAAAGGGAGCAAAATCAACCAGGTTCAGTTCAATGCCGTCAGTTTCGTACCGGGTCAGCATTTCTTCAAAGACACTCAATCGTTCTTTACGAACTTTGGCGTGCAGGAAACTGAAGCGAGCCGGGTCTACGTGTTCCGCTCGAGGATCGTTTTCCGTTCCCACCTGGAAATTCGGATTGTCGTAGACAAAATCAGACTTTCGCCCAAAGCCCCCATCGATCGTACGATCTCCACCCTGCAGGCCGACCCAGTTGCCGGCAATCAACCAGACGCGTTTTTCATGAGCACGATCACACAGTACCTTCAATGGATCATATCCATCGTCGATCAGCTGCTGAATATGGCGAGCCGCGCGATAAAAGACCGGATGCTTCCACTTAACAACGTTGTCTCCCCACTTCTGGACAACCCGGCTGTCGTACAGGGCGACACCCCCCTCCAGCCCCGCGAAGTAGATCAAGGTATCTACCCCGCTGCCGACAAGCTGATCCAGAACGAACGCGTGATCGGCTGGCTCGAGTTCCGGAGCGAACTGATACAGCGGAGCTGCGTGTCGTCCATCGTCAGAGACAAAGACCCGAGGTTCTTCTGTCCGGGTCACAGCCACTGCATCAGGAACCGTTTCCGCCGCATTTGCCGCAGCGGCGATGGGTGCCGTGGTACCGATCGTCTGTATGAATTTTCTGCGTTTCATGGGATCCTCACCAGGTACGTTCGAAACCATGTCATCGGACAGAAGAACTGAATACTTATTCCACGAATGATCCAACGTATCGGATCTTCCCTCATTCGTCGTCGCCGTCACTCTGGCATCAAACCGGTGATCGTGATCTTTCGACGGCAGTCGCGTTCATCAGCAAATCCGATGTTAGCGTCGGATAATCTCAAAAGACATAAGCAGGCAGACGATCGTTCACAAAGCGGTTTGCATTCTCACCAGCTATGAACATCTTCCGTGCTGTACCATCAGTCATGAACGGCTGTGGGGCGGATTATGCAAACAACAGATGTATGTTTCCCGACAAAGTATCCTGTATGCTCCGAACCAGCCTCGTCTGACAGACTCGTTCAATCCTGTTGAAAATGTAATGGCCGTTCTCTTTAAGAAATAATCACCAGTCGCAACAAACGAACTTGATCGTGACCGGGGCCCCACGTGGAAGTTGCCTGAGGTGACCTTCAGGGCTATCGTGGGAACTCGCTTCGAATCTGAAGCTTTCTGTATCGGTCAAAATTACGATCGCCCAAAGAGGAACAGTCAATCATGTCAATTGCGAGTCGACGTCGTTTTCTTGGGAGCTGCGCTATATTCACAGCAGGAGCCACTGCCGGGTCGCTGGTTCCCAGATCAAACTCCACACTGGTACAAGCAGGTGTTGAACGGACATCCGGTGCAGAAGCCAGGCTTCGTGATTTAGGAATAGAACTGCGTGAATCGAGTGCACCCAGTGCCCCATTCAGACCTGCCGTACAGGTTGAAAACATACTCTATCTTTCGGGACACGGTCCTCGAAAACCGGATGGTGGTTTTGTCAAAGGGAAAGTCGGTAAATCGCTGTCCATGGAAGAAGCACAGACTGCCGCCCGTCTGACAGGACTGGACATGCTCAGCACAATACGCGGTGCGCTGGGAAGCCTCGACAAGGTCGAACGCCTTGTCAAAGTGACCGGAATGGTCAACAGCACGGACGACTTCACACAACATCCTCAGGTTATCAACGGGTTCAGTACGCTGATGATCGATGTGTTTGGTGAACAAGCCGGTAAGGGCGCCCGCAGTGCCGTGGGAATGAGTGGTTTGCCGTTCGGCATTGCCGTCGAAATTGAAGCCGTGTTTCAGGTTCGTGAATCGTGAGATCTATCCGGAACCTCTGCGATGTTCGGGTCATTGCACCGTCGGTCCCGTGAAGGCTGCAGTATGCAACGCAGAGAATTTTTGCAGAAGGCCGGAACGGTCGCTCCGGCGGCATTCACAGGCAGGTTGTCGACCTGCGGGTCGACAACTCCGCCGGTGCTGTCCAACCACCGAATCATTGATGCTCATGTGCACATCTGGACGTCCGACACGCAGAAATATCCGCTGGCGGCCGGATTCACAAAGGACGACCGGTGGTTCCCGAGTTTCTCCGCCGAAGAAGTCATGGAACTTGGACGACCAGCCGGTATCAATCGATTTAACCTTGTTCAGATGACCTGGTACGGACTGGACCACAGCTATATTCTGGATGTGATCGCCAGGTATCCCGGACAATTCACTGGCACAGGGGTCGTTCCCGCCGTCACTGACGTTTCACTGGCCGGTCCTGACCGGATGATGATCGAACTGTCTCAAGGGGGCATCTACGCGTTTCGCATTCGCGGACAGTCGACCCGGCCAAACTTTAACGACGGAGTGCAATGGCTGGAACATCCCGGGTACGACAAAATGTTTACGACCGCTGCGGAGCACAACCTGGCACTCAGCTTTCTGATGCTGCCTTCGGACCTTCCAGAACTCGACCGTATGTGTACGAAGTTTCCCGAGACACCAGTCATCATCGATCATTTTTGCCTTATCGGTCGCAACATGATGTTTGTCGAAGAGGAAATTGTTCAGCTTATGAAGATGGCTCGACATAAAAACGTCATGCTTAAAATTGGCGCATTCTATGCTTTTGGACAAAAGACGCCGCCCTATCTCGACATGCTGACGCTGATTGAACGAGTCGTGAGTGCCTTTGGTCCGGAACGATGCATGTGGGAAAGCGACGCTCCGCTGCAAACCAAAAACGGTCACACGTTAACAGCGGCAGTGGGCATCATCAGCGAACACGCCGATTTTCTCTCAAAGTCGGATAAGCAAAAAATTCTGGTAACAACCGCTGAAAATTTCTTCTTCAAACGACAGGACTAACGCCATGAGTGAGAAATCCAATCGACGCAGTTTTATTCAGGCTTTCGGGACGGCTGCCGCCGGAACTGCGGGCGCAGCGGCCGTCACGAACGGGAGCAGCCGCCCGTCACTGGCGCAGGCACCTGGTTCACTGCCGTTTACCGCCGAATCGCTGTCCAAAGCAGGCAGATCGTTCATCAATCCCGACAAAGTTCTTCTGTGGGAGAACACCCGTAAAGAAATCCGGGAGCTTCTGGAAGGTGGTCAACTGAAAGCCGCAATTCTCCCTACCGGCTCAATCGAACAGCACAACGAACACATGGCTATGGTCGCTGATGTGGCCAATGCAACACTGATATCCCAGCAGGCGGCACTTCAGCTCTTTCCTCAGGTCATTGTTGCTCCGCCCAGCCCCTGCGGATATGCCCCCTATCACATGGCACGTAAAGGAACGATCACCCTGCGCAAAGAAACCTTCCAGGCGTATGTGTTTGATGTAATGGAAAGCCTCAAGGCCCACGGAATTCGCACGATTCTGGTACTTAACGGCCATGGTGGCAATCATCAGCCGCTCCAGGAAGCTCTGCCTGAATGGCGAACGAAACTGGGGATCAATATCGACGCCGACTCGTACTGGTCCGGTACTCCCCAAAGCGAGCTCAAGACGTTTGTGCGTTCGAAGCAACTAACATCTCATGCGGGTGAGTTTGAAACATCGATTTACAAAGCTGCTTTTCCCGGGCGACTGCGGCCGTTCACGATGGAAGAGTACGATGATGCAAAGTTGAATTACGAATCCGACTTTTCTCCTGAAGTTGAAGAATTTCTTCGTCGTGACAGACGATCATTCAAAGACGGAGAAATTGATCTTGCCGGAGAAAACGGCCGCGACCGAAGACGTCAGGAAGAAGCTCTGCTGGCGCATGAAAAAACGGGCGAAATCATTTTGACCAGAGCCATCAATTTTGTGGTCGATAAAATGCAGACAATGATCGCAGCAACTGAAGCCGACAAATCCTGATCGACAGTTGCCGGATGATTAAGGAAGCAATGATGCCACAATCTGACATGGCGAAAGCACAAACTTCGCTCATTACCACAGCGATGATGATTTTGCAGTTCGTCACAGTTGCTGTCGCAGGTGATCCCGTCTTTCTTCGACGCAGCGGCTTCGAACAGCTGCGAGAAGGAGCCGCCGCTGATGGTGGTCAAAACCTGTACGTGTCGCGACAGGGACGTGTGCAAACGATCAACCGCCTGGACTTCAATCTGGATGGTGAAATTGACCTGCTGTTCACACAGGACCACGACAGCGTCTACACACCCGATTCACTTATCTACTGGGGAAGTACAGACGGCTTCCGGTCGCTGTTGCCGGAAATGTGGCGGATGCGTGCACCGTTCTCGCTGTTGACCTGGCTGGACCAAACGAGATCCGCAATCACACGGCTGCCGACGATGGGGGGCGGACGCGCCAAAATTACGGATCTCAACGGTGACGGTCATCCTGACATCGTGTTCGCCAATTTCATGCACAACTACCGTCCTGATCAGAATTCTCAGATTTACTGGGGCAGCGATTCAGGATTCTCCCCGATGAACCGCACTGAACTGCCAAGTTTCCTGGCCAGTGGCGTGGCGGTCGGCGACCTGAATGGCGATGGCCTGCCGGAAGTCGTTCTGTCGAATCGCGGTGACGAACGAGGAGAATCGTGGGGATATCACCTGCATCTCGAATCCTGGATCTATTGGGGCAGCGCCGATGGATTTCATCCTACACGGCGAACTTCAGTCCCCACAATTAGTGCGGCTGACGTCGCGATGGGCGATTTCAACGGCGACACTGCACCTGATCTGGCATTCGTGAATTTTAACCGCGAAGAGCAGAGCGCATATGTTTATTTCAACGACGGAAACGGAGATTTCGATGTCGCGCATCGACAGATTTTAAACAGAGAAGCACTGCGGCTGACGACGTTCGGTCAAGATCGCTTTGGTCAAAACCGGGGCATGCAGACATTAGTGGCAACACAGCTCAACGGCGATCACTTCGCGGATCTTGTGATCGGCGGTACCGAGAAAGCTGTGGTGTATTACGGACAGGCGGAAGGTCTGAACGTCGAACAATGCCTCGAACTGCCGGCAGATAATTGTAAAGGAATTGCCACGGCCGACCTGAATCGTGACGGACGACCGGAGATCGTGCTTGCAAATGAGGGACCAGGATTCGTCAGAGGACGCAGACAACCCGGTTCCGATTCCACGATCTTCTGGGCCTCCGAACAGGGGTTCGACGAAACAAAACGAACAGATTTGCCCACCCTGGGATCTGCGACGGTTCAGGTGGCCGATCTGAACGGCGATGAAACTCCTGATATTCTGTTCGGCAACAGCCGTGATGCAGAAAGAAACGACGTACCCTCATACATTTACTGGGGCAGCCCGGATGGCTATGCATCCTGGCGTCGACAGGAATTGACCGGTTTCGGAACAATTGGCAGTGGCGTTGCAGATTTAAATCGTGACGGCCGGACCGATGTTTTGCTGGTCAGTCATCTCAGCGGAAACAACACAACTCGACCGGCCGTCATTTTTTGGGGCAACTCAGGCCACCATTATTCCAGTGCTTCGGCCACGATCCTCGAGGCAAATCCTCACATGGAGTACAGCGTCGCCGATCTGGATGACGACGGGTTTCCCGATCTGCTGTTTCTCAGCGATCGATCCATGCACGCAAATATCATGTGGGGTTCTCCCGCTGGTTTCAGCGCACGCAGTCAAACGGAGTTACCGGTCAGAAATCCCATGAGCAGCAGTGTGGCCGACCTGAACCGTGACGGCTGGCTCGACATCGTTTACACGGTACCAGGATCCTTCCGAGACGCAGAAAAGACAAACGCCCGCACCGTTATTCTGTGGGGTAACGAAAAACGATTTGACGGAGCCAGGACGTACGAATTTGAGTTGTCAGCCCCGGGGACCGAAGCCAACTCAATTGCCGACCTGAACCGTGACGGACACCTGGATCTGATCTTTCCACTGGGAAATTCGGAGACTTCGGAAATCTGGTACGGGAGTCAGAAGGGATATCAACGCGAAAACAGTGAACGCCTGCCGGCCAGCGGCTCGCCACATGCAGTGAGCGCTGATCTGGATCGTGACGGCTGGCTCGATCTGGTATTCACCAGCGGTGCGGACACCACTCGCTATACGGTCAATACCCCAACGTTCATTTACTGGGGCAGCCCACAGGGATTTGCAGTCAATCCTCCGACCGAACTGGAAGGATACGCGGCGCTCGATGCCAGCATCGCCGATTTCAACCGAGACGGTCATCTGGATATCGCCATGAGCAACTACAAATCCAATACGAACCGCAGGATTCCCACATTCCTGTACTGGGGCGACGGCAGCCGTAACTACAATGCAAAACGGCGGACCCTGCTCTCGGCAGCATCCGGCGCAGCAATTGATGCACTGGATCTGAATCGAGACGGCTGGCCGGAACTGATTGTTTCCAACCATCAGAAAAATTTCGATCACGGATTGGGGGGCACCGACATCTTTTGGGGCGGCCAGCAGGGTTTTGCAGGTGGGCGTCGCACCAATCTGCCCACCGTTGGCGTCCATCTCGACGCGATGGTCGATGCCGGCAACATCTACGACCGCAAACAACGATGGGAGTACATATTCGAACCGGTCGATGCACCACAGAACACGTTGTTCGCACGATTCCACTGGAATGCGGAAACGAATCACGGAACGGCGATAACATTTCAGGTTCGCAGCGCTTCACAGAAAAACATGCTGACGGCAACTGACTGGCACGGCCCCACCGGGCCAAAATCGTTCTATCGGGAATCTCCGGCGGCATTGGTCGGTATTCCGGCTGAACATCGCTGGTTACAGTATCGTGCGATATTTACCTCACCTGACGGCGCCAACACTGCCTACCTGAGGGAAATCGCAGTGGAATGCACTCAATAAAACCGGCAGGTAGTATCTTTTCGCAGCCATGGCGACGGACGTTGCGACCGGCAGACAGATCAACCCAGCCCTGTGAGTCCACCCCCCGATGGCAAATCATCATGTTTCACAGCAGGGTTGATGGGGAAAACCGGATGATCTGCCGAGCAGAGATGCTCTGAGGGTAACAGCACCCGGATAAACGTCTGTCGGTTGTTGAGAAAACTGCTCACTGTCCCTGTACCGTCCTACAGGGAATCTGCGGCAAACCGTGGCACGCAGGACCTTGCACCTGGGTCAAAATCAGTGAACCATATTGAGGTTATTTTGAGCTCCAATGGTCTGTTCACTACGGTCGTCCCTTCGTGGCAACTCGGTTCAGACCAGCCTGTAATCGGCCGCACATTCCCAGCGGCAGCAAAGTCACTATCGCCATGATCCCCACTGCTGCGCCCACACTGAAGAAATCACTGATCATGCCAAACCCCACCGGACCGGCGACAGACGCCGCATTCGCCATGCTGTAGATCACGGCAAACCCGCGCGACTGACGAGTTTCATCCACAAACTGGCTCACCGAACCATAGGTAATCGTCGATGACCCCTGTAACACAACCCCTACCACGGGCAGCAAAACGAACGCGGCCACCGGAGGCAACAGGATGACACCCACAATCCCGGCAGCAGTACATGCCTCCACCAGAACCACAGAACGAACGACTCCGAAGCGCGCAGACAGATGACCACAGATATATTTTCCGATGACTCCGCCTGCGAGCGTTGCCACAACTGCAAAAGCAGCCAGACCGGCAGGCATGTTTTTCTCGACCATCAGAAACGCAACAAACACTAAAAATCCGTCCTGCACGGCAATGTCGAAAAACACGATTGCGGCCAGCCAACGAAATCCTGAACGGTCAGTAATCCCCCAGCCGGCAGTGGTAGCTGAGTCCCCAGGCTGAACCGATTCTGCACCTTTGAAACGTCGTCGCAGAACCAACCACAGTCCGACCGAGGCAAGCAGTGCCAGAATCCCGTAACCGCCCACAACCACCTGCCAGGCAATGCCGACACCGAACAACAGACTGGCAACACCAGTAAACAACAACTTGCCGGCATCACCGCTCGCGTTATAAGTACCCAACGCCACACGCCGACGGGTCCCGTCGAAGACCCGACTGATCAGCGAGGAGCTCAAAGAGTGTTGAAATGCAGCGCCTGTACCGGCGATCAACAATGCAAACAGCACACCATAGACAGTATTGGCAGTCGACAGTATTCCGTAACCCAGACCTGCCGTCATCAAACCAAATACCAAAAGTCGCCGTTCTCCAAAGCGTTCCGCCAAGATCCCGGCCGGAATTTCAAACACCCACATTATGCCGCTATAGACCGCCCGCACGATTCCCACCTGAGCGTAACCCAGGCTTAGAGACTGCGCCAGTATGGGCAGCAGCACATAGACCGTAGATGTCAGTCCGTCCTGGGTCGCGTGTACGCCGGCACTCACTGCCAGGGTTTGTTTCTTTTCTGTCTGCATGACAACGGCACCAAATAAATGACACCTGCTGAATGGTGCTCATTTAAAATTTCATGACCACCCCGAGGATCTCGACGAGTCATTGTAATCGTTGTCGAAAGAGACGGCCGGCAGGGGTGGAGAACGTCGAAGGCCTACTGAGTTGCGACTGAAAACAAATTAAAACAGGGTGCTTTTAATCATCTGGAGGACAACGTGAACAATTCAATGACCTGGTACGGTTCCCAATAACGATTTCCGGATACAAGTCGCAGTGGAATATGTCCTGTGAAACGAAACATGACTGTCTCGGCGACTCAACTCCCGTGATAAAATCTGAAAGCGCCGAGACACAGACCATTTCAAATTCGGTGGGTCGTCTCCCACGAGTCCCAGTTAGCTCCATCCCGACCTGGCCTGAGCATTTTTTCCATAAGCGCCCCGTACCGGACCTCTATGTCACTCTCAACGCCCGCCGCCCTGCCCGCCAGGTACTCAGCACCGACGTCCGCAAAACAGTTTCCTTTGCCGGAGAGCCCTGCGATGCCGTGCACTCGGCGCGAAGGATCGAACTCTCCGATCATCGGAAGATCATCGCAGGTAAAGGACTGCAGCCCGCCCCAGCGATGTGTGATCCGCACCCCGGCCAGGTGCGGGAAGAAGATGGCAAACTGAGTGTCAAGTCGGCGCTGATGTTCGGCTGACGGGCTGAATCCTTTTTTCTCCAACACCGGATGAGGATCACCGTCCTTAGTGAACTGCGGAAACAGACTATCCGGCTCGTCTCGCCCCCGTCCGCCGCCGAAGAGCAGCCGGAACCTTCCATCAGCCTCTACAACTTCGCGCCACCATGCAAGCTGGCCACCACAGCACCCCTGACAGGGACGTTCCGTAAGCGGCTCAGTGACGAAAACCTGACCACGTTCAGCACGCAGCCCGTGTTCCAGACCCGGAATAAATTGTGGAACCAGTGCATTGGTTGCCAGAAAGACACGTTCCGCAGTGATCACCCCGTCGGCAGTCTGCACTTTCACGGTGTCACCGGACCGCTGGATCTGCTGAGCACGAGAATTTTCAAAGATACGGACCTTGTCCCGATTCGAAAGACCGCGCGCCAAACCAGTCACAAATTTACCCGAGTGAAACTGTGCCGCTTCCAGATGGGCAAATGCCGCGACAGGAAACGGGCTGCCGGAACGTTCCCGTGTTTCATCCGCATCCAGTACTTTGGCATCAAAACCATCCTCACCAAGCATCCTGCAGTCTGTCCTGAACGATTCAAGCTGGTCCTGCCACCCTGGTGTATCCGGACGCAAAAACGTGAACACACCATTCACCTGGTAATCACACTCGATTTCGTACTCCTGGATTTGTTCTGTAATACAACGATGACTTTCCATCCCCAGCCGCCACAACTCACGTGCCGTCTCGCGTGAGTGAGTCTTTGCAAATTCCCCGTAGCTGCCCACATTGTAAGTGATGCACCCCTGGTTGCGGGATGAAGCACCGTCTCCAACACGACCGGCTTCGATCACAACCACGTCAAGACCGTACCGGGACAGACAGCGAGCCAGTTTCAGACCACTGATACCGGCACCAATCACCACAATGTCCACGCTAAGATCATGATCAAGCGAGGGATATCCAGGGCGGTACAGATCAAGCCAAAACGGGAGTCCATCGGACTGAAGCGTTGCTGATGTGGACATAAATCGTTTTACCAGTATGGATATTGATTGTCCGGCTCCGATCTCGAGCGCGAACCATTCGGACAGAACCGTATCTGCCTCCTGAGACAGCAGGCCCGAACAGGTCTGAATCAGAGACCTGGACCGGAAATTGACATGGGAATCTTAAAACGTGACAGACATGTGGTTCCTCATCAGCAGAAGAACGATCGGCGCGAGTGCCGTAGCAGCAAGAGTTCGAAACCAGTCAAGGGATTACCGTTATTATGGCTGCAGCTGATCCTTGTCCATCGCCACACCAACGATCAGCAGCTCCAGATCTCCTGTGCTGTTATTCGTAATGCTGTACGATTCATTGAGCAGGGTGTAGAAGGCATCACCTTTGCGGATAGCTGCTGACCGGCCATCAATCGTTATGCTCCCGGCTCCGCGCACGATGTAATAGATCTCTTCGATGTTTGCGTGCTGACGAGTCCCAACTCCGGACTCGGGTGGAATGATCAGGTGATCGACAAACGCCCAGGGAGTTGAGAACACTGCAGGAGCAAGTGCCCGACGGTAGTGAACAGTCCCTGTACCTCCATGGTACCGATCAACCGGCTGCAGGAGACTGCGGTCGAATGTCGCCGCGACAAACACCGGGGGTTCGTCCAGGGAGGCCCCCACTCGGTCATCGTTTAAATCAAAGTTATCATAATTGCGTTTGACGGATGAAACGGCAAAGTTCAACCATCCGGCCGGCTTGTCAGTCGGATTGTAGATCGCATGAGACTGCCCCATCTTGCACGGAACTCCCGCAGGCCCCTGCAGCAGTGATGTACGACCGTTGATGGTGAACTCCGCCTCGTTGTCGAGGATCACATACATTTCTTCCATCTTGTGATGAAAGTGATGTCCGATTCCGCCCTTCGGAGGAATCACACCGCAATCAAGGAAAATGAAATTCGTGTTCATCGCCGGTCGGGACAACAGGCCCTGGTAATGCAGTTTACCGGCGCCACCGTGAACGCTGGAAGCGGTGCTGTACATTGACGGATCTGAATGAGCGATCCGTCCAGACAGCAATTCAGCGTTGTTCGTGTCTTCGCCGGAAGCCGGTAACACGACTGACAGAGTGCTCAGGATCACAAAAAACGTCCTGGTGACTTGCATGAAAGCTGATCCTTTTGTTTCGAAAGAGCAACAGGATTGATCGGCTGGACAGATCATCTCCGTCCGATGGGGACGGAAATGCGTTGACGGAAAATTTTGATTGGCCCTGATCAATAAGTAATAAGCAGTCCTGCAACGACTGCCGCTTCTCAAACTCCATCGCGAAACAGAACATACCGCAACCTACTCTGCCGGAATTCGCCGCTTCCTTCGCATCCGTTCGAGCGATTCCGGAGTGCCGTCGTGAAGCGACCCCATCCAGCGATCCAGTGGTACCGTGATGGTACCGTAATTGCATTCAAAATAGCGGTGATGCAGATAATGAAAATATGAGTCCACCGACATCCCGCTTTCTGCATCTTTCTTCAGCAGGATCCGGTCAAATCCCGTGTGTCCCAGCGCCGGATTCAGTGCCGGACGCTGCATGAGATAGAACATGTGGATCGGGTGTGACGGTACGATGAATAGAATGGCCCAGCGACTAAAATAGAGGAGGTGTTCGATCGGGTGCATGGACAACCCCGACCACGGACCGACATTGGTGTTGCGATGGTGCAGGTAGTGTGCCGCGTCGTAGAGTGGTTTCCAGTGTGAGATTCGATGGATCACGTAAAAGTGCACGTCCTGCCAGAACGGCAAGATGGTGGCCAGCACCACGAACCATACAGGGTTGCCGGACAGCGTGATGAATGAAAGCCAGCCGTTGCCGTATGCCCACAGCATGAGAACTTCGTACACCGTCCAGATGGTGGCACCGCTGGCCAGACTCCAGAACATATTGTCCCGGACCTGGTTGTTAAACAGAAATATTTTGCTGTGTGTTCCAGGCCACCGCGAATTGTACTTAAAACGGGTGCCCTGCAGGCGGCGCCAGTACAGGATGATGTGCAGCGTACCGGCCACCAGCAACAGCATCACCAGGTTGCGCAGATACATCGGCAGGATCCATCCGACACTCAAATGACTGAAATTACTGAGCTGTGCTGATCCCGGCTGCAGAAACCGCCACGTCACCGCCGCCAGTCCGTAGTGCGCCGCAGCTCCAAACGGCCAGAGAAACCCGGGAAAACCAAGGAAGAACCTGAACAGTTCCCTGGGCTGAACAGGCCATCTAAAAGGCAGAGCCTTACCCAGAATGCGCGGCCTCCACTCACCTCGGGCGTCCCGACTCAGTGAGCCGTCATCAATCTCGGTCGCTGCGGAGTGTTCGACTTCCTGTTGAGTGGTTGCCATAGTTGAATTACCCGGATGTCCGATTCAACGCGGAAGGATATGGACCGTATTCAATAAGCAATTCAACGCTTTGAATCGTCACACCGCCTTCAAGCCCATCGGGACGCGAGTCCAGTGAGAGGTCCAGAACGTTTGCCCCGGCACGTGGCAGCACACTGTTAAGTTCAAAGGCAAGCAGCTGACCTTCGTAGGGCGAAACAGAATTATTGAAGTCGCGTCGACATGTTTCCGTCGCCAGAGATTTTCCGTTCAATCGAATACTCAGTCGATCATCGGTCACCAGATTCTTGATGCTGATGCGGAGCTGGATACCCCGAATGCGGCCCGCAGACTGTTCGACGTCGTCCGCAATCGAAAACGGGATTGTGTAGCGTTTGCCCGGATCAGCGGATTCGATTTTGAGAGGTAAATGAGCGTCGTACCCCAATTCGGCGGCCTGTGCGGACCGACGATGCAGGATGTAATGTTTGTTGGCTTCGGTGATCAGATCTGCATCTCCCAGTTCCGTGAGCGATCTTCGCTCGGCGTCTCCCAGTGGCCACTTCATGAACCAGGTGTAAAGTCCATCGACATCACGGTTCCGGAAGTTTGCAGCGGCTGCCCGCAGATGCTCCGGGCCCGCATGGACAGGGACAGCTGACCCTGTTTGTTCATTGGCAACGTAAGGAGCAAGCATACCGTACACGGAAATATCTTTTTGATGTGCAGCCTCAACCAGCCAGTCGAACGGCATATCCGGATCAAGTGTAAAGTCGAGATAGAACATCGGAACTATGTAATCGACCAGCCCCTGCCGGAGCCACGAACGAACATCAAGGCCCTGAGCAAGGTTCATTTTTTCCGTCGGATAAACTCGAGCACCCAGCTGCAGACTGCGGTCAGTGCGACTGCGAACCATCTCAGCAATCTGAGCAACGTAGCGGGTCATGACGGGAGTGAATTCGGAAGCATCTTCGTTCCTGAGGATCGGAGGCATACCGCCTGGCGCCGCTGCAAAATCCAGCTCAAGTCCCTCAACATCGTAGTCTGTCGCCAGTTCTCTGATTACAGCCAGCTGGTGGTCCCGAACTTCCTGATGGGCCATCCCGCGGCCGCCCTCAGGCACCTTGAACTCAGGCTTGATCCCGCCATAGCTGCTCATACGCAGGCTGGCGATGAATTCCATATCCTTTTGATGTGCACGATCAATCAGCACTTTCAAAGGGTCGAGTCCCTGATCCATCAGACTCTGCATATTGTGCCAGGCACGCCAGTAAGCAGCAAAATCGAACGGCCGTTTGTCCTCACCAAACCGCATACCCACTTTCGACGGGTAAAACAGCCCGTCACCACGTTCGACTCCGTACACGAACGTGTCGATAGCAGTCCCCGCAACTTCGTCAATCGGACGCCACGCATCCGCCAGACTCATCGGGGGATCAAAAACGTACAGGTAGTAATGTCGCGCGTCGTTGAAATAGATCGTCCTTGGCCTGCGCGCCGGTCGTCTGTTCTGATCATCAGCTGCTGCGATCGGATTCACACCGACAGCCGTACTCGCAAGAGCGGCCTGCTGCAGAAGTCCACGTCGAGTCAGATTCATGTTTTCTCAACCTGTGAAGTTGTCAGTGGGCCAGGGACGCGGGATCCGGCAAACCAAGTGGACATACGATTGCGCCACGGTGCTTCATTCTGAACTCCGGTCGACTCCCACGACATCGAATCCGCGCCAGGCAAATTCTTGGGCCATCCCGGATGCGTGAGGCCATGCCTTCACATGCTCTTTGCTGGCGACCCACTTCCGTCGATTTTCTTCGGTATCAAAGACCAATTCCATCTGATAGTTGAATTGGGTTGGCTCCGCCTGAATCTCCTCGGCAACGTCCGGGGCGAATAGACGCAACAGGCCGGACCTCAGATATCCCTGCTGTTTTCTCAGGGCCGGCACGTACGACTCAGCAAACATTTCTTCAAATTCTGCTGAACGTTTCGGATCAACCTTAAAATAGATTTGCAACAGAATTTGGCTGGAGCAGACCTGTTCGTTTACCACCGCAGCTACCGGCTGATTCTCGCCACCAATGCCGACGGCGCCAATCAACGCAGCACCCTGAATCAGTTCCCGTCGTGTGACACCCATGTTGATAAACCCTGATGACTTGAAGTTCTGTTTCTCCGATTCAACAACGATTCCCTCAGGAAATTGAATCGAATCCATCCTCTTCGTCGCGAGTGTCGGTGTCAACCATGGACCGTAACTGGGTAACTGCATTACAGGATACGAGTACTTGACGGTCGCTCACCGGCCGCTGATACTGCCAAGCTGACTGCGTTCAGATCTGGAACAGTGGCGAGGCTCAGATGATACAAATCTGCAGAAATATTAATTGTCGATTCAGTGTCAGACAGTTGCCGTCAGGCTTGTGGTACCGGTTGCTGCCGGTGGTCCTGCTTTGTTCACCGGCAGGCAACGCGGCCTCATCGTCTGCGGATCCTCCAACCACCAGCTACATGATCGTGGTCACCGGAAGTGAATTACTGAAGGGTGATTATGCAGACGGACACACTCACTTTCTCACCCGCACCATGCATCCGCTGGGACTGCGATGTATCGGTTCGATGAGTGTTGATGATCAGCCAGGAGACATCAAAGAGGCGCTGGAATTTGCAACCGGCAAAACGAACCTGGTATTTGTCACAGGTGGGCTGGGCCCGACTGACAGTGACATCACCCGACAAATCCTTGCCTCATTCACCGGAATCACACTTCATGAACATCCGAAAGTACTGCACGAACTGGAAAAGAGATACAAGATACCGCGAGATCAACTTCGGTCCGGGCTGAGACGTCAGACGCTGGTACCAACTTCCGGCACGTATCTCAACAACGCAAAAGGAACCGCAGTCGGGCTTGTATTTGAGTCCGCAGACTCACTGATTGTGGCACTCCCCGGCCCGCCGCGTGAACTGCAGCCAATGGTACGTAACGAACTTCTGAAGTACCTCGGTCAGCGATTCGATTTACGACCGGCCGGCTGTTCGCTGACACTGCGATTCGTCGGTATCGGGCAGTCCACCATCCAGCAAACTTTGAACGACCAGGTGCCGCTTCCGCCGAATACGGTTCCTTCTTCGCAGTTCAGAAACGGCCGGGTCGACTTTACATTTTCACTTCCGGAAGACACACCCCGACACCGTGATCAGCTCCGACAGTTAAAGCAGAAGATTATCCGTCATCTGGGTGATTACATCTATGCAACAGACGGCTCGTCCCTGGAAGACCACGTTGTGAAGCTGCTCGAGTCACGCCGCCAGACACTCACTATCGCGGAAGTCGGCACCGGCGGAGGACTGATCTCTCAGGTGAGTTCAGCTTCAAACGCTGAGAACGTATTGTTGGGGGCCTTTGTTGCACCCACTGAAGACAAACTGAGAGTTCTGCTGGATGAGTCCCGCGATCAGCCGGTGGAACAAACCTCAGACGCCGAGGCTGCTGAGCAACTGGCCTCGGCCGCAGCCCGATTCACCCACAGCCACTGGAGCTGTGCAATCGGAAAGATTCAAAGGGAAGCGACCGGTGCGATTTTTGTTCATGTCGCCGTCCGGACTCCCGATGCGCAGCTAAAAAGTCAGCGTGTTCGACTGCGGGCCGGTGACAAACGGCACTCCAGACTCGTGACTCAACTTCTGAATCAACTGCGCCAACAGCTCAATGGAAGGAACCCATAACGGGTCCCGGTGTCCACCCCTGTACACCTGACATCACTTGGATGTATCTCGACGACACCAGGTGATTTCATAACGAATATGAAATAAACAGCAATACCGATCTGATACCCCGTCCGTACCGGAGTGGTAAACAGGAACGTTAAGGTTGCATCACTTATACCCTGCCGGCTGCCTTAGCATGACAGCGATAGTTCAAAACAGTCCCTGGCAAGGATGAGCTCATCAGTAGAGGTTCATGTCACTGATATCAATACGGAAACACCGATCAGCAGGGCTCCGGTCAGGCGCATTACCATTGTCCGGTGACTGGGTCCCAGTTCGGATGCGTTGAACCGGTGAGCGAGAATCCAGGTCAACAGAACTCCCCAAAGACCACGCAACGAATATACGATATTGACTCGCGTTGCGTCTCCGAACAGCCCAAGCGTGAGAGTCATGCCGATTGCCTGAACCGCCAGCAGAAAAACACCGACTGCCAGCGGTTGTATCACTCTCATCTGCCGCAGATCTGCCGGACGATCGGCCAACGGAAGGAATGCCAGTGAGAAGATCGCCGCACAGGCAATCGCAATTGGCAGAAAGTACCCCGCTCCCCAGTCGGGAGCCCACCGCTGAATCAGCAAATCAAAGAGCGTCATGGAACAGGCGGCTAACAGCGCGAAGCCAACAGACGCCACAATCCGTGAATGATGCACTGATGCGTCACGAGTTTGTACAAACGCAATTCCGACAACGGTAATGGCAGCCGCGATCCAGACTCGCATCGATAACTCCTCATCGACAAATAAACGTGAAGCTGCCGGGACGAGAAGAACCTTGACTCCCAGCACAGGTGCCGCAACTGAAATGTCTCCGTGCGTCACGGCAAGAACCGTAAACAACTGGCCGGTAACAAACAGTCCACCAACGACAGCCGGTTGCCAGAGCATAACGGCCGGCGGCATAGTCCCCCCCATTAATGTCAACACCGGAAACACGCATGCCGCCCCCCAGCAGACACAGATCATCGATGTCCACGTTGATACACCGCGTTCCTGAACACGCTTGAGACACTGCAGGCCAAAGATGACCAGCACACCGGAACAGAAAGGCAGCAAAAGATGAATCGGCTCAGTCCTCTCATGAGGCGTCCTGGCAGACTCACGAATCAAACGGTGCCAGAACAAAACAGGTGCAGCCACGACGAGACTGTTCAAAAGTCAGTCTGTGAAGGCCACACTGTGACATTTGTGATGAGGGAAAACCACTACCGGTAATCAGCCTGACAACAGGCAAACCATGAACAATACGGTCCGGGGTTCAAGTGTCATTCCGGTTCCGGAGATAACCGGCACGCAGTCTGACAGGCTGTCGCCGTTCAGCCACATTCCGGAGCCAAGCACTCGACTGAACATCTGCCACAGCATCACAGAACAGCACGTCATTGCCAAATCGTTCGAAAAGGCTCAGGCGCACCTGACCACAGGCAGGTGGAATTCTGTTTCATCAGCATGTTCTTTTCCGCCGATTGTCAGGTAAAGACTCATCCGCTGATCACCCAACATGTTTACGCAGCGTGCAAACATAAACGTAGCGACCACGTTCAGGAGTCGTTGAACTCACTATCAGACTCTCATATCCGATGTATTTCATCGCTACCAGGCCCACTGATCACGGATCTCCGAATTGATCACGGCACCTTCCGGCCAGTTCCCCTGGCGAAGACTGACGATACACTCAGCGGCTTCCACACCCATCATCAGACGTGACAGGCTGTCACCGCTTCCGATATGCGGACTCACAAGAACATTGGGAAGCTGGAAGAGAGGATTGTCGGCAGTGACCGGTTCCACTTCAAACACATCCAGACCGGCTCCGTAGAGATGCCCGCTTTTCAACGCATCGATCAGATCTGCTTCAACCTGCAGGCCGCCCCGTGCCGTATTGATCAGAACGGCACCTTTCTTCATTTTTTCAATCGTCTTTGCGCAGATCAGACCCTGCGTGTCCTCACTGAGCGGACAGTGGACGCTGACGTAATCTGACCGTCCCAGCAGGTCGTCCAGTTCGACAATTTCGATGGCATGCTGTGCGACAAATTCGGCGTGGGGATAGAGTTCAGCAGCAATCACCTTCATTCCCATGGCGATAGCCCGCGAAGCAAGGCTGCGACCGATTCGGCCAAGTCCAATGATTCCCAGCACCGTTCCGCGAATCGGCAGCGTTTCGGACTGCGGCCAGCGACCGGCTCGGGCATGTTCATCGTTGGGCAATACCCCCTTGGCAACACCAAACAGCAGAGCCAGTGCGTGCTCAGCCACCGACTCATGATTGGCATTGGGTGTAATCGTCAGGGCAACGTTATGGGCCGTCGCAGCCGGAACATCTACCTTATCGTACCCAACGCCTGACCGGGCGATGACACGAAGATCGGGAAGCGCGGCTATCACGTTTTTCGTGTATTGAGCACCCCCTGCGATCACAGCCGAGCATTTGCTGAGCTGCTCAATCGTCTCTGCTTCCGATTTTTCACCGCGTGTAAAGGTTGGATCATCAGGATAAATGACTTCAAATCCGGCTTCTTTCAGGACATGAACGTACCTGGCATCAATACCGAGCATATGTTCCGGTGCAATCAGCACAACATCTTTAGACATGAGGACTCCGCAATCGAATTCAATAAGTTTTCTGCGAACCGTTATTACGCTGTCGGATGAGTTTCGTCAATCATCCGCATCTGTGCCGTTCCGTCAGTCAAACATCGCATGTGTCTCCGGAGGTCCGTCCGCGGTCAGGACCAGTCTGCACGCGGCCAACCATGTCAAAAAGCAAAGACAAAGCTGATTAATCAGTCAGATCATCGCTGCACTGTCGATCCGCCGAACCGGACATGTTGGCGTTTCGAAATCGAGGATTCACCCTTCATCGGCCACCAGCCACTGCATTCCGCGGTGCACCTCAGTCCGCCGGAATGGTAAATGACCGGGCCGGACAAGGTGACAGACGATCCTGCCGGACGTCCAAGGCCAGAGCATACCGACTCGTAAATCGTCCCGCCATGTGAACGGCCATTGCGGCGCGCCGGTCAGAACAAAATCGCAGTTGGCGCCAACATGATCATTTTCAATCAGCGGCTGCATCACGCTGAGAAATGAGATGTGTGCCGGTCCGCCAGGATCGTCGTTCTGAATGCCATACAGCTGTCGCACACCAACTTTGACGGTCTGACCGTGCCGGACACAATGCATGAGTTCGTCAAGGTCACCCGCTACACAGTTACCGTCGGCGTCATTCTCGTAGACGACCCGC
The DNA here is from genome assembly GCA_022447225.1 of Fuerstiella sp. Classification (NCBI taxonomy): domain Bacteria; kingdom Pseudomonadati; phylum Planctomycetota; class Planctomycetia; order Planctomycetales; family Planctomycetaceae; genus Fuerstiella; species Fuerstiella sp. The sequence continues at coordinate 97,977 of JAKVAZ010000016.1, read as the reverse complement.
CAGCGATCGCACGTGAACCAGCGATAAACTCCGTATTGATACCGCTGGCTTTCGTCGAATGTCACGTTGTCGAGCATCCACTTGACCTGTGAGAATGCCCCCGACGTGTCATACTTAAAAAAGCTAAAGTACGGCTGATCAACCAGAGTACCGCGATGCGAATGGGAATGATGATGAGTCATCATTCCGGCAAATGCATCGTTCTCGCCGACATACGTTTGCTGGAAATACAGCGTCTCTTCGTAGCTTTCGGCATCCAGAAACACGCGAAGATCGGCGCCACGACTGAGCGTTTCCGCCGTCGCCGCAGAACTTCCATGAGTGACCTCAAGATCACGATTCTGCTCCAGAGATAACTGCCAGTCAGAGCCCATTGTTAAATCCTTCAGATTTGCTGATTCCGGGCATTAGCCGGACCGCTGATCGTATGGTGTTCGTTGGAAACGTCCGGCGGACGCGCCCGTGTTAAAATCGGAATGACGACTTCCCTCCCCGCCGAAACAGGGCAGACCCGCAGGCGCGTTGTCCTCACGGTTCAACGTTTTGATACCAATTGTAACGGTCTGACCATTCAACGGATCACCGCGTAGCTCACGGTATCCGCATTGTCGTTCAGCAACCAGTGACCAGTCCCACCACGACTCTGTTGGTTAGGCCTGTTCAATCTTTGTCGCGCGGCCGGTTTCGGCAGCCGAGTATACTGAGAACACGGTCCTGAGTGCACGCAGACTATGTTCGCTGCTGATGGGAGGCTCCGTCATATCTGCACAGGCACGAATCGCTTCGCTGACGAACGGCGTGTAACCTCGAGGCTCTTTCTGAGCGATGGTCTGCAGACTGCCGGCATTTTCGCCCGCGGTGGTGTACCATGTCAGCGGCTGATCTTTCATGGGTTCGATCAGAATCCAGCCGCGTGAACCCCAGATCTTGATGTGCGAATGATAGCTGCGGTCCAGATAATAACCCGATGTCATCGTGCCCAGCGCTCCGCTGTCAAACCGCAGCGCAGCGGTTGCCGAGTCCTCAATATTGACCGGCTGCCCACCGATATTCGTGGTAAAACCGACAACTTCTGAGATCGACTGTCCGGTGATATGCATCGCCAGATCGAGCCAGTGGATCCCCAGCCAGATCAGATGCCCGCCTCCGGCTCGTGTTCTGTCAGCAAACCATTTCTTATGATAGGAAGGCCGTGTCAGGCGTGTCTGGTCGGCGATAAGATGCAATTCGACCCCAAACAGTTTTCCGATCCGGTTTGACGTAAAAATTCTTCGTGCGGCACGGATCTCGGGATTTGTGCGGTTAGCCAGCGCAAGCATCAGGTGCAGATGTTTGCTGTGCGCTTTCTGAACGAGCGGCGTAAAATCTTCAGCTCGCACGCAGGAGGGTTTTTCTGCAAACACATGGCAGCCGGCCTCCAGCGCTGCGTCGATAACAGGTGGCGCCAAACCTGCCTCCATCGTGATCAGTGCCATTTGAGGCTGATCATCGCTGAGTACCTGACGATGATTCCGTGACACAGACCGCAGTTTATTTCCCAGGACCTGTTTCGCTTCCGATTCCCAGTATCCGTCCGGATCTGCCAGCACAACTTCCTGACATCGTTCTGCAGCTGCCAGTGCGTTGAGATATGCCCGAACATGGGCGCCGCCGGCATGCGTCAACAGCCCCACCTTGATTCTGTTCACCATGTGTCTGATAACTCCTGGTCATCTGCAGCGTGAACTCCGGATCAATAACATAGTCAGTAAACTATCGTTGCTGTTTTATGATCAGTTCACTCACTGACAAACCAGCGAATGGGGTAGCGTCGGGTTTCACGCCGAAATTTCAAGGTAAGAGGATCGCACAGCCAGCGAGCCACATGGCCGTCCGTCCGCGGCACGAGCCATCCGAAATCCCAGGAACAACTTCCGTAGCCCAGAGGAATCGAAGGACGCGTTCGAACCACAGGATTTGCTGACGCCAGGAACAGCCGCTGATCTGTGTAGTAGTAACAGGCTCCCAGATGAATAAAGACCTCGTGGTCCACCAACGCTTCTTCGTCATCAGAAAGATCGTGGCAGAGCCCCCGTACAGCGATCTTGACTTCTGCCCCACGTTCGAACGAATCAGCCAGCTCAGTAACATCACCACTGGTTACTCTGCCATCAGCATCATGAGACAGCACTTCACGCCAGCCGGAGCGCACCATAAATCGAAAACATTCAAAGTCGTAGATAAAATTGCTGCTGGGAGCATTGGTTTCAGCATCAAAGCTCTGCAATTCATGATATTTGGGCATGTCCGGCCAATCGTTGACCGGCGACGCCCCCGGCTGACCTGTTGCTTTGCGACCGTCCAGGTGCGGACGGGCAATGGCCTGGTGACCATCCTGATTGTAAAGGAAAAACGACATGGATTCGCGCGGCCCGAACCCGTCCGGAGGAGCGACCGGCATACGAAGATTCTGAATTCCCGCCACCCATCGATCGTCAATCAGGTACGTGATCCGAAAATCCATCACCTCCTTAATGAGTTCGTCACTGTCTGATGCCGTATCGATGTGTTCGTTGTACCGAAACGCCGTCCCGACACGGAGATCCGCTCCCTTCCGAATCGCGTCAGTCAGTACCTCCGCATTTCCGGAATCCGGACGGCGTTCTGAATCGAGACACAACACTGATTCCCAGTGAGCTGTCACTGTTGACTCTTTCCTGTGGTCGCAGTCTGCTGCCCGATTGAACTGTCATAGCGCGGCGTACCGGTAAACATCAGATCGGTAACGAAACGCATCTATAAGCTCCACCGGCTGGGATTGATGCCGGGAGCTTCGGTTAGCATGTTGGCTGGCCGATTCGGAACATCGAAATCAATTCGACGCGTGTTGAGACTTTTGAACAACGGTCGAACACGCTCCGGAAGCTGATCAACCTGCTCGGGGTCCCGGTCAGGAACTTCGACAATCGGTCCGGACCATTCCGGTCGGTAGGCGATCGCCAGCATCCGCCGATCTGACTCACTGACGTTCGGATAATTCCCGTGAAAGACCGTCTGATTGATGATCACAGCCGACCCGGCGCGACACGTGACCATCACTTCTTCCGGGTGACGCAGATAGCGGTGATACGGGTTGGCGTCCGCGTGCAGCGACAAATGAGAACGTGGAATGACCTTGAACGGTGACCGTTCCGGAGTCAAATCGTCAAGATAGTACAGAACACGGACCAGACACGGGCTGCTGGCCTGAGTACCAAAGATCTTCGACCCGTAAGGTTGCGCATCAGTGTGGATTGCAATTCCAGGATGACCAGGTTGGGACAAACTATAACCGCAACTGGTGCAAATCAGCTCATCTCCCAGAAGCGTTGTCAAAAATTTGACCATAGCGGGCAGCGCTATGAGATCAATGCAGGCCGGAGAATCGGTCCACTGCACGTCATTGCAGCCACGCTGATTCTCACTGTAATCAACGGAAATGGTGGGAAGACGATCGAGTTCATCGCGGATCTCAGACATTTGATTCGGCGGAATCAGGTCCGGAATTACGAGATAACCTTCGAGTTCAAGATGCCTGATTTGGTCGCTGATGGCCAAATTGCCCCACTCCGTAGATGCGGTGATTGCTTCCGTGGTGGTATTCGTGGGTTCGGTCATGTTCGCTGTCTTCGCAGGGTCAAGGGTTCAGAAATTATCGACATTCACATTCGTACAGATCGCATGCCGGCGCCGCATCACAGCCTCTTCATCCAGTTACAGAACTCAAAGCGTAAGGAAGGACTGCAGAGACCACAAATCTGTTGCTCAGAATTCAAAACCAACAGGGAATTAATAGCGAACCAGAAAGTCGTTCTGTCCGGACTGATCAATTCCCCGCATGAGATAGACGGTTCGTTGTGACATCGCCAGACGGCCTTCGCCAACATACCGGATTGGTCGATCGTGTACGTAAACTGATGTGGTCGGCATATAACGCAGCGTCATTCCCCGGCGAGATTTATCGGACTCGTTTGAATCCGACCCGTGATACAGGTAGACATCGTGCAGTGAAACCTGACCTGGTTCCAGAACAATGTCTTCAGCGTCATCCTCATTGAATTCGGATTGATTCAGTTCCAGACTCAGGGCAAGCCCGTCAGCATCATTGCTAACGTGTTGAGCCAGACGCTGCTCACGATGCGAACCCGGAATAACGCGCAGACAACCGTTGTGCCGGGTCGAAGCGTCGATGGCAATCCAGACCGTGCATGTTGCCAGCGGTTCAATCGGCCAGTATTCCCCGTCCTGGTGCCAGGGCGTCTTCGTACCAATGCGGGCCGGTTTAGCAAAGAAACTGCTGTTCCATAATGCGATGTCATCACCAATGACCTGAGCCACCATATCCAGAATTTCAGGCATTCGGGCGACCGTTAGATACCAGGTGTCATAGGCCAGCAAAGCCGAGCAATAATCGGAAAACTCCGGATGTTGTTCAATCAGACGGTCGTGCGCCCGTCTGATCTCTGCCAGCACATCTTCCGGAAGACGAAAATCAGGCGTGACGTATCCTTCCTGACGATACTGTGCGATTTGGGAGTCGGTAAGCATGATCGATATTAGTTCCAGGTCCCAGGCGGCACCACCTGACGGTGGCCTGTCGGTAAAACGGAATTATGGCATGCAGGCAACATGCTGTAAAAGTGTGTGCGACACGTGATGTCAGCACCCGCAGGTTTTAACCCACGTCACCCTCTGACAGAAGTCAGTCGGAGCAGTTAAGCCGCTGCCGGTAAGGAACAGGCTCGCTGATCCCGCGGCCCCAGGTCGCAACTCATCGTGGAGTCTTCAGAGAGGTTCTTTAACAGCAACTTTCCGCAGACCTGAAAGGCGAAAGAATTAACTATAAATCACGACATTGATGACAGGGAACAAACCGTCAGAGAAACGTCACCTGCGTCAGAATCTACTGAGACGTCTGATGGCTGAAAGAACATTCGGTCGTTTGGACATCGCAGGATTGTGTTCGGCGGGAAGCACTTTACACTCAGTATCAGTAATGTCTGAGTCAGAGTTTTTTTTGCAAAGGTTGGTTCATGCTTCGAATAGCGATTTTGCTGGTCTGTCTCAGTCTGCAGAGTGAATTCTGTTTCCCTCGGACGACCGCAGCAGACGACACACACCAGCAGGCTTGCGGGATTGTCTATCATGATGTGAACGGCAACCAAAAATACGACGCCGACGATCGTCCGCTGCCCAACGTGCGTGTGTCAAACGGGACCCGGATTGTTGCCACCAACGATGACGGTCAGTACAGCCTGTCGGTCGATGAAGACACGATTTTGTTTGTCATCAAACCTCGTGGCTGGCGGACCCCGCACACTGAAGACAACCTGCCGCAGTTTTACTACATACACAAACCACACGGATCTCCCTCATCCAAATTCTCCGGAGTTGCACCAACCGGTCCGCTCCCGGAATCCGTGGATTTTCCGCTGACACCTCAGACCGAACCGGATGAATTTCAAGCCATACTGTTCGGTGACACGCAGCCGCGAAACCAGCAGGAAGTTGACTGGATCGCTCACGATGTGATTGAAGATTTGATTGGTACGACAGCCTCGTTTGGCGTCACTCTGGGTGACATCGTATTTGATGACCTCAATATCATGCAGCCACTCAACAAAACAATCGGCTTGCTGGGCATTCCCTGGTACAACGTCATCGGAAACCACGACATCAATTCGGACGCCACGAGTCGCCGGCATGTCAACGAAACTTTTGAACGGATATACGGTCCGTCCTATTACTCATTTGATTACGGGCCAACCCATTTTCTGGTGCTGGACAACATCGAATGGCTGCATGATCCGGAGTCAGGAAAAAGCAGTTATCGTGGTGGTATTGGCCAGAAACAGCTGAGCTACATCAAGACAGATCTGTCACAAATCCCTGCGGATCAGATGGTCGTACTGCTGATGCATGTTCCGCTTCTGTACACTCATGATCGACATGGTCTCTATCGCCTGATTGAAAAACGCCCGTTTTGTATTTCAGTCTCCGGACACACACACACTCACGAGCACCGGTGGATTACAGGTGACGACGGCTGGGAAGGCCCGCAGCCCCACCACCACATTATCAATGTGACAGTCTGTGGCAGCTGGTGGAGCGGTGCTCCGGATGAACGAGGGATCCCGCATTCGGTGCTGTCGGACGGAGCCCCCAACGGCTACTCGCTGCTGTCCTTCAACGGAACGGAATATCGGCTCGATTTCCGAGCCGCCGGTCGCCCAACTGATTACCAGATGGAGATTGACTCACCGGAGGTGATCAGGCAGTCAGATTCCGGGAATCAATCGATTACGGCAAACGTCTTCAACGGGTCGGCTAAGTCGGTTGTCGAGCTGCGTGTGGGAACGGGAGACTGGCAGCGTATGACGAAAGTCAGTTTGATTGATCCGAAGTATCAGCGAGTCTACGACCGCGAAGCAAAATTACTTGCGTTGAAGGAATCATGGCGCAAACTTCCAAAACCGAAACTGTCGTCGCATATCTGGCAATTCAGCCTCCCGGCAAACCTACCCGTCGGAGTACATGCCCTGCAGATCCGGGCCACCGATCATCACGGCCGTGTGTTCAACGGACGACGGATTCTGCGAGTCGAGCCTTAGAAGCACCTGATTTGGTGGTGTCTGCGCTAACCGATTAAGCATCAACGACCAGTCGTTGGAACCGATGATTCACCAGCGACACGCCATCACGCCGGTCCTACTCTGACGCCCACGGAGGGTGCGCCATCACAGCAGGATAGACCGCGATGAGCAATACAACACCCACCGCAACGAGTGCCACAGTCAGTTCCTTTGGCGATGGTGTGTCTTCACGCTGAAAGAAGATGGAAGTCCACATCATGATGGGGGCACAGGGCAGAATGGCATAACAGAGTATCGGGACCTGGGAGGGAGAACCGGCGTAACCAATGAACATCAGATTGATCAGAATCGGCATAAAAACCAAAGACATCCAGACGAATGAACTGTCGGAACTTCTCTTTACGTAAAACAGATTCCCGGCCAGACCTGCTGTCAGAATCCCCATGAGCTGTGCAAACTTCAGCGAGAACGATTGAGCAAGAACGACAGAGGCTGCGGTTCCCGTGGCCATCAGACACGCCGTCAAAAATCGCGGGCTGAATCGACCGGCAATCGGTCTGGTAGCTGCAACAAACAGAATACTCGTCACAGCGACCAGACCAATTGCCTGCGGGCGCGGTGGTTTGAGTCGGGGAAAATTTGGCACGAGCAGCCATGCAGCCGCAATACAGGTTGCCACGACCAGGGGCCACATCATTTTCTGCGGAAGTCCCGCGGCGATGGCCAGGACAATACTCCCCAGAGCCAGCGCAACATACGGACACCAGTCGATGTAACGAACCGGCTGAAGCGTTGTCCACTCCTGCATCGCCCAGCCTGCAAAGAAGGCGATTCCAGGAGCCACCGCTGCACTGGCGGTTACAAGTCGCGGAATCCTGTTCATGGTGGTGACGACCACCACCGAAACAACCACGGGAACCAGCGCCGTCTGCAGCAACAGACTGAGGACGAACTCCAACAGGATTTCCTTTCAACAGAAGTTCCAGTGAGATGACCAAGGAGCCACCGGGGTTATCTGACATTCTGATATTTTAATGATCTGCACTACCGACCACAGCACCGTCACCATTCGACAACCGGGGTCATTGTTCAGGACGGAACGACGCATTTTATCGTCGCCTTTGAGGGGAACTGTGCAGTGGCAGAAGTCATACGCACACCCTGATGGCTGAATAACAACCAATCTGGCAATGCCGTATCAGTTCATGGTTAAAAATCCTCTATGTGTCATGCGGCGTTGATTCACCTGTGTTACCAACATTTGCACCCACAATGATTTTTATATCGACATCGGCATTGATGGGGTCGTCTGGTTGTCCGGTGTAATTCATTCCAAACCTGGTGCGATCTACCTGAAATTCACTCTTCAGCGAGACGTTACCGTCGGCCACACTGACCGTTGCCGCAAACGAGATTTGGTTCGTCTCACCGTGCATGGTCAGATCCCCTGTCACGGTCAATTCACCTTCACCTTCACCTTCACCTTCACCTTCACCTTCACCTTCACCTTCAATTCGTGTCGATTCAAATTTCAATTCCGGAAACTCCGACACACTAAAAAAGTCTTCACTTTTCAGATGTCCGGTTAAACGGTCAGCTTCGGAAAACAATGATTCCGTATCGATCAGAACATTGATTCCACTGATGCCGTCTTCAGACAAAGCGATGTTCCCCGTGAGCAACTTAAAACCACCGGCACGACTGTCGCCGGACTTCTTCGTTCCGGTAAACAGAACTTGCGTGTTGTCAGCTGACAGAGCAAATCCCCCGGCCTGACCATCTGAAGGCTCTGTGTTGCCGGATTCGACCTGTAGTTCGCTGATTGGCTCACTTCCTGTTTCGGTTTCGCAACCGACCAACAGCGTGCCGAACACCACCAATGAAAAAACTCTGCGCATCATTACCCCCCTGCTGTTCGAAACAGATTCATGGCACATCATGAAACCGAGTACTGCATCATCAGCATCCCGTCCAACGGCTACAAGAGTCGCACGAATCTTTTCTGCGAAGAAAACACCACCGTTATCTGGACTGTGCTGCCAGGCGACTGTTTACAAATGCAAATGCAGCAGCGTAGGCCTCTTCGATCTTTTGGGGGTCACCGCCGCCCAGTCCGTGTTCACCGTTTTGAATCGATATTAATTTGTGGTCAATACCGTACTTCCGGAACTCGTCCGCCATCATCACGGATTGCTGATAAGGGACGTCAGTGTCATGGGTTCCATGGATCATCAGTGTGGGCGGATAGTCTGCCGTGACGTTTTTGACAGGCATGTAGGGAATGAATTTGGCGCCTTCTGTGTGCGGATCCCATCCGGAAACGGCGTGTGGCCATGAGCCATGCTGGCGGCAGTATTGATAGAAACCGCCTCCGTCCCCCTTACGGTCACGTGAATCAGCAATCGCCGGACCACCGACCTGCCGCCATGCTTCTTCCTTCGACATTTTGGACCGATGATGGCGCTGGTGAGGACTGGGCTCGCTGTACCAGTCACCGATAAGGTCACCGTAGCCCCAGAAAGGCACAAGGACTGTGGGACGGGGACTGACCCTGTAACCGGTCATCAGTGTCAGATATCCCCCGGCCGAACCACCCATCACAGCAATCCGGCTTGTATCTGCATGAAACAACTTCGGCCCCTGCTTATGAATCCAAGTGAATGCGTCTTCGATATCCTCAATGATCTCCGGCAGTTGTGTTTCCGGAGCCAGTCGGTAATCAATTGACACAAGACAATACCCTGACTCCAGCATTGCCGTCCGTACACGGGTGTTGAATCCCTCACGGTGCCCCATGATCAATGCGCCACCATGAATCCAGACAACCACCGGACGCAACCGATCGTCGTCGGCTCGATGTACGTCAGCTTTGATTTCCAGATCACCAACAGTCTTGTATGTGTGAGTTGTCACAGAGATACTCTCCTCGTCCGCTGAGATGCTGATTTGTTGTATCAGCAGCAGTGCAACGGTTATCGATACCTCAAGAACTCGTCGGCGTATCAAGGAGGCTTCCATCATGAGTTTTCGCTCCAGACAGATCAGATCGAAGTCGGCATAAAAGCAATTCCCTTTTAGTAAACGAGGAACTGCAGGTGAATTTCATCCCCACAGAATGACCGAACGGGATGTCTACGTCCAGACACAAGTTGCCCGACCAATCAGACAATTTGGGCGTATCCCCGCAGACCGATTCGAACGGTGCGGTCCTTTCGTTTCGGTGATTGTGTAAATTCAAACAGGCGTACTGTCGTACAGTTGATCCGTATTTCCAAAGCCACCGCAACAGCTGCCGTGACGGACATCACTACTGACAATTCGATCCTGGTGATCATTCAGCAAAGGACCGTATTCAGCGATAACAACAACTCGAAGTCCCTGGCCGTACCCATCAGTGAATTTACTGCGGACCGTGGATGTCGAGAGAACTCAGACCACGCATGTAGTTGATTCTGAACGACCGGTCGCGTACAAGCGTGGCTCAACCAGCAGTCAGTTTCTTATCAGGATCCGCACATGCACTGGCCCGATGATCGCAAGAAAATTCGTGCGAGCTACGACACTCAAGGATTCGTCGTGGTGAAACAGTTCTGCCAGAAACAGCAGGTACAGTTGCTGCGTGACAACCTGGATCGATACATCTCGGATATCGTACCTGATCTGCCGGCGATGGACGTTTTTTACGAGAACAAATCTGTTCAGCATCAAATTCGCCAACTGCCTCGTATGGGTTTACACGATCCCTGGTTCCATGATCAGTTGACCATCGGTCCCCTGCCACAAATCGCGGAACACCTCATTGGCTGCAGCGTCGTGCCTCAGGACGTATCGTACTTCAACAAGCTGGCTGAAATCGGCGACCCCACACCACCTCATCAGGATGGTTTCTATTTTCATTTGGATCCATGCGAAGCCCTGACACTTTGGGTGGCTCTGGATGATGTCGACGAGGAAAACGGCTGCATGCATTATGTCGCCGGCTCGCATCAGCGGGGCATGCGCAACCATGGCCGGACACAGGTGCTGGGCTTCAGTCAGGGTGTCGTTGACTACGGCTCCGAGGAAGACCGGGCAAATGAAGTTCCAGCGTGTGCGTCGGCCGGAGATCTGGTGATTCATGACGCAATGACCATTCACCGAACCGGAGCCAATCACTCCACTCGATCGCGTCGTGCTCTGGGTTTTGTTTATTATTCCTCGCGAGCGCAAACCGATACCGCGGCAAAATCGCAATACCACGAAAAACTATCCGGCGAACTGAAAGCCGAAGGCAGGATCTGAATGAACAAACGCGATTCACGGACCGGAAATCGCCGTCATCGCATGCACAAATCAAACTCGGTTGTTAAGTGCGAGTCACACTTTGCGGATCCCGCATCGGACTCGTTTGAGCAACCGAACATCCTGTTCGGGCAACTCTGACTACCTGCACCTATTAATTGAACAACTTGAAACAGTCACCGCGAAGGTCAGTCTAATATCGAACGGACGGGGCTCACCGTTTGGGTACCTGCCTGGCCGTAATAGTCTGAGAGTCCGGTGTTCCACTCAACAAACTGATCAATATCTATGAACGATCATCTTCCACCGCCCGGCTGTTCAAAAACTGAAATCAGCACACCCTATCTGTGTCTGGACCTGGATCGCTTCGAAGCCAATGTGCGATCGATGGTTGCTGTGTGTCGGGAGTCCGGCATCCTGTGGCGGCCTCACGCAAAATGTCATAAATCACCGGTCATTGCTCAATGGCTGCTGAACGCCGGTGCCGGTGGCATCACCTGCGCTACCGTGCGCGAAGCAGAAGTCATGGCAGACGCGGGAGTCTCTGACATCCTGATCGCAAATATGATTGCCGGAAACGCCAAGGTGAAACGACTGGTACAGGTGGCGCAACAGGCCGACATAATGATTTGCCTGGACAACATCGATCAGGCAACTGCAATATCGCAGGCGATGAGTGAGGCTGGTGCTTCAGTACGGGTGCTGATCGAACTGGAAATTGGTCTCAACCGTGTGGGTATCGCCGCCGGCCCGTCCGCGATCAGACTGGGAAGTCAGGTCAATGAACTCCCGGGACTGCAACTGACAGGTCTGATGGCCTACGAAGGACACCTGCTTACGATTGAAGATCCGGCAGAGAAAGAATCAGCAATCCGAAGCGCCCTGGGCAGTGTCGTGGAGTTAAAAAAACAGTTTAAAAACAGTGGGTTGCCGTGTCCGATTGTGTCATGCGGCGGTACGGGGTCGTATCCGTTTACAGTGAAACAGCCGGGCATCACAGAGATTCAGGCCGGTGGAGCAATCTTCATGGATGCCTTTTATCGCCACGCCTGCCGGATTACAGAACTGCAGTATGCCTTATCCGTGCAGACGACAGTGGTCAGTCTTCCCACACCCGAACGCGCGATCATCGATGCCGGACACAAAACCATGAACCTGTCTGTTCATCGTCCGTTCGCTCGGGATCGCCCGGACCTGACGGTTGACTGGCTTTCAGCTGAACACGGTGCGCTCGCACGTACACCCGACGGCCCTGATCTGGAAATCGGTCAGCAGCTGGAACTGATTCCAGGCTACGGTGACCTGACCAATATCTTTCATACTCACTTCCATGCATTCAGAAACGGGCAGTTGGAACAGCTGATCCCCATCGTCCGTTAGTCTGTCAGACCTCTCACCCCGTAACTCGGTATCAACGATGAACCAACGCACAGTTTCTGAACTGTTTGACCTGTCCGGAAAAACGGCGCTCATTACCGGAGGAACCGGGTACCTCGGCACCGCATTTTCTCAAGCACTGGCCGAAGTGGGAGCTTCGGTCGTCATTTCCAGCCGTGATGCCGCACGGGCGCAGGAGGCAGCCGAAACGCTGCCGATTGTGGGCGAAGCCAGGCATCACGGAGTTTCACTGGACCAGACGGATGCCACATCCATTCGGAATGGTTTTCAAGAGGCCATCGCAGTAGCTGGGGCCGTCGATATCGTTGTCAATAACGGGCTTGCCGCTCCGTCAGGTGGTGATCTCACCAGTGTGACGTTTGAAGAGTTCGCACAACATCAGATCAATAACGCGGGTTATTTTGAACTCGCACGACATTTGCGAGACCATGTCGTCGGTCGATCAGCGCCTGGAAACGTCACAAATATCGGGTCCATGTACGGACAGGTCGCATCTTATCCGGATACTTACCGGGATATCTGTGCGGCCAGTCCCGTGGCGTATCACGCACTCAAGGGCGGCACAATTCATATGACAAGGCATCTGGCAGCTTACTGGGCCGATGACAACGTTCGAGTTAATTGCTTGAGTCCCGGACCGTTCCCAAATCCCGACGGCCCGCCGATCGAAATGGTGGAACGTCTGAGTGAACGACTGCCCATGAAACGCATGGGCCTCCCCTGGGAACTCAAAGGGGCGATTGTGTTTCTGTCAAGTGACGCCTCCACTTACGTCACCGGTCAGAATCTGACCGTCGATGGGGGCTGGACCGCATGGTAAATCTGGATTCAAGTCAACCTCTGAAATCCGGTTTGCCTCACCGGCGTCTTCAATCGTGACTCAAGATCATCGTTCGCGATCGCGTCCCGGATTTCTGTGAAGACTTCGCCTGCGGCGTCGATAAAGCCGTCCACATGCTGTTCAGTGTGAGCAAGCGTCGGAAAGAAACCGCTTCCTGCCAGGTAGCCGCGATCCAGCATGCGACTGGTAAACAGTGTGTGCATCATCAGTTGCTGAGGATGATCAAATTTCAGGGCGGACATCGCCGGAAGTGAAGCCGCCTGCGCCGGAACGTCGTACTGCTGCCCCAGTTCCGTCCATTTTTTCATGGCACGGGCCCCCATCGATTCCAGATGAGCAGGGACATCATTCTGCTGCATCTGCCGAATCGTGGCAATCGCCGCCGCCGGTCCGATCCCGTCGGTCCAGTAGGTGCTGGAGATAAATGAAGTCTGGGCAGCGTCCATCACATGACTTCGACCAATCACAGCGCTCATCGGATATCCATTGCTGATCGTCTTCGCAAACACAGCCATATCCGGCTCGATGCCAAGTTTCATGTGAGCGCCACCACAATGAAATTTCCAGCCGCTGCTGACTTCGTCAATCACCAGAACTGTGCCTGACTCATCTGCCAGTTGCCGAACTCCTTCCAGAAATCCTGGTTCGGGATATCGCTGTCTCAACGGTTCCATAACAATCGCCGCCGGAGTATTGTTGCGGACAATTTCCCGCAGGGCATCGAGGTCACCGTACTGAAAGGGAAAGACAGTGCCGTCCAGGCCCCGCGGCACTCCTGCCGGATCGAGTCCCGCCAGAAGATGTTCCCCCAGGACTTCACCCGACAGGTTGGCCGCCAGATACCAGTCCGACCAGCCGTGATAGCCACAAAATGCAATTTGATCACGGCGAGTCGCGGCACGAGCAATTCGCACCGCGATGGACAGCGCTTCACCACCGGCACGGGCGTAACGCACCATGTCGGCCCACGGATGCAGTTCAACCAACAGCTCCGCCAGTTCCACTTCATCGGGACTGTTGAGAGTGCACATGGACCCGGACTGAACCCGCTGCTGAACGGCCTGATTCACGTGTTCATTGGCATAACCCAGCAGACAGGCTCCCACGCAGTTCGTCGACATGTCGACAAACCGCCGACCGTCCAGATCCACAATTTCGCAGCCCTTCGCTTCCCGGTAGTACGCCGGCCACACATCCGGGGCAAACATCTCAGGTCGTTTACTCAGCAGTTGTGTACCACCGGGGATCAGTTGGCGGGCACGTTCATAAAGCTGTTGATTATTCATGGCATTTGTGTGCTGTTTATCTGATGCAGGTATTTCGAGTTGGGTCATCTTGAACTTTCGTTTGACCAGACAGTAGCGGATGCGTTACCCCGGATTCTTGGTATCCGTTCACGAAAGGTCAAACGGCAACGGTCCGAACGACAGAGTAACTGCGGACCCATGGTAACCATATCGATCTTTCCCGCGAGGTCCGATGGTTGTCGCTGCCGCGTTCGCAGATCCTGTGTCTGCCCTGGGTGACAGGTGATCAACCAGGAGTGCCTTCTGTCCCCGGGGAAGGGGCCTTCCCCGCTGTCGGTCCGATCTGCTGAAATCCAGACCAGTTTCATACGTTCCAGGGCGTCCCCGTCGGGAAACTGGCTGAGATTAACGTTTTTCTGAGAATTGAAGTCAACAACCGGCGGTTGATCACCTGAAGTCACCATCGCCCGCCTGCTGTCCGGCACCATAAATCTGTAACGGCACGACGACAGGACACTGACATTGTCCCTGAACCGGTTCGGTCTCCGGTCAGGACTAAGTCCGAAGAACTCGAAACAAGGTTTTACAGAAAATCATCCCAGGCCTGTCTTGCAGACCATCTGCTCCCGGACACCGGCGTCTTCGGCAGCAGTCGCGTCAGGTTCTTCGGGAACGAACCGGGTCCCCCACCGTTCGTCGTCCGATGGAAACAGCCCGAAGTTATAGACGACATATTTGTGATGAGCCAGATGGTGCTGACCAAACTTCTGCAGAGTTCCTGTGGTATGCGAGGGAAGGTGGGCTCCGAAAGCAAGCCCGATCTCACTCAGAACAAACAACCAGTTGGGAATCAGCATCACTGCCGGTCTGGCCATATCCGTTATGATGTACTCCAGTGGGGAAATCGTTCCTGAATCCAACGGCGTCGGCAAAATTCCACGATGGTGAATCGCATGAACACTGTCGAACAGCGGTTTGCAGACATGGAACGTACGATGTGTCCGGTAGTAGACGCTGGAAGATAAACGGGCAGACAATCCAAGCCCCACGATGACCAGTATAATTCCGGTTACGGTGATCATGGTCTGGTGAGACGCCGTCAGCGGATGTGTGGTGACATCAAAACCAATCCATTTTCTAAGCGATTCGAATCCGGCAATGGTCATCACCTGCACAGCGCACTTAACGAACAGTCCGGTGTTGCCAAGAAAATACGTCCACCACACGTGTCTTAGCGCCACACGATTGTTTCGAAGATTCGCACGCCGTTCCTGAAAAACTCGCAGGCTGATCCGATTCGAACCAATCGTTAACGCCCAGGTAAACAGGAGCAGATATCCGATTCGAATTACCATATAGAAGCCGTACAACATGACAAAACTGCTGACCGGCAGATTGAACTTTTCCCGCAGAGGGTAAATTCCCAGATAAATCACAAACGTATATGTGTACTGAGGCAACGCGACCTGAATCGCATTCAACAGAAGCTGAAGATACAGGAATAACTGTCCGGGAATTGCGCGAAAAGAAACCTTACGATGCAGCGATCGATCATCGAGAAGAAATGTGGCGATCAGACAAGCCAGGACCCAGCACAGCGTCTGAATGCTAAGAACTCCGAAAGCCGTCAGTCCCAGTATCACGCAGCTGAATATGATATGGCCATTGTACTCGCCTCCACGTCCGGCTGTTCCAAATAGGCGGAAGACGGCACCTCGCGGAATTTCTCCGGCTGGTGTTTCCTGGAGATCTTCCAGGGCGTCGTCGGGGCTCTTGACTTTCATGTGTACCGAATAGTTCTGCAGATTCGGGGTAACTGATTCCCCCGAGTCACTCAGTAGACGTCGACCTCGGGATAACTGAATACCACGGCCTTAATGCCGGATCTGCTATTTCACAATCACAGCCGCGGCATATCAACAGAAATATCGGGAGCCGATCAACATCCGGAGCGGAGAAGTCTTGCCGCGTCGCGAACCGGACAAGACAGGATCAGACACAACACCCATCACGAGCTGTTAACTCGACGGTCACCCTGCGGGTGCGTGACGGAACCTGTTTGTGAAGGTACAGGATTTGAAAATCCGCGGGTACTTTGTATTCCATGCCGGCCAGAAGCCGGACTTATTAAAAAAACGTATCAGCTGCAGCCCGCGGATCTGCGCACCACACTCGGCTCATCATTTACGAAATAATTCGTGCTGAGAATTTCCACCACTGATGAGGTAGGCGCTCAAATCAAGAATCTCATCTTTAGTCATTCGATTGAAGAGTCCGACCGGCATTGGCGATATTTTCGAAACGACCAGTTCCTCAATCTGTTTGCGATCGATACTGATCTGCTTGTAGGGATCAGTCAGGTCCGTGTTGATCATGATTGAATCGCCGAAAAGATTGACAACGACACCCGTGTGCGTTTGTCCGGATTCGGTCACGACTGTCACCGCGGAAAATTGCTCGTTGATTACACGGCTTGGATTAATGACCTGATCCAGCAGGTCACGGGGAGAGTATCGACGACCGGCAGACGTCAGGTCGGGACCGGTATTCCCCCCCTGATTATTAAACCGATGGCACGCGTAACACCCGGCCGCTGCGAACATGCGACGCCCGTTGTCATAATCCCGCTGTTTGAGATCCGTGCGAGCTGCCGCTGATAATTCATCGAGTGTCCACTTCGTTTCGGACCGTCCGGCAAAGACTTCTCCCAGGTTTTCAAGGACTGACTTCTTCACCGACTCCCTGGCCAGAATGTCTGCCAGCGACTCTTTTTCTTCATCCGTAAGTGAAGCGACTGCGTCATCACGAATGAACTGAATAAACTGTTCGAAACTGGCACCTCCCCGATAATTGGCCGCCTTGAGGAACCACTCAAAGTAGGCGGTGTGCAGTTCCGGAGTCCATCCGGATTTCAGCATTCGGATCGATCGCGCATACTGCACCTGCTCTTCCTGGTTCGGTGCCGCATGAATCAGCGCAATGGCCTTTGCTGCAGTCATTGGTGCCTGAAGCCACGCCAGCGTCTCGCACAGAAACCAGTTCAACTCCGGGGAATCGGCCGGAAACAAAGGATCGAAACTGTCAATCAACGACTGAATCATGCGTTCATCCGGTTGCCCAAACCGGTTGAGAACAATCTGCGTCGTCCGCAGCAGGGTCAGCTGATACGTCAGTTTTAGGCTGGACGCATCGATCGCCGCAATCGCTTCCAGCAACCTGTCCCGCATCGCAATGTCGACTTCAGGTGTCTGATCCGTTCGATGTTGCGGACAGACACCGGTGACGCGAGCCAGCGCCAGCAGCGCAACAACCTGTTTCGCCGGATCAGGTTCAGTGAATGCCTTTTCGACCCAAGTCCCCACCGGTTGATGCTCAACGGCAGTTCGCGCAGCAAATCGAATGAAGCGGTCACTATGAGAAAGGTAAGGCCAGGCAAAATCGATCGCGTGCGGGTCCTGCCTGCCATGATAGACTTCCAGAGCATGGCGTGTATCCCTCATTTCACTGGGCACTGAAATGATGTCGACCGGATCTGTCGATTCTTCACCAACGTATGTCACTCGGTAGAGTCCGGACTGAACACGTCGGCCGCCAATCGTAAAATACATAGCTCCATCCAGCGGATGAATAATGGCGTCGGTGATTGGTAACGGTGCTCCCGTGAGGAACTCTTCCCGTGATGCGGTATACGACGAACCTTGTGGCTTCAGATGCACGGCGTAAAGTTTTCCCCAGCTCCAGTCGAGGGCGAACAATGCCTGTTGATACTTCGCCGGAAATTCAGCACCGTAACCAAAGGTCATTCCCGTCGGTGAGCCTGGTCCGATATCCAGGACACTCGGCAGATTGTCCGGATAGAACGGCAGCCGTTTCCCCGCGCCGTTTCTCCAGCCGAATTCCGCACCGCTAACAACATGACAGATCCGAGTCGGACGATACCAGGGCGTATTGAAGTCGTACTCCATATCCGCATCGAACGTGAACAACTCACCATCCTGATTGATCGCTGCGTCGAAAACGTTGCGAAACCCGGAAGCATAAGCTTCAAAGGTCGTTCCGTCCGGAGAAACACGATAGATGATACCACCCGGTGCCAGCACCCCTCGATTATGACCTCGTCCATCCGGCATACTCGGAAGCAGATGATCTTCCCCCCAAACACGACGGACCGGAGAACTTTCAGCCAGTTCCGGTGGTCGAAC
Organism: Fuerstiella sp.; assembly: GCA_022447225.1. Classification (NCBI taxonomy): domain Bacteria; kingdom Pseudomonadati; phylum Planctomycetota; class Planctomycetia; order Planctomycetales; family Planctomycetaceae; genus Fuerstiella; species Fuerstiella sp. The sequence goes on along the minus strand of JAKVAZ010000016.1, from coordinate 79,397 downwards.
ATTGTTCCCGGTAACCAGAAACAAAGCTTTGCCATCCGGCGTCGGCATCACCGCGTGCACACCGTGGTCAAGTCCTGGCAAGAGCTCGCGCAGCAACTCGACCCTGTCCAGATGGTCATCGCCGTCACTGTCGGTAATACGGTACAGCCCGGATGGAAATTCCTTCTCATAGTCATTGACAGCGACATACAGCGCACCGAATGCCCAGACCATACCGTTGACGGCCCGAATCTCGGCCGGAACTGATTCGACGGCAGAAAAATCAACCGGCTGTCCTGGCGGAGGTGGAGTAATACGATACAACCCACCGAACTGATTACTGACCAGAATTCGTCCCTTGTCGTCGGTGCAAAGATTGACCCACGACCCCTGTTCAGTCTTCGGGACTGAGTAGAGTAACTCAACCTGAAATCCTTTGGCCACGTTAATGAGATCAACCGGAGTTGCCTCATTGACACCGATGACCCGCTCAACGGTTGCCTTCTGTTCGTCTTCCTTCCGGACTGAATCTGACGGTGTGGAATTTGATTCCTGTGCCAGTAAACGTGGCGACATGTTCGCAACAATGCAAACAGTGACCAGGAGAGCCAGACACAATGGTGCCGAACGATAATTTTTACAATTCATTTCTGGATTCGCGTCGATGGTCCGGTGAATGTTAATATGCCAGGCAGGAAAAATTCTCAAAGGGTGCCGTGCAGGCAGATTATGATTGCCGGAGCCGGTACAAACAAGCAACGATCAGTGACATTCCACCCTACCCGTGTTGTCTCACAGAAGCATCCCTGTTATCTCGTGTTTCATCCGTCGTTCCGCCCTCATAATCAGTATCCATGCCGTTCCGTTTCGACAATACCTACGCCCGTCTGCCGGACGCATTCTTCCGGCGAAATGAACCGACTCCGGTCAGTGCGCCGGAAATGATCCGGCTGAATCACAATCTGGCAGTCGATCTTGGCATCGATGTCGACCGGCTTGATTCAGTCAAAGGTCTGGACATCCTTGCAGGGAACCTGCAAGCAGATGGTGCTGATCCACTGGCAATGGCATATTCCGGGCACCAGTTCGGCGGCTTCTCACCTCAACTCGGTGACGGGCGGGCGATTCTGCTTGGTGAAGTCATTGACAACAACGGAGTCCGCCGCGACGTTCAGTTAAAAGGCTCCGGCCCCACAGCGTTCTCGCGCCGAGGCGACGGTCGATCGGCACTGGGGCCGGTCCTGCGAGAATACATCGTTTCCGAAGCCATGGCCGCTCTCGGTGTACCAACGACGAGAGCACTGGCCGCAGTGGCCAGTGGCGATCAGGTCGTCCGCGAAGGGATGATGCCCGGTGGTGTCTTCACTCGAATTGCGCAGTCACACATTCGCATCGGTACGTTTCAGTGGTTCGCCGCCCGGCAGGACGACGACAATCTGAAAATCCTTGCTGACTACGTGATTGCGCGTCACTATCCTGACGTCAAACAGGCTGAGTGTCCTTATCTTGCCCTGCTGGAAAGCGTGATCAAACGCCAGGCAGATCTGATCGCTCACTGGATGCAGCTTGGATTTATCCACGGCGTCATGAATACCGACAACATGTCAGTCTCCGGAGAGACAATCGACTACGGTCCGTGTGCATTTCTGGATAGCTATCACCCGCAAAAGAAATTCAGTTCAATCGATCACCAAGGCCGCTACGCGTATGCAAATCAGGCCCCGATCGGCCTTTGGAACCTGAGCCGGTTTGCAGAAACTCTGCTGCCTCTTATCGATGAAGATCGTCAGCAGGCCATTGCCGCGGCACAGTCAGTGCTCGAATCATTTCCTGATCACCACAGCAACTCCCTGCAGCGACGCTTCACTTCAAAAATTGGACTGGAATCCGGTGATAGAGATTTTGACTGGAATCTCGCACAAACACTGCTGACGGCAATGGCCGATGGTGAGGCCGACTTCACACTGGTATTTCGTCATCTTCCCGACGCACTCGAAAACAACAACGATGAAGTCGTCATCACTCTGTTCAGTGAACCCGCAGCAATTACGAACTGGCTGCGTGACTGGCGTGTCCGGATGCAGAGTGTGGATCAAAGTCGCGCAACGGACTTAATGCGGCAAACAAACCCGGTGTTCATTCCGCGCAACCATCGCATTGAAGAAGCGATTCAGGCGGGAAATCAGGGCAATTTCACCCCCTTCCATCGACTCAACGAAATCCTGCAGCACCCATTCACTCAACAGCCGGAACGGGCAGACTACGAAGCCGCCCCCATGCCGGACGAAGTGGTTCAGGCTACGTTCTGTGGAACCTGAAGCTGTTCCCTGTCGATCCGGCTTCGATCTAATGCATGTCAGAGGTCGGGTGCAGGCCGTGAATCAACAACACATCGCCATCACAAAGGTTCCCATTCAAAGCTGTTCTCCCAACGCCGATCATTGAGACATCGCCCGTTCAATGAATACGGAACTCACCAGTTCCACTCGAAACTCCAACTCTTCATTGGCTCGTGCAACGCGGATTCCGACGCTGTCGCCGGGTACATACTGCTCCAACACAGAAAGCAACTGATCATTCGTTGGATCACGGCAACGATCAACACGAAGCAGGATGTCACCGGGCTGAAGCCCGGTGTTCGCAGCAGGACTATCGGAAACAAATCCCTCGATCACCAACGGTTTCACAGCAGGATCAACAAGAATGATACCGAAAAATCCGTGAGCGGGGTCCGGAGTACGACCACATCCACCATTATGAATGCAGAACATGATGATCAAACCCAGGCCCAACCATCGTGGAAAGGACGTCCCGGTTAATCGATTCATGCTGATTCTCCAACACACCCCTGGAATCCGGTTCAGTGGTCCGGTGGACTCACAACACAGGAACCACCGGTGCCTGCTTACGGTCTGTCCGGGCTGAACGCACAACGGGCACTGTTGGACCCATACTGAAATTCTTTGTTTGAGTCTTCAGACTCGGATTACCAAACGACCGGCGATATGCTGCGACACACAGTGTCTTCCGCAACCATCCCTTTAAAAAAGACATTTTACCGATGATGATCGTGATCGTAACCATTGTGTGCAAACCTGGCCAACGCGAAAACTTTCTGAAGGAATTCCGGGCCATAGTTCCGGAAGTTCTCAGGGAAGACGGCTGCATCGATTATGGACCGACCATCGACACTCCAGCCGGATTAGGAAATCAGAATACGGATGAAGACCGTGTCACCATCGTCGAAAAATGGACGTCACTGCCTTCGCTGAAGGCACACCTTGTTGCTCCCCATATGGAAGCGTATCGCCCGAAAGTCCAGGATTTCATCGAATCGTCAGAACTCCGAATTCTTGAGGCAACGTAAACCTGTGCATCCCCGGTTCCCGAAAACGATGATGCACGACCAGGCGGACTCAACACCGGCAGGCCTCAAAAAGGCATCACGCAACCCCCGACAGGCGCTAATGTCGTTCGGCACTACGGCACGACAGTGAATCCGGAAGGCATTCGTACAAACAGCATGACATCTGCAGTATGATCTGCGATAGTTGGGCGTTCCTGACCGGTACAACATATCAGCGTTCAGCTGCGACATCACATGTCCCTTCTTTATGTCCGCAATCTTTCGTTCACTCACGGTGGACCACTGCTGTTCGATCAGATCAACTTTACGGTGGAATCGGGGGAACGCATCGGTCTTGTCGGTCGGAATGGGACCGGCAAGTCCACACTGCTTAAGCTGCTTTGCGGTGAGTTCAGTCCGGATGACGGCAGTATCGTCATGGACGAGACGGTCACCATCGGCAGACTCATTCAGGAAGTTCCTGATGAAAGTCATCTGGACGTGGCCGGTATTGTTCGACAGGGGCTCAACATCAACGCATCGGTCCAGGATCTGCCTGACTGGGAACACCAGCAGAAGGTGGACCGTGTGTTGTCTCGTCTCGACCTACAGGCAGAAGCACCGTTTGCGTCTCTCAGTTCCGGTATGAAACGACGGGTGTTGCTGGCTCAGACACTGGTCTCCGACCCCGATATTCTCCTGCTCGACGAACCGACGAACCATCTGGACGTCGACTCGATCGCCTGGCTGGAACGTTTTCTCAGCGGTTATTCCGGAGCAATCATCTTTGTGACTCACGATCGTGTGTTTCTGCAGCGGCTGGCCGTTCGAATCATGGAAATTGACCGAGCAGGACTGTTCGACTGGACCTGCGACTACAACACATTTCTGCTGCGTCGTCAGGAATTTCTGGACGCCGAAACCAAACAGAATGCAGCCTTCGACCGCAGACTGGCCGAAGAAGAAGTATGGATCCGGAAAGGAATCAAAGCACGCCGCACGCGCAACGAGGGCCGCGTGCGTGCATTAAAAAAAATGAGGGAAGAACACAGTCAGCGCCGTATTCGAATCGGCAAAGTCCGTATGCAAGCGGCCGATGCTGAGCGGTCCGGCCAACTGGTTCTGGAAGCGAAGCAGATCACATTTGCCTGGCAAGGACATCCCGTCGTCACTGGTTTCTCGACATCGGTCTCACGCGGGGACCGGGTGGGGATTATCGGGCCGAACGGAGCCGGGAAAACCACACTCATTAAAATCCTGCTTGGCGAATTGACACCGTGTTCCGGATCCGTCCGTACCGGCACCAATCTGCAGATCATCTACTTCGATCAGCTGCGGGAATCAATCGATGAAACCAAAACCGTCGTCGAAAACGTTGGCGAAGGACAGGACACACTGCTGATCAACGGCCGGAGCAGACATATCTACGGTTACCTGCAGGATTTTTTGTTCACACCGGAACGAGCACGCCGTCCCGCGCGGTATCTTTCCGGTGGAGAACAAAATCGGCTGATGCTGGCAAAATTGTTCAGGCAACCGTCCAATGTCATGGTGCTTGACGAACCCACTAATGACCTGGATGCAGAAACACTGGAGTTACTGGAAGAACTTGTCAGTCAGTATGCCGGGACAGTACTGCTGATCAGTCACGATCGCGCGTTTCTTAACAATGTCGTGACCAGCACCATCGCGTTCGAACCGGATGGTGTCGTGCGGGAATACGATGGAGGCTACGACGATTATCTTCGGCAGCGACCTGAATCTGTTTCTGAACCGGCAGAAAAAGCAGAGATTCCCAGTGAACAAACGTCTCGCGATTCACCAAAAAAAACAAAACTCAGTTACAAAGAACAGCGAGAACTGGACGATCTTCCGGATCAAATCACAGCATTGGAAGATCAACAGTCACAACTGCACGAACAGATGGCAGATCCGGAATTCTACCGACAGGACTCTTCGGTGATTGCCGAAGCAACAGCGTCACTACAATCGCTCACCAAACAACTGGAAACCGCCTGTGACCGCTGGGAAGAGCTGGAAGAGCTTCAGAATTCGTAACACGGTGCCCCAGGTGAATACCAGATCGGAAAGGACGATTGACTTTACATCTCCAGGGAGAAGTTTGTCAGTCGTTCGACGCCGTCACTGGTGACGATGTAATTTTGCTCCAGTCGAATTCCGGCCTGCAGTTCCTCTGTATACAGCCCCGGTTCTGCAGTGAAGGTATCTCCTTCTTCGAATACGTCATCCCAGTGCGGGTTGAGATGGGGAGCCGTATGAGGATACAGACCGAAGCCATGCCCCAGATGGTGGATAAAGGCATCCGGACGATACTCATCAAGCATTGTTTTGGCCTGATTGAACAAATCCCGACAGGAAATCCCTGGCCGCACAGAACGTTCAACCATATCCAGCACATCGACAATCACCTGCCATGCTTCGTGTTGCAAGTCAGTCGGCTCACCGGATACCGCAATCGTCCGACAGTTGTCAGCATAATAGCCGCGGTAACAGGGCCCGAGGTCAAGTATAAAGAGTTCACCGTCCTGAGCAGGACGGTCACGCGGAGGACCTCCGGGGGAGTTACATTGATAGTCATTTCCAAGAGCCAGCAGTGGTTCACCGGCGACGTCAACCGCGGCAGCGTGGAGTTCACTGAATACCCGGAGTTCGCTGATCCCCGGAACGATGATTTCCCTCGCTCTGTCATACATGGCTGACGTGCAGTCAATAGCCCGGCGAATCATCACCAGCTCGTCCGGGTCCTTGTGACGACGCTGTCGCCAAAGCGCAGGATCGATATCAGTAAGCTGTTTCAGAGAAGCATCTGTGACATCAAATGCGCGAATCAAATGCGGACTGCGCTCCGAAAACTCAAGGCCAAGTCGCTCACTGCTGCCCCCAACAGAATCGACCAGCAGTCGGGCAGCAACTTCCATCTGCTCCTGCCGTAACGTGGCGTGCCACTGCGCCTCATATATCAGAACCGTATCAGCCGCAATTGCTTCAGGTTCAGAATTTGGAGCAACCAGCGTACACGTACCGTCGAAATCGAGACACACGACCGAACGCAGTAACTGATGCGATCGAAACCCCGTCAGGTACTGCACGTTCTCAGGAGACACGAAGACAGCCCGATCAATTCCCAATTCAGCAAATTGCGAGCAGATACGCTGCTGACGGTCGCGACATCGGTCGGAATCCAGAAAGAGGGGCTGTTGTGTCATCTCAGTGTTTGTATTGTGTCGGTTCGACCGATTCAATCGTCAGCTCGTCCGCAGGCGTTTTACACAGACAGAATCCGCTGCGGTCTGAGCGATCAACCTGTTCCTCGGTTTCTTTCTGACGACACATTCGAACAGGTCGCCGTCAATCGGCATACTCCCGCAGACCGCATAACGTGCCCGCCCGTCTCGCTGGTAGTACAACCGGTCAGCGCCGACTGGTCAGGCAGAACAGACCCCGGAACACGAGAAAAAGAGAACTAACGCTCTGAAACCGTCACGTCGGTGATGTTCTGCTGAGGAACAGCAACGAATGAACGGGACACCGTACCGTCAGACGAGTTCCACAACCGGACTTCTCCGTCGTAGCAACCTGTTGCCAGCCGGTTGCCCTGAGCGTCGAATGCGAGTGCGTACACCCAGTCTGTATGGCCGGTCATCGTTCGCACAAGTTCGCCGTCTGACAACTGATGCTCACGAATCTGACTGTCGGCACCTGCTGAGTACACGCGTCCATCTGCCGTGACTACAACTCGAAAAACAGGATCACCAAATCCTGTGATCTCCCGAAGTTGCTTCTCATCAACCACCGGCCACACCCGCAGCTTCCTGTCACCGCCACCGCTGACGAGCGACTCACCGTCCGGCAGGAATGATACGGTATACACTGGCTGTCCGTGACTGGTAAAAGTCTTCAGAACCTGTCCGCTTGCTGCATCGAACACCCGGCAAGACTTGTCATAACTGGCAGAAACGACCCGGTCACTCCGGGGTGACCAGGCCACATCCATCACCGAGTCGGCATGGTCTTCGATCGTGTGCAGAACCTCTTGAGTCTCTATGTCGATAATCGTAACCTTTCGATCAGCGCCACCGGCAGCCAGCCGTGATCCGTCAGGACTGAGGGAAACCGTATAAACACTGTCCGTTGTGCGTACCGGTGTCCCCAGGTGGGTCCCATCAGCCACTCGAAACAGTTTCAATTCTCCAAGCTGGCCCGGCGTTCCGGCTGCCGCAATGAGAGTCGCACCATCTGCAGTGAATGCCAGATCATTCACCCGCTGAGCAACATTGGTGATTCGTCGAATCAGTTCGCCATTAGTGCTCCACAACAGAATTTCGTGGTATCCGGATGTCGCCAGCAGCGATCCATCCGGAGAAAACGCCGCTGCTAGAACAGGAATGGGAATCCGGTATGTATCCGGCGGACCGGGTTGAGGCATTTCCGGAATGAGATCAAACAGGTCCGCATCCGCTGATGCAACGGCATCCAGAGGTGCACCCACATCAATCCATCGACGAATTCTGTCGATTTCCTCCGAAGTCAGCGGATCGGCATCTTGGGGCATCGAGCCATCCTGAACCATGCTGAATAACAGAGAATCGTCAGCATGGTGAGCAGTCAGTGATACTCCGGACTCTCCTCCTTTCAGCAGACTCGCATAAGAATTCAGATTTAGCCCTCCTTCGGCAGTTCGAGTGTTGTGACACGCCGTACAACGCCGAACCAGTATCGGCGCGATGTGGCGAGAGAACGAAACAAACCGGCCCAGCGGTTCCAGAGCCCGTTCCGCGTGGTTCTGCACATCCACCCAGCGATCCTGTAATCGGTCGAGAACAGTATTCAACTCTGCAATTCTTCGGTTCGTACGGAAGATTTCTGATCGCAGCTGTTCCTTTTGTTCCATGAATTCTGACGCACTATCGCGGCACTCCTGACTGACAGTCATGAGTCGTACCACTTCCCTTTGCTGTGCGAAATGCCGACGGCTGATCTGAGAATGGATGTCTGTCTTCATGCGACGCTCAGATTCGGCCCGTTCGAATTCGTCTGCAGCTGAGTCGTACTGCTTCTGTTGCTCTGCGACGACAGCGAGATTCTCGTCCAGAAACTGTTGAGCACGTTCCTGCAGCGGACGGATCTGCTGGTGCACGTGCACCAGCATCGCCACCTGATCCTCTGCTCTCTCCGGCGACTGGTCCATAACCAGCCGAAGCGAAGACATTGATCTGTCAACAGCCGCCGCAGTATTCCTCAGGCGTTCGGCGGTACGGTCTGCTCTTGTCACACCCAGTCCGGCCTGATCCAGCAGTCGGGTTTGAGCTGCCAATTCCCGCCCCGCACCGATTGACTGTGTTCGTGCCTCTTCCATTTCATTTTCCGCCAGACGAACTGCGTCTTCGGCGTCGGGAAGCTTCAGGCGAATTTCTTCAGCCTGTTTCGCAATGCTGTCGGCCTGTCGGACGCTCCGAAGAGCGGACTGCTCTGCAGCAAATGATTCCTGATGTAACTCAGCCAGTTCATCCGTGACCTGATCGATTTCCGCATGCTGTTTCCTGAGTCGCTTCAATGCATTGTCAGCGTCAAGCTGAAGCTCATCGGCCGCAAGATGACGTTCAAGCTGAATCCTCAGTAAACCGATGGCGTTCGTGACCTGTGTCTCGCGGGATTCCGCGAATTTCCTGGCTTCCTCATGTGTCTCCAGTCGCTGAACAGCATTAACCAGTTCATCCTTCAGTCGGCGGATGGCTTTCTGTGTTCCGTCCGCTGCCTCAGACTGCAACCTCTGTTCGTCTGCCGCTGCAGCCTGTTCCGCAGTCAACTGACTGATCCGTTCTCTGATTCCCTGAGTCGAGGCTGTCTTCTGTGATGCTGATTCACCGGCAGCAAAGGCAAAGGGTGAGAGTATCAGGAATAAATAGATGCTGCCGGAGGTCACCTTCGTCTGCCAAAATCGCCCATGGCAGCTATCGGTAAACGGGAGTGTGATTGAGGACGGCAGGATCACAGGCATGACGCGAGACTCCGGAATTTGCGGCATGTGGCGAAAACACAACATACATGCAAAAACCTACAATTCCCACCACGACAGGCCCTGTCAAGATCACCGAAAACAGGAAGACCGGACAATTACTGCCGCGAACGTCTGCCGGTTCGCTATCTCCAGAAGAATGGGCGCATACAGAAAGCCCGGCATAACCGATCACACCGGGCCTGGAAAATCTGCGAGAACATTTCCGGACTATTTACGATGACGAATCTTGGCTCGCATTCGGCGTTTCTTGCGGCCAACTTTTCGTCGTCCTTTTCCACTCTTCTTCGTTCCCATACTCCGTAACTCTCCGGATGATTTCGCGCTGACAGACAAACGATTTAACGTCACTTACAATATTTTTTCGAGACAGTAGCCCGAACCATACGGTTAACTGCTCCAAAAAGGTCCCGCCCGCAGCTCATGCAAGCTGAATACACGCCGCCGGAACTGGGCACCTCTTAAATTCTAACGCAGCTAAGGCGGCGCTTCAAACTCGGTGTACACGGAGTATTCAAAACGAGAAATCAACACCCGTCACAACCCGCCGAACTGCCTCACTGCCTCATAAGCCACCGTATTCACCGTACTCGCCAGATTGAGGCTCCGCACCTGTCCATTCATCGGTAGTTTAATGCGATTCGCCGGTTTCTCATCGAGAATCGACTTTGGTAAGCCTCGGGATTCACTGCCAAAAATCAAAATATCACCTTTCTGAAAATCAGCAGTCCAGACCAGTCGACTGGCCGTTTTCGTAAGATACCAGACCGAACAGTCAGGCAATCGCCGTCTCATTTCCTGCCAGCTGTCGACGACCTGCCAGTCCAGATGCTGCCAGTAATCCATCCCCGCTCGCTTCAGATAGCGATCCTCCAGCCGGAATCCCAGCGGTCGAATCATCCAAAGACGTGCCCCAATCGCCACACAGGTCCGGCCGATGTTACCGGCATTCTGCGGAATTTCCGGCTCGTGCAGCACGATGTTCAGAAGAGGTTCAATCATGTCGTCTTCGAATGACAATAGATCTATGGCCGGACACCAGGTTGCTCGCAGGAACAAACAGGGACTCGTTCAACGCATAAGTACCTGTTCAAACTAACATTGACCGTCTATGACAATATTTCCGTTTGCCGACATCAACAGCAAATCTTCGGTAAAAGGGACACCACGCATCAGTGTCGAAATGTTTATGACAACACGGTCGAATTGACCATCCGTCCCCGTTTCGTCCGTGAACCGCAAAGTCGACAACGAGAATGCAGTGGTTGAGTAGGAAATCCTGAAGCGCTCATTCGCCTAAAATCAGCTCTGGGCGTGTCAGTATTTTGAGGGGCAGATCTGACAGCGTTATCAGAAGGCGGTGTCAAGAAAACAGATTGTAACAGGCAGAAACACTTGTTTCAGTCTCACAAGTGAGGTGAAGTTCACACCTTTGAAGTTAGTGAAAAGATCACGCCTGTTGCAACTGAGTTGTTGCTGCGGGAAATCGGTGGGAGACATGGAATTCTGTCGACTTTGATCACCAGCCCCAGTGACATCACTCAACAGTCGACTCCCTGCGGGTTTACTGTTGAGACCCACTCAACCTGATCTGCGGCGGCCTGCTGAAAACCACCGTCCGAACACAGCACACTAATCAAAGACGGACGAACGACACACAGTCATTTCTCGAAATTTATCCGAACATCAAACCTGACCAGCGCGTATCACTGACATCAATCCAAATCAACTCGTGCAGAGACAATATGATTGTGTGACATGGGATTGGAATCAACAGGCCCGAAATGTCAGGCTACACACTTCCTTCTGTCCATTTTGTCCTGGAACTGAAGCTCACATGTCCCGTCTGAAACATATCGTCCGGCAGACGATGCTGATTCTAATCGTCTGGATGTTCCTGCTGATCAGTATTTCGGCTACGTCAGCAACCGCTGCCCTTCCACTTAAGGTCCGGCGTGAACTCGGTCGGATGACAAAGGACGCCCGCAGTGTCACCGGGCTGGTACGCAGAAAGAAAATTGATGAAGCACAGGCCGTTATCGATGAACTGATACGACGTACCGAACAACTCGGCGTCAAAGACGGAGAACGTGACCGTGTCTGGAGAACGTTCAGAAGTCAATTCGATCGAGCCCGCAATCTGATTCCGGTCGGTTTTGAAGCAGACATTGCACCAGTTCTGTCCGCCCGCTGCGTGAGTTGCCATGGTGCAGAGGACAACCCGGCCGCCGGCCTGCGTCTGGACACATTCAGCGGCCTGCGCCGCGGCAGTCGCGGCGGAGCCCTGCTGAAACCGGGCGATGGTGCCGACAGTCTGATCATGAAGCGGCTCACAAACAGCGATGACCGGCAGCGAATGCCTCGAAATTCAGCTCGACTGACGAATGAACAACTCAGGATCATCGGAAAGTGGATCAATGATGGAGCTATCTTCGACGGAACTGATGAAGACGCACCAATTGTCTCATCAACAGAAACGCCTCCGGAAGACATCGAAATCGTGATGGCCGACGGAACAGGGACTGTCTCATTCATCAGTGACGTGGCACCAATATTTGTAAATTTTTGCCTCCGTTGTCATCGCGGAGACACTCCTGCAGGTGGTTATTCCGTTGTGACGATCACGGACGTGCTGCGCGGCGGAGACACCGGCAACACAATCATTCCCGGTAATTCAAATGACAGCTATCTCTGGAAACTTGTGGGCCTGCAGGATCCGATCAAAATGCCGCAGGGGCCGGCGCGGCTCAAACGATCTCAGGCACAAACGCTCAAAACATGGATCCAGGAAGGTGCACATTTCGACGGGGATGATGCCACGGTCAGTCTGCGAAACATGGTGCCCACGGAAGCGGAAACAGCAGCCCGGGAACTTGCTTCGATGAGCAGCGACGATTTTGCTCTGCGGCGAATCCAACAGGCAAAATCAATATGGAAACGCGCAGTCCCTGGAGAAAACGCTGATAACGTCACTACAGATAACTTTTACATCTGTGGAAACGTTCCGGAGAACCGCCTTCGTCAGTTTGCCACACTGGCGGAAGCTCAGCTCGCCCGTCTTCAGAAGCTCCATGACGATCATAAAACCGCCTGGCGCGGACGATTAGTCATCTTTGCCTCGCGAGACCGCTTTGAGTACACGGAATTCAACACTGTCCTGCGCGACCAACGCACGCCACAAACGGTCCACGGCCATGTCGTGATCACTCCCCAGCTTGCCACAGCGTACGTGGTTTTGCATGACTATGGCAGCCAACGTTCCGCATCAGAGCTCACCTCCGACCAACTCGTGAATTCTCTTGTCGCTCAGGCCTGGCTCGCGAGAGACGGTTCGAATCTCCCGGACTGGTTGACAGAGGGTTTCGGCCTGCTGGAATCGGGCATCGAAGCAAAGTCACTGACGCGGTTGAAAGCCCATGCCATACAAGCTGCTGCCACAGTCAAATCACCGGAAGACCTGTTTGGAAACGACAGATTTTCTCCGGCAGACAAACCGATTGTCGGTGCTTTGCTGATACGCTTCCTGCAAACTCCGGGAAACGCAAAATTTACGGAATTCCTCAACGCCGCACGAACGACATCGAACGCTGCTGAAGCCATTCAAAGTACCTATCGTCAACCTGCCGAGTCTGTCGCCAGAGGCTTTCTAACCAGTCTCAGTCGATAATCACAACACGTCAACCCGCGGCCTGCAACGGCCGCACGCCCGTCACATTGACACCGCTGCCGATCAGCAGATTGTGTTCGTAAGCCCAGTGATAGAATCGTCCCGTTTTTTCGGGTGGTAAAACACGCAGCTCCGTAAATCCGTCATCCCTGAACCATCCCTGAAGCTCGTCAGTTGTGTGGTGGTACTGAAACTCCGGCGCCCACCAGTCAAATGTGTCACAGACACGATTCTCGTAACCTGGGTGCGCACTAAAGTTCACAATTTTGTTCAGCGTCCGGTTTAAAATCGGTATTCCACCCAGCACTGCTCCGACGTGACACAGCGGACGAAGCAGATTTTGTGGTATTCGTGTGCTTACACCGCGAACTCCATTATTGATCGCTTCCTGCCACCACTGGTTGCGTCGATACAGCCAGACGGAATAGCGGCCGCCCGGTTTGACCATAGCAGCCACTGCGTCAAATACTGCCCGTGTGTCAGTGTCGTGGTGCATCACGCCGATCGAAAATACAAAATCGAATGATTCGCACTCCAGCGGCAACCGCTTAAGATCAGCCTGAGCAAACTTCACATCCGACAGATGCTCACACAACCTGCGCGCCTTATCAACAGCCCGCGAGTGATCCACTGCAACAACAGATGCTCCAGCTTCTGCACAGATTCTGGTATAGCGACCGCCTCCACATCCCGCGTCCAGCACACGCAGACCTTTCAGGTCACTCACTGGCATGCCAGTCTTGGCTTCGAATGTTGCGCGATCTTCATCATCGTGAGCAACCTCGTAACGATTCCACTGATCGCCGAAACTCTCAAGATGTTCATCCGATACGAACCGCGGAATATGATCAATCATACGACCGATGACTTTACCGTCGGATCCCAGCAGTTCATCAGTCTGAGAATCCCAGCGCAGGGCACTGCCGTCATCCGGATGGCGAAATTCAACCAGCAATTCAGGTGAATTCATAATTCTGCCTGGCAGCAACTGTGACTCACCACCTGTATCAGGTTGTCAGTAACGTTGCTGCTGCCCTGTCAGAGTTAAAATACCAAGTGAATGTCCACTGCCACTGTCTGTATTTTCCGAAGTCACAATGTACGGACATAGCCGGTGTCACGCGGAATAGCAGAACTGCCGCGGTACTACGTCAAATGTCGCTCACGAATCCAGTCAGTATGAAACTTCTCACCGCGAGGTCGGTCAGTCCGCTCATACGTATGGGCTCCGAAATAGTCACGTTGTGCCTGCAACAGATTCGCCGGAAGAGATGCTCGTCGGTAACTGTCAAAGTACGTCAATGCTGCTGAGAATGCCGGGACCGGCAGTCCGAACTGCACGGCAGTCGCAACGACTCGGCGCCAGGAAGGCTGAGCTTTATCGACAGCGTCTCTAAAGAAATCGTCGAGCAGCAGATTCTCAAGATCTGGGTTCTTGTCAAATGCGTTTTTGATGTCCTGCAGGAATACGGAACGAATGATACAGCCGCCGCGCCACAGCATAGCAATTGGACCATTATTGAGTTCCCAGCCAAACTCCTTCGCAGCCGCATTCAACTGAACAAAGCCCTGTGCGTAGCTCACAAGCTTGGATGCATAGAGCGCCTGACAGACGTCATCAATGAATTGTTGTTTGTCACCGTCAAACGTTCTGTCAGGACCCGACAGTACAGCAGACGCTCGAACTCGTGCATCCTTCTGTGCCGACAGACATCGGGCATAAACGGCTTCTGTCACCAGTGTGGTGGGTACGCCCAGCTCAAGTGCGTGTTGACACATCCAGCGCCCGGTCCCTTTTTGGCCGGCGGTATCAAGAATCATATCGACAAGATCACCGTCAGAGTCATTATCACGGACAGTAAAAATGTCACGGGTGATCTCGATGAGATAACTGTCCAGGTATCCTTCATTCCATTCCTTGAATACGGCATACAAATCCTGATTCGTCAGCCCCAAACCATGTTTGAGAATGTAGTAGGCCTCGCAGATCAGCTGCATGTCACCGTATTCAATTCCGTTGTGAACCATCTTGACGTAGTGACCGGCCCCGGCATCTCCAACCCAGTCGCAACACGGAATGTCGTTGTTCTTACCAACTTTCGCACTGATCTTCCGCAGGATATCTTTAACAAACGGCCATGCATCCCGGTGGCCACCGGGCATAATGCTGGGGCCTTTCAGTGCTCCCTCCTCACCACCGGAAACACCGGTCCCGATAAAACGAAAACCTTCCGCGGCCAGTTCTTCGTGCCGACGATTCGTATCCACGTAATCCGCGTTGCCACCATCGATGATAATATCACCCTTGTCGAGGAGTGGTTTAAGCTGACTGATGACCGCATCACACGGCCCGCCCGCCTGAACCATGATCATCACGCGCCGCGGCGATTCCAGGCTGTCCACAAAATCTTCCAGCCGTTCGAACCCGTGAATCCTATCCGACGCTCCCTCTTCAACGACACCCTCGGGGCGATCACTCAGGCCACCAATGAATTCCCTCATCTTTTCTGTGGTCCGGTTATAAACCGCCACATTGAACCCTTTGTTGGCCATATTCATGACGAGGTTCTGTCCCATCACCGCCAGACCAATCAGACCAATATCGTGTTTTGACATACTTCTGTTTCAAACCTCCAGGTCCGGCTGCGCGGACCACTTATGTGAAGACCGACCCCTACGTGTGGTGTTAACACCGAATCAACGCTGAATGCGGGCGGAACCACCGGTGGCAAAGGATTCCACCTGACCGATCGTAGCCATCGTGGTATCTCCCGGAAATGTGGTCAGAAGAGCTCCGTGCGCCCATCCCAGATCAAGAGCCGTCTGAGGATCTTTGCCGCCGAGCAAGCCATAGATGAGTCCCGACGCGAATCCGTCTCCGCCGCCAACCCGATCCAGAACATCCAGTTGTGCTTCTTTAGCCTGATACGTTTTCCCGTTTGCCCAGAGCACGGCACTCCAGCGATGCCGATTGGTTGACTCAACCTCCCGCAACGTCGTCGCCACTGCTTTCACACCGGGAAATTCCCTGGCCACACTCTCCATCATGGCAAAAAATGCCGATGGATCGAGTTTGGACCGGGTCTCCACATCCTGCCCCTGAAGTCCGAGCCCCATCTGCAGATCCTCTTCGTTTCCAACGAGAACATCGCAATGCTCCACGATACTGCGCAGCGTTTCCTGAGCTTTGTCGAGCCCGCCACTGATTGCCCACAGTTTTGCCCGGTAGTTAAGATCAAACGAGGTAACGGCTCCTGCAGCCTTAGCCGCCTGCATGCCTTCGATAATCACATCAGGAGTCGTCGATGACAGTGCGGCAAAAATACCGCCACTGTGGAACCAGCGAACTCCTCCCCTGAAGATGTCATTCCAGTCGAAGTCCCCGGATTTGAGCATCGCCGCTGCTTCATTGCTCCGATTATAGAAAACCACAGGAGCACGCACACCGCAGCCCTGATCGCTGTAGACGGTCGCCATATTGGGACCTCGAACACCGTCGTGTGAAAAGCACTTGTAAAACGGCTTCACCCCCATCGCACGAACGCGTTCGTGAATTAAATCACCCAAAGGACTGTCCACCATTGCGGTGGCAATTCCGGTTTTCAGCCGGAAACAGTCAGCCAGATTGGCAGCACAATTGAATTCGCCGCCACTCACGTGAACCGTCAGCTGATTTGCCTTGCGAAACGGAATTCGGCCGGGATCCAGCCGGTGGACCATCGCACCAAGAGACACAAAATCCAGGGCGGCGTTATCGGGAATATCCAGCATGGTTTCTTCAAACTATCCTTTTGGCACAAGGGGCTCAGGTGCATGCCAAACATATATTGCGAGCGGCATACATCTTTTCAGAGGAACAGTGTCTGTCACTTTCTGCAGACCAGGTCCGCACTGGTTTGTCGACCCTCAATGCAGATCGGAGCAGTCCATGGGCGTATCGTACGGAACACACGATGGAATTCAAAAGGAAGCAATTATTTCACCTGGTCTTCTTACAAAAGCGATGGATGCTCCTGTCAGAGACAGCAAAAATGCGCCCGTTGTGATCATGATTCGTCCAAGTCCACCCAGTCTGCTGAGCCGGTTCGGTAGAATGTTGTTAACACGTCATGCCGGAAGGTCACCTGCCGGAAGACTCACCTGCTGACAACAGCAAATCAGCAATTTTTTGATGCTGCTCATACGATGCACTCACATGAACACCGGACGGGCCCCATTCGGAAGACAAGCCAGGAAACTCCTGAGTCAGCCTTCGTTTCGTCGTTTCACGGCGGCGTCGGGACACTCGATGATAGCGATTCAGAAATACCGACTCCGGAACCGGCACAACACGACATTGACCACGGTGTGCATCTACCGAAAATGTCAGGTCGAATTGGATCAGCAGCAGGGTCGCCGATTCTGCAAACGGCATCACGGGGAGTCTTCCGGCATGCCACAGGTCATAAGGAACCACCTCGGGATTGACAACCGCCAGTCCGGATTGAGCGGCCAGGGCCGTCAGAAGCTCGCGAGGCGACTCAGGCTCGGCCCATTCAAAGGCCCGGGCAGTCGATATTTTCGCGTATGTTTCAGGCTTAAAGTGGCTTCTGGACTGTAAAATCGTCAACCGGTTTAGTTCACACAGTGTGCGCAACCGTCTGGAAACTTCCTTCGGACCGATAAACACAAACGTCCGATTCACTGAAAGACCGGAACAAGGCAGCTCAGCGGCTACCTGCCGCAACAGGTCCCGTGTCGGCACGACACCCGTATTGAGTGTCAGTGGAAACGACGGATCAATCCGTCGATCGATCACAACACACAAACCGGCCCCCTGTTGCAGCGTCACCATCACCTGGCGCAGCGGCGCGTTCTCAATATGAAGACCCCGCCTGATTTCCAGCGACTGGCGGAATCGACGGCCGGTCAGCAGTTTCTGCGGACGGTCATTCTCCGCACAAACAACAGCAGACGACACCAGTGCCAGACAAAGCAGGACAACACTCTGGCTGCACAAACTCAAACGGCGAACCACCTGTGACCTGAATTCGTCGAGGGAATCTGCTCGTAAAACGCCGGGAACATAATTCTGTACGGAATCACACATTGACTCCTCATAGTCGCAACGGAGACTCATTGTTAGCATGAGCATACAGAAACGATGATATCCATTTACAGTGAATGATATGAGCACCAAGAAAACGCACGCGGTCGGGATCGACCTGGGAACGACCTATTCGTGCATCGCTCAACTCAACGAACACGGCCAGCCGGTCACGATCGTAAACCAAGAAGGCGAACTGGCGACTCCTTCGGTGATCTTCGTGGATGAAGATGACATCGTGGTAGGAACCGAAGCTCTTCGTAATGCGATTGCCCGTCCGGATCAGGTTATTCAAAATCCCAAGCGACATATCGGAAAAAATAAAAAAACGTGGAATATTGAAAATACAAAATTCACTCCGGAATTTGTTTCAAGTCAGATTCTGCAAAAACTGTTGTCAGCCGCCAGTGCAAAGATCGGAGAAATCAGCCAAGCGGTGATTACTGTCCCGGCGCAGTTCAGTGATGCACAACGGCACGCGACCATTCAGGCAGGGCATTCCGCCGGCCTCGAAAAAGTTGAAATTATCAATGAACCCGTAGCTGCCGCACTTTGCCATGTACTCGGCAGCGAAGGACTGGCATTCACCGAACTGACGATTGACCAGCAGCTGCTGATTTTCGACCTGGGTGGTGGAACACTTGACCTTTCCGTGGTGAGCTATACCAATAATCAGCTACGGGTCATTGCTTCCGATGGAGACTTGGAACTGGGTGGACTCGACTGGACTGCCATACTCGTTGATGCTGCGGCGGATCGGTTCATTAGCGAATATAAGGAAGATCCTCGACAGGATCCGGAAAGTCACCAGGCGCTGATACTGGAAGCAGAACAGGCAAAACGCAGTCTGTCTGTGCGTCCCAGAACGGCGATTACGGTTCAGCACTCCGGCCGTCGGCAGACCTACCAGATTGAGCAGCAGGAATTCGAACACCTCAGTCGCAGTCTGCTTCAGCGTTCCGCTCTGATTACCCGCCGTATTCTTGCCGACAACGGTCTTGGCTGGGCACACATCGATGTGCTGCTGACCACCGGAGGCGCTTCCAGAATGCCGATGGTCAAATCGGTTCTGCAAAAACTCAGCAAACGTACGCTGAACACTACACTCTCACCCGATCAATCCATTGCACACGGAGCCGCGTATTACGCGGGTATGCTTCTGACAAACACCAAGCATGCACGCACGGTCTTTAGCTCTCAGGCGTCGTCACAATTTTCAAACATTAGTCAACAAAGCGTCAATGCCCGATCTCTGGGCATCATGATTCGTGACGCAAAATCAGGTCGTCGTGTTCCGCACTATTTCATACCGCCTAATTCCCAGTTACCCGTCTCCAGAACACGTCCATTCGGTACCGTTGTTGACAACCAAACCTCCGTGCATATCCGCATCGTGGAAAGCGGTGCCGGCCCCGAAAACCCACCGACCGAACTGGGTGAATGCCGGATCACAAATCTGCCGCCCCGACTGCCGAAAAGCAGCGAGGTCGAAGTTTCCATCAGTTATGACGCTCAGGCGCGGGTTCACGTATCCGCCCGCGAACTGACCACAGGACGGTCAGTGGAAGTAGATTTCATTCGTCAGGAAAACCTGTCCAGCCAGTTGCAGGATTCTCCAGACTCGACCGAGTTCCAGTCGCCGGCCGCGGATGACTCCGCTTCGACTCAATCTGCGGAGACAGCCGAGTATCCGGAATCGGTCCCCGGACGCGAACCGTCAGGACTCAACAGCCTGGTCCAGCAAGGTCACCCGGATGAAGACGATGTTTCTCACCAGGAAATCGTCCTGCGTTGCAGCAGTTGCAACAGCCGGCTGAATTCAGATGGTGAATGTGAAAGTCAGCAGTGCCTGACAGACTCTCAGGCACTGCGCAATTGGGTGAATTCCAGCAGCGACGCAGAACCTCCCTCTGACGGTTCTGCAGAAAACGAATTCTGGAATCTGGTCGACGAAAGCTGAGACCATACGGCCGGCAGACTCCCTGCGGAGTCTCAAAATCGCATTGGTTTACAACCGTGGCTGTGAGTTCTATTCAGCCCCAAACCGGGTAAGTGCTTCAGAGAACCTGGCGAATCTTCTCCAGGAAAATCTTATTGGAAGGGAACTTTTCCATCGTCTTCGTCATCTGTTCCATGGCGTCGACGGGAGTGAGTGAAATCAGACTTCGCCGCAGCATCGTGATTCCCTCAAGCATCTCCGGTTCCAGCAGCTTCTCTTCGCGTCGAGTACCCGACCTTGACACATCAATCGATGGCCAGATTCGTCGGTCCGCAAGATCCCGACTGAGTACCATTTCCATGTTCCCCGTACCTTTGAACTCCTGGAAAATCGCCTCGTCCATACGATTGTTGGTTTCGATCAATGCCGTTCCGCAGACAGTGAGCGATCCCCCTTCATCGAACCGGCGAGCGGTCCCGAACAGTTTCTTGGGAATGTCCAGAGCACGAATGTCCAGACCTCCGGAGCCTGTTCGCCCCGTGTTACTCCATTTATTAAACGCACGTGCCAGTCGAGTAATACTGTCCAGCAGAATAAACACGTCCTTGCCGGACTCTGCCATGCGTCTGGCGCGCTCCATGATCAGCTGACTCAGACGAACATGACTTTCCACGTCTTCATCAAGCGAAGAGGCAACCACCTGCCCCTTCACCATCCGTCGCATCTCAGTAACCTCTTCAGGACGTTCATCGATTAACAATACAATCAGATGGATTTCGGGATGGTTCTCACTGACTGAGTTAGCGATGTCCTGAAGCAGCATCGTCTTACCGGTGCGTGGTGGAGCAACCAGCAGGGCTCGCTGTCCCTTACCAATGGGGCAGAGCAGATCCATAACTCTCATGGTCACCGGCTGAGGGCCGGTTTCCAGACGAATATGTTCGAACGGATTGACAGGTGTCAAATCATCGAACAGTTTTATCTCTTTGTATTCGTCCGGAGTGACTCCGTCGATCGATTCAACTTCACGGACTCTGGGACCCTGGTTTCGCGATCCAGGTCCGACGTCGGCCTTCAGCAATACGCCAGCTCTCAGACCAAATTTCTCAACAACAGAACTCGACACGAATGGATTGGAGTCTTCTGCCGCATAATTTTTTTTGGGATCACGCAGAAAACCGTAACCTTTCGGATGCAGTTCCAAAACGCCCTCAAAGATCCCTTCGATGACTTCACCGCCGGACTGCACCTGTCGACCTCGACGAGAAGGTCCACCGCGTCGATTGTCCCGACGCCCGTCTCCGCGACGCCCGTCACCCCGTCGCCCGTCACCGCCTCGCCCGTCACCGCCTCGACGGCGCCCGCCGCCACGTGAACTATTTTCTGTACGTGCCCCTTCTCCTCCGCCACGACGGCGTCGACGCCTTCTGCGACGTTTAGGAGCCTCTCCGCTATCCTCTGAGGCATCATCCCCACCCTCAACATCATTCCCTCGTCGTCCACCATCCTCCGAATCGTTTTCTGACATCTTCGGAGTTTCATCGGACCCTTCCGAACCCAAATCGGTGTCCTCAATCTCAACTTTTCGGCGTGACCTTCCCGAAGTACGTCGACGGCGCGGCGTTTCTTCCGCCTCATCGCCGGTCACTCCCTCACCGAATGCTTCTTCAGATTGAGTTGATTCTTCCACGACATCATCCTCCGTCTTGGCACGGCTGCGACGTTTACTCGTGGTCGCCCGCGTTTTACTTTCAGATCGGGGGGAACTGCTCGTTGGCATAGACTCTGGTTTCCGTTTAGTAGCCGGAAGCATGACTCAAGTCTCTGCAATGCAGACATAACCTGAGAACTCGGAATACAGACAGGGCAGCAGCACCCGCCTCTTCCAGCGCTAAATTCAGTACTTCTGAACGATAACTGGACTCAGTAGCAATAACAGGAATGAGAAATCCGTCAGCATTCCCTTTCGGGACTGCCGAATCAGGCCCCTCGCCAAAAAATCAGTGACGATTCTGCAACACGGCAACTCTCAGCGACCCTTCAGACATCAACACAGCAAAGCAGCTGATCAATATCAGGAATCATGATTTGCATCCGTGACGGCAGCACGACACCGCAGCAACACTCGTGCATCCACGCATACCCATTTGGCAACGACAATTTGCGTAAGCAAAAACCGAGTCGTACAAATAAACTCGATCCAGCCTGCCAAGCGACCAAATACGCACCCGGTGACACTCTCACCGGAGTTCACCTAAATCCCAAACGACTAAAACCTGGGAACCCTCTTGCAAACACAAAACCACAAACACCCCTTCGGGTTTTGCAAGCTATGAATTCTTCCGATCGAGCACGATGGGTGATTCGCAGAAGGCGAAATAAGCTGTTGGAACTATCAAAGACAAGTTCCAGACTATGCGAAGACTCGTAGCGGATTACGCATTCAAATCAAACAGTTCCGTGTGATTGAATGTTTAGGCAACCCTCATCGAAGCCACAATCGACTTCAACTCCACCCAGTATTAACGCTTATCGCTTCCGTGTCAATCGATCTCCGCAGAATGTTCGGCTGATCTACGGCTCTTAGACGGGTTAATACCAAATTCGACAGCAGAACAGCCACAATTCCGGGCAACGTCGTTAGAACCGAACGTGAACTGATAAATCGGAAATCGTCTATCGAAACGTCTGCCCGGTTAACTCTGACGACCTGACAGCATGTTGAATTCTTGTGTACCGCAGAGGGTGCTGACGAAATTCGCTCAAAGTGTCCTCTGAACGACACAGGTAGAGATTTCCGTCAAAAAACACTCCGTATCGGATCCGGCCCGCCACCGCACGATTTTCCCGCATCAGTATGACAGGATCACAGCCAAGATTCCGAGGTGCATAACGAGCCGAATTTTTTAGAAACATGTCACGTCGGGTGCTGTCGCTGAAGTAGTAGAGTACGCCCCGATATCGCTCCGTAAGTGCCTGCTTTCCACGAACCCACTGTTTTTTTCCGGTCAGCATCACCGGACAATAGCCACTCAGTCCAATGATTTCCGCATGGTCAGATGTTGGCGACACCGGTGGAACAGAATCAACGGTCTGTACCGCATCTCCGCTTTGATTCGAATCTGAGCCCTGCATGAGTCCCATTGCAATAACTCGACCACGTGCTGCCGCGTTTCGAAGCAGCGACAAATAGGACGACTCCGAGACCATACCAACACTCAGCGTTCGATACGTCCCATCCGGATGCACTACTACATCACAAGGGATCGAGGTCACCGAAAATCGTGCCTTAAGATCCGGACGTCTGGTAATGTCAACTTTGACTGCTGACAGTCCCTCTCTCAGTGCTCGCCGGACAACAGAAGACGAAAACAGATATTTGTCCATTTGCCGACAGGGACCGCACCAGGGCGCGTGAAAGTGCATCAGTAACGGAACCTTCTGATCAGCCGCAATCTGTTCGGCCTCTTCGAATGTTGCCAGCCAGCCGGGATCTGCCATCACGGATCCGGAAGTGATGAGGGCCAGAACGTAGACCGATGATTGAATTCGCTGCATGGGGATACCCTGTTGCTAAAAACACGTTTCCCGACATCCTCTGTGCCGCGCAACACAATTGAGCTGTGCCCGGTAACACTCAGTGTTTATCGGCAGGAACTGCCGGTCGTATTCTGATTCGACCGGTCATTTGAAAACATTTTTCTGAGCATGGGTGTCCCAGGTCGGAATGCGCGGAAAACGGGGAGCGAACGACCTGAAGACAGAATGCAACGAACACCCCGGTCCTACCCCGCAACAACCGTCATAATCGGACAACTGCTCGTCATTCAGAACGAAGAGACCGCAACATCCCGGACGCTTTGTGCAGCGTTTCGTCAAATTCATCCTGAGGTACAGAGTCAGCAACAACTCCGCCGCCAACCGGAAATACCACTCGCCCGCTGCTTAAGACGAACGTACGAATCAGAATACTGCTGTCAAAGTCATTATCCGGACCACAGTAGAACAGACTTCCGCAGTAGGCACCCCGACTGGTCTGCTCCAGTTCCGCAATAATTTCCATGGCCCGCAGCTTTGGCGCACCGGTGATCGACCCACCCGGAAAACAGGCAGCGCACAAATCCCAGATATCACAGTCGGGTCGTAATTTTCCCACAACTGTTGAAACCAGATGCTGCACGGTTTCAAACACCTCGATCTCACAAACACCAGTGACTTCTACCGACCCGATTTCGCACACGCGTGAAATATCGTTTCGCAGCAGGTCGACAATCATCACATTTTCAGCACGGTCCTTTTCACTGGTCGACAGTTCATCCGCCGTATACAGGTCAGCAATCGGCGACTGCTGCCGGCGACGCGTCCCCTTGATCGGCCGGGTCTCGACATGACACCCCTGACGGACCTTGAGAAATCGTTCCGGAGAAGCACTGACAACAGAGAATTCCGGTGTCTGAAACAGACCGCAAAACGGGGCAGCATTATGAGTCCTGACACGCTGATACAAATCAGATCCGGATCCGGCCCATGGAGCCGTTAACTGCTGAGAAAGATTGACCTGATAAATATCTCCGGCAGCAATGTAGTCAATAACTTTCTGAACCGCGGACAGATACTCCGACCTTGAAAAGCTGGACTGATAGGTTACGTCACTGCTCCCGACCACTCCACCCGACTGACCGGATACATCATTTCCTGAATCTCGCCCTGGATTCCCGGCGCCCGTATCTCCGGTTTCGGGCGTATCTGCTCTGAGCCCCGCTGAATCCAGACGCCGTCTGATCCATTCGACTCGCGCGGCCTGCTTTTCCGCTGTTCCGGAAGCGACAGGAATCACATAAAACGCCACAGTCGATAACAGGTGATCCCAGACAATCGCCCAGTCAAATAAACCGGCCGCCAGTACGGGCGTGGAGAAACCGTTCGGTGCCATGCCAGGAAGTCGCTCAAACGCGTTTCCCAGATCATACGACATCAATCCGGCGATGCCGCCACGGAACGGAGGCAGCTCACTGTCTCCGGAGACCGCCATCTGCCCCTGCCAGTCACGAAGTCTTCGAAAGGGATCATCACCAAAACTGCAATTGAGGATCACCGCCACATCAACAGGATCGGCCGTCAGAAATGTGTACCGACTGTCATGCGAACGCGCGGAGGTCGCACTGTCCAGCAGAATCAAAAACGACTCGTCCCGGAACGCGTTCAGTATACGTTCCACAGACGGTTGAGCCGGAATCTTCTCGATATGAATCGAACCAGTCACGAGTTCAGACATCCTTTGGCTGAATCGACCGGTGTTGTTGGTGAACCGCTGATGATGCTTTCCATTCGCCCAGCAGCCCCCAGCTCATGGGCTCATCCTGAACGTATTCCTTGCCGAGATGCCGAGCGAGTTCTGCGCGGGCCAGTTCGTAACCCAGGTAAAACGCATGACCCGCATCCACCTGAACCTGTCCCTGATTCATCGCAGCCGAAAAGACGTCAAATGCATCGGGGCCCTGCCAGTGACCGTCACGATTCATCAGATGCACTCCGCAGGACTCAGCAAATACACGAAAGTTGGCGTCCGTCAATCTTGCCGAAAGTGCCGCCAGTGACTCGGTGGATTCATCCCGCACACGCGGGTCCCGCAACATCACCAGGTCGGACGCCAGGTGCTTCGGAACCACCTGACCGGCAACGGAATGATGAGTCATCCTTCGAGCTGCATTCAGTTCCGACACTGATGTACGACACCAGTTGACGACCTGAGTCGTCAGTACGCTGTGAATCTGCATTTCCTCACAGATCGCCGCCAGGATCATATTTACTCCGGCCGAATCCACCTCGGTCATTTCCGTAACATTGCCTGTTCCCATCATCATGGGCACATCAGGATACCGCGAACGGACATTCATGTACCGCCGCAGCGATCGGGTAAAACCCACTCCAACAGGCTCAATGATCGGATCAAGTCGAAACCGAACATGGTCTCGGTTAAGTCGCTCGACAATCCGGTCGAGTGAATTCATGTCTGACGGTGAATCAGGTATGGCCACAACTTCGGTATCGAGCTGACTGACCCAATCGATATTTGAGTGATTGCAGCTGAGAATCAGTTCTGCACCGGCCGTAACCGCCTGTTCCACTTCAGCCCGATCGAAACTGTCGATGGATACCCGCAGTCCGCGCTCCCGCAATGCACCAACGATCTCGCCAACCCGCTGACTGGATTCCCCCGGTACACAACCCACATCGATAACATCGGCCCCGACTGTATTCAGTTCCAGTGCTTCACGAACCACATCCTCAACGGACTTATGAGTCGCATGATTGATCTCAGCAATGATTTCAATGCTGTATCGATCCAGTACCACGTCTTTACGTTTCCCCACACCAAAATACTCCGGCAGGTCATGAAAATTTTTCGGACCGCGTTCAAACGGTATCCCAAAGTCGTTTTCCAGATCGGCCAGTTCTCCCTGACACCAGCCGGGAAGAATGACGAGATCCGTGTCTTCAGAAACAGTCAGACGTTTTCGAAGTAAATTGGTGTGGAGCAGCGCCGCCACCTGAATTCCGGGTACCGCAATTTCGTATTCAAATCCCAGCTCTGCTGACAGTCGCGTCACGACTTCACGCAGTCCCGGCTCGGCAAGCCGACCGGTAACAAAGATAAACTTTGCGTTTTTGATTTTAAGTGATTCAGTTTTCAACGGTTCAGTTTTCAGTGACGTATCCGGATACTCGTGCTCTGAATTCTCATTGTTTGTCAGTCGCGTATCGGACAGCTAAAACTGTGACTGCCTGAGATCGCAGCCGCCCAAAAGTGTGTCTCATGAACGATCTGCCGGTTTGCAAGACGCCCCCCTGGCCGGTCGCGTGCATCAGCGAACAGCTCCGCCATTCACATTGATCACCTGTCCTGTGACAAATGCTGCTTCTTCGCTCAACAAAAACCTGGCCATGAAAGCAATATCCTGCGGCTGTCCCCAGCGTTTCAGCGGAGTTTCATCCAATACCCGGCGCTGCCAGAGATCACTCGCACCTGAGCCCCACTCGGTTTGAATCCAGCCAGGTGCGATACAGTTGACCCGAACCTCAGGTGCCAGACTCACTGCCAGAGAACGGGTGAATCCCATAATGGCATTTTTCGCAGTGCAGAACAATTCGCCGCTGTCTCCCTCCATACCGCGATCGGACTGGTCCCAGCCCAGCGTCAGCAAACAGCCGCTGCCCTGCTGTTTCAGACGCGTACCAAATGCTCTGCCCAGTCGTACTGTCCCCTGAACGTCCACATCCAGCAACGTCCGGAGCTTCACAAAATAGTCCGCATTCTTCATATCTCCGGTAAGCAGATCGGCTCCCGCATTGTTCACCACACCATCCACCCGGCCGGAATTCCAGCAGTCTCTCACAAAAGCGTCGCAGGATCCGATATCCGCCAGATCCACGGCAAACACGTCTGCGGTCCGCCCCTGCCGCCGAATCCATTCAGCCACTTCCTCCGCCTCGTCCAGTGACGTCCGATAACTGACTACAACATCTGCACCTGCAGCAGCGCATTCTCGAGCAATCGCCGAGCCAATTCCGGTCGATGCCCCTGTCACCACAATTCGTCTGCCGTCCAGTGATCCAAACATGAGCTGCAGCCTACCCGCACCGGCCACAGGTGTCACGTGGTCAACACAGGTCCTGCCGTCATCTTTACTCTTCACACAGACCGCAGGCCTCTGCAACTCGGCACGTTTATGGTGCCTATTTCCCGGAATCCCGATCGTGTTTCGGCCGGATCCTTCAGCCGATTGACGTCCTGTGGTAAAAAGCTGTTTCGAATTACCTGGACATCTGACGGCTCATAATGGCTCAACCCGCAAAACTAGCTTTGGCAAACGGCTCCGTGTTTACCGGCATCGGATTCGGCGCATCCGGTGAGATTCACGGCGAAGTCGTCTTTAATACCAGCATGACAGGCTATCAGGAGATCCTCACCGATCCGTCCTACAACGGACAAATCGTGACGATGACCTACCCACTCATCGGTAACTACGGCATTAATGACGACGATGTGGAAAGCCGGGGACTCTTTCTTCGCGGATTTATCGTCCGGGAACTCTGCGAAGAACCCAGCAACTTTCGCTCCACCTGCACCCTCGACGCCTATCTCAAAAAAAACAACATCATCGGTCTGCAGGGAATCGATACCCGGGCGATTGTGAAACAAATTCGTATTGAGGGTGCCATGAAGGGCATCATCTCCACAGAAGATCATGACGACGCGTCCTTGGTTCAAAAAGCCGGAGAAGGACCGGGGCTCGTTGGCGCAGACCTGGTACGCAAGGTCATGCCCAAATCTGCAGTCAACTGGACTTCACCACTCAGCGACCTCGGGCGACCGGCCGGATTAATATCCTCTGCGGATACCGATGACGGCCCACACGTCGTCGCTGTCGATTACGGAATGAAATGGAACATCCCCCGGTGGCTGACAGACTGTGGCTGTCGAACCACCATCGTCCCGGGCAGTATCACCGCCGAAGAAATACTGGCGCTCAATCCGGACGGAGTATTCCTGTCCAACGGACCTGGTGATCCGGAACCTCTGGACTACGCCATCACTACTATTCGAAAATTGCTTGGAAAAAAACCTCTCTTCGGTATTTGTCTGGGAGTCCAGTTGCTGGGTCTGGCCTGCGGCGGCAGGACCTTCAAACTCCAGTTTGGTCATCGAGGTGCCAATCAACCGGTCATGAATCAGGCCACCGGCCGAGTGGAAATTACATCCCAGAATCATGGATTCGCACTGGACGCTGATTCACTTCCGGACAGTGTGAAAGTCACTCATATCAATCTCAATGACAATACAGTTGAAGGCATCCGTCACAAAGAACACGCGGCTTTCGGAGTGCAGTATCACCCGGAAGCTTCAGCAGGTCCTCATGACAGCCACTACCTGTTCCGTGAATTCGTCCAGCTGATGCAGCCTGTTTCCGCCTGAATAGTGTGTCATATCCGGTATCACGACCGGATATGCTTCCAGGAAAGATCACACAAAATCTGCGTTCACCTGACGAAACCAATGTCGTGCTACACCGTGATTCCGTGACTCGTTGTGTCACGACCAAATGAATCATTGGCACGGCCTGATCCTGTCATACGTATCCGGCATCCTGTTTCTCTGCTTCAATCAGTATTGATGACCCGAAAGCAATATCATGTCTTCACAGCGCACCCTGATCCTTGTCAAACCCGACGGCGTTCATCGCCGGCTCATCGGGACCATCATTTCCCGCATCGAAAACAAAGGCCTGAGTCTCATCGCCATGAAGATGTTGAAAGTGACGCCGGAACTCAGCCGGCAGCACTACGCGGAACACGTCGAAAAGCCGTTCTATCCTCAGCTTGAAGAATTCATCACTGCGGCTCCGGTTGTGGCGATGATTGTTCAGGGCTCCGACGCCGTAACAGTGATGAGAAACATCATTGGTGCCACAAACGGCCGGGAGGCGGCTCCCGGTACGATTCGGGGCGACTACGGGTGCAGCCGTCAGATGAACATGATCCACGGCAGCGACAGTGAAGAATCGGCCGCTCGTGAAATCGATATCTACTTCGAGGCCGGTGAAATCTGCGAGTATACGCCGGTTCTGAACGACTGGTCGTTCGCATCCGACGAACTGTAGTCCGACACTAAACGAAAGTGCGCGTATCAGGTAAGCAATTCGTTGCGACAATAGTACTCACACACAAATCAGGTCGACACGAAGCACATCTCCTTGAGATGTGCTTCTTCCTTATACGGACGCTGATTCAAGCTCAAATCCCCGTTTTACGAATTGTAAATTTGCCTTCAATGAAAAGATCTGTCCACACCTGAAATCACTTAGCGGCTGCCGACGGATCCTCAACCCGACCGGTCAACACATAGGCCAGCAGATCCAGCACTTCCTCACGCTCCAGATGATTAACACTGCCTTTCGGCATCATGGAAACCTGAGACAACAGTCGCTCTTCGACATTTGCCTTAAGGATCGTTCTGAGATCAGAAAATGATTCCTGACCCCGCAACACGATCTCATCATCTGTTTCGGACTGAATCCGTCCCTCAACAACCTGACCACTGGTGGTCACTAATATTGTGGCCGCGTATTTTTCGGCAATCTTTGCAGACGGTAAGATCATGGATTCCAGGACCTCTTCCGGCTTCAGTCGCTTCGCCACATCGGTAAGATTTGGACCAATTCCGGCAATTTCATCTTCAATCCGGTGACATTGCCCGCAGCCTGAACTCTTGTAGAGTTTCTTCCCGCGCTCGAGCGAACGTCCGTTGTGAATGTCCGGCAAATCCCCCTGTAATTCCGCGACCGCCCAGTCACGTACGAATCTGCGTGTCGACTTCAAAGACGTAATCCACTCGCGCAACAGTTCGACAGCCGTGTCATCGACACGTTTTGAAACCAGAGGCGGCATTTGACCCCGACCGCGGCGAGACAGTCGTGTCAGCATTACAGACTGATCCGGGTCACCCGGGGCGACAATACGAGGCCGGGTCAGTCCAAACGTCGAATGCTGAGGAAACATGGACAGAATCTCCATCCCGTCCATCGCCGTCGAATACCCCAGGACCATCCGAGCGTTCCCTCCGCCTGCCTGCACATGACACCCCGCACAATTCGTATGCAGATACGACTTCACTCTGGATTCCAGTGACGCTGCCGGATCGCCCGGGTTCACCAGTTTTGTACGCTGATCAACGGGCGTTGGCTCCCCGGTGACCAGTCCCATATGGTGCAGTGTCCGCAGCTGATTGTCTTCAAGCGAACCGTATCTGTAGTTCCGATCCAGCTGCAGCTCAGTCAGCCCTAAAATGTAGCCCGCGGCGCGGCCGTGACACGACATACATTCTGACCGTGCAGGAATCCGCCACTCCTGCAGTGCACCGGACTCATCGTGAATCTGTATGTCCCTGCCCTCAGCCGGTACCAGCGTGGCGTCGTTCTGCTGTTCGTTCCACTGGTATGTATACCCCAGCCATTCGCCCTGCTGCTTAACAAGCATCCGGGTTTCAATCCGACGACTCGCCCGAGAAAGAGTTTCCACCACCACGGTCGTATCAGGAAAGGTCCAGCCACCGGACCCATTGCCGGCAATTTGCAGATCGTCCGGCAACGCGATGAATCTTTCAGCTGTCGCTCCATCGTTCCAGGCCGGAGAAATTACGTCATAGGGAACAACGCCTGCAGCCACACGGTGACGGGATACGGAATCAAAGATCCCGGTGTCACTGAGCCGAACAGGAAACACGGGGTTCTGTTCAGGATTCAGAGCTGCCGGATTGGGTTCCAGGCGATAGATCTGTCCCACATAGTCAATGACCAGCAGTTCTCCCCGATGTGAATTCGAAAACCCGACAATCTGGAACGTCGTATCAGCGATCTCCTGATGATAGGTCACCTGCGTTCCATCGTGGCGGCCGGCCCAGATTTTCCCGGTGGAATAGTCGCCGTAGGTATATGCCCCGTTGAGATCCGCAAGCTTATCACCGTAATACACAACTCCACCTGTCAGTGAGCGGGATTCGGTGTGGTGATGTTCAAACGTGGGAGCAACCAGTGTTCCGGGACCAATTTCCCGATGCGCATAAAACGGATGGCTGCCTTCATAGACGCTCCAGCCATAGTTCTCTCCCCGCCGGATCAGATGAGCACTCTCCCACAAATCCTGTCCGTTGTTACCGACCCAAATCTGTCCGGTGACTTCATCGATCGACATTCGCCACGGATTGCGCAACCCGATCGCCCACAGTTCGCCGCGTGCCCCGGGTAAATCAATAAAAGGATTGTCGGGGGGAACGGAATACATCATCCCGTCTGCCGGGTGATCCACATCAATGCGCAGTACTCCTCCCAGAAGATTGGTCGAATCCTGAGCCGACAACCAGCGATCAGAATCAGATGTCCCGTCCCCGGAAGTGATGTACAGCATGCCGTCGTGTCCGAACACCAGATCACCTCCGTCATGCCCCATCGATTTCCATTCAATGATGACCTGTGCAGTGTCCGGATCACAGGCGACCTCCGCATCCGGGTCCCGTGACACCGTAAATCGTGTAATACGATTCACATGGCCGGTTTCGCCTTTCGCAACGTTGCTGAACACATAAAGAAATCCGTTCTCAGAATACTGCGAATGAAAGGTCAGCCCGTAAACCTGGCGTCCAGCGACCGAGATCAGTTCGGAGACCTCATCAACATCAGGCAGATCAACCACGCGCACGATCCTGGTAGGTGTTTTCTCTTCCCCGCCTTTTTGGATCACCACCAGATTCTGAGTCCCAGGTTCCTGTTTGGCATAAATCGGCTGATTCCATTCAATCCCGGTGAAAACCTCTGCAGCAACATACGGCAACGGTGGATCGGGAGACCCCACAACACGCGATTCCGTCCACGGGATACGAACGTCAATCCCAAACGGCCGGGCCTCAGTCTCGTCATCGCCGCAGACGACATGTCTATGACCAAAGCCCATGATCAGACAGAATGAGCTGATCAACAGAATACGTAAACACGCGTGCATCACATGTTCCTTGCTTAGTTAAAGCCGTCTGCGGAATCCTGTGTGGAAATGCCGAATTGTGGCCTCGTTCAATCTGGACGCGACCAACGAGCAGCAACAGGCAACGTAAAACCGGCAACGCCGCATACTGATGTTACCGAAACGATTCCGTGGCAGTAACCTGACGAAACTCCGAGTGGCAACAATCTAGCCGGCCAGGCGACTGAAAGCGAAACATCAGGTGAACGGATTTCCAACAGCCTCCGATGCAAAAATCCACTATGCTGCTGAACAATTCCCTGCGAAATTCCGACGCTGTTCCCGGGTCGCAGACTGCACTTTGGACAGCTGCCTGAAAATTGAGGCAGAACTACTGCAATTTGTCCTGCAAGATTCCATATACCACAACTACCGACATCTAGCTGGACGACATCGAAGAAAAATTGCCCCGGCAAACCCGGTCTGATACGGGGTGAAACCTTGTCGCCGCTTACGTTCACTGAATTTGCGGATCTCGTGGCATTGCGCAGTGACAAACAGGCTCTAAACCATTTGTCACAATATACAGCGCAGCAAACGACTGACGAAAGATAAGCACGACAACCGCTGACTGCCTTCACGGCACAGGAAACGGTGTCCATCCATTGAGTTTCCTGGTTCTGCCCTCCCGTTTCCTTGGTGGTTCGCTGTTCCGATCACTCATTCCCCTTTCAAGTCGCCATTGGTAAAGAGAGTCCGGCAAAAGCCCCTGATGACCGGTCCGACGCTAAGCAATCCGTCAGGCCGACCGCATTTGATGTCGAATGTCCGTCGTTTCCGTAAGCGTCAATTTTCACATTGACACCACGATAATACAAATGTATTATTTTTAACAAATCAACAAACATTCAACAGCAACACATCAACTCACAACTATGGAGCAGCAGTCTCTTACAAAAACGCAGCAACGCATTCTGGACTTCATTTGCCAGGAAATCCGCTGTACAGGACGTTCTCCGTCAATGCGCGAGATCCAGACGGAATTCGATTACAAATCTCCTCATACAGCTTTGTTCCATGTCAATAACCTGGTCGAAACAGGATATCTGACCCGTGGCTATGGCCATCGAGGACTTCAGTTGACAGAACCGGAGGGTCTGGCACTGGCTGGGACAGTTGCTGCCGGTTCTCCCATTGAGGCAATCGAACAGCAGGATGAGCGACTTGATCTGGGAGGGCTGTCCAGAGACGGCCACTTTGCGCTGCGGGTACGTGGTGAATCGATGATTGAGGAGCATATCGCTGACGGTGATCACGTGATTGTGAGGAAACAGCAAACATGTGTGGATGGAGATCTGGTTGTCGCCAGAATCGGAGAGGAAGCAACACTGAAACGGTTCTATCGGGAACCAAAGCGACGCCGCATTCGGCTTGAACCCGCGAACTCAACGATGGAGTCGATCTTCTGTCGCAGTGAAGATCTGACTATTGAAGGGATCGTTGTGGGGGTTCTGCGATTGATGGGAACTCGATGATCCCGTCAAAAATTCAGGAGCCCATTCCAGAGATTTCCATCAGGAAAGCTCTCCCCAGGTGGCAGGTGATCCAGGAACTGCGATCCGGACTGCGTCGCTTTGAGCATGGCGTTCGCGCACGCTCCGATCACGCGGCTGTGGTTTCCACCGGGATTCCGGCGCTCGACGCTATTCTTCCGGATCACGGTTTGCGATGTGGAACGCTTTGCGAATGGATTGGAGCACAACCGGGAAGCGGTGTCGCAACGCTGGCAATGTCTGTTGCCGGCCAGGCACAGAAAACAGGACCGTTAGTGATTGTGGATGCACAGAGAACATTCTATCCGGCAGCGTTACCGTCAACCGGAGTTTCACTTACGGAATCCATTCTTGTTCGGCCGAAATCCAAACATGACGAGTTATTTACGATTGAACAGGCACTGCGATGCTCCGGTGTGGGAGTGGTACTGGGCTTCATTGATCGATTACGAAATCAGCAGTTTCGTCGTCTGCAGCTGGCAGCGGAATCCGGTACAGCAATCGGCATGCTGATTCGCCCGTCGTTCGCTCTGAAACAAACCGGGTGGGCTGACGTGCGTCTGCTGGCTTTGCCACAGCCGTCACCATCAGAGTCGTTCTGTCGGTTTGTCGAACTGCGATGTCTTTACGCAAAAGGAGGCACGAGCGACAGATCCGTCGATCTGGAAGTGAACGATGAAACGAATCATGTGCGTGTGGCTGCCAAATTTTCCCATTCAACATGTGTGTTGCCGACGGCCGGAGTTGAAATCAGCAGCGTTCGGAATATACGCGGAGTCGGGTAAGCTCGCTCAAATTGTGGCAGCGTCCCGTGAAGCGATCCGTCAGGGCATTCGACCTGGCACGCCGCTGGCGGAAGCCCAGTCACTACTGGATTCTGCCGAATTTATTCTGCATGACGAACAAACCGATTTGCAGGAGCTGGAGATACTGGCTCGGGCATGTCATCTCTACAGTCCATACGTTGGACTGGAGAGGTCGTGTGGTTCGCATTGCCTGGTTCTGGACATCAGCGGATGTGCTCCATTATTCAAAGGAGAATTCAACCTTGCCCGGCAGATCCTCATCGATCTGATCAATCGAGGTTTTTTTGCACATGTGGCCGCAGCAAACACGATCGGCGCTGCCTGGGGAATTGCACGTCATGGACATCAAGCCGGTACCTGTCGTACTCTGCGATCACTGCCGGTTGAAGCCCTGCGGATTCCCGATCAACTGGTCAGACAGCTTAAGGAATTCGATCTGTTCACAATTGGTCAACTGACTCTGTTGCCCAGGGAGGAATTGCCATCACGCTTTGGACCGGTTTTGACCACACGAATTCATCAGATGCTTGGTGTGCATGAAGAGTTAATTGTGCCTGTACGCCATCCGAAACCGGTTTCCGCTGAGTGGTCCACCGATGAACCAATCTGCCACCGTGAAGCGATTCGTACTGTCTGTACAGACCTGATTTCGGAGATTTTGGACAACCTGCATCGACGAGCGGAAGGTCTGCACAGGCTGACGATAACACTGCAAAGCGAAACATCGGCCCCTGTCGTCCTGGAAATCGTCCTGACTCGTCCGGTCAACGCACTGCCTCATCTCATGAACCTGGTCAACTTAAAGATTGAAACAGAACACATTCCGGAATGGCTTGTCGGGATTCGTCTTCAGGCAGTGGCGACGGCGCCTCTGCATGTTCGACAGGGGACGCTGTTCACACACACCACAGATCAGGAATTGAGACATGGCGACGATCACATTGAACGTTTGATTGACCGGTTGACCGCACGACTGGGAACCGAAGCAGTCGTCCGACCACGACTTTTGCCCGAAACCCTGCCCGAGGCGGCTGTCGGATTCGAGTCCTGTTCAGCTCCGGTATCGGAAAAACAAACGGCAACAGTTGACGGTTCAGTCCCCGGAGCGGCTCGCCCACTGGAACTGTTTCCGGAACCACAGCCGATCGAGGTGATCTCAATGATGCCTGACGGACCTCCCGTAAGGTTTTACTGGGAGAACAGGACCTGTGAGGTCGCGCATTGTACAGAGCCCGAACGGATTCAAACCGGCTGGTGGCAGGAGAATGGTTTCTGTCGCCGGGACTATTACCGCGTGGAAACACGAACGGGCTCCCGGTTCTGGCTGTTCCGTGATGGCAACACTTCATGGTTTCTGCACGGAGTGTTCGAATGAGACCACAGGAGTTACTCCGGACGATGAATTGTCATGACATCCCAAGAGAGCGGCTTCAGCAGATCTTCAAACTGTGCTCTCTCAGATATCCCGGGATTGCAGTACCGAGTCACCTGATTGAGTTCGGTCAGGATCACTGGTTGTCTCAAACGTCCTGTTCGATTTGCCGCAACGAGTGGATTGGCATTCGTGGTCAGCATCGTGCACGACCTCACCGATTCTTCTGCGTCCTTCCAGTCGTCCCACAGACCGGCAAAATACATGAGGCCACTGTCGGTCGTGTAACGGGCTTCGCCTCCGTCTCGATATGGCTCATAAAAACAACTTCCCACCACGACACATCGCTGAAACGCAAACGCCCGACGAAACCCCCAGGTGCTGTGAGCCGTTTCACTGCGAGCGTTGAAGCGTTGCCGCTGGTAATTTTTCCTGGTCGCATACTTTGCGGACGGTCTCCAGTGCGACGGCAACCAGCCCCACTGGCGGCGCTCGATGATCCACTCAGCGAGCGCCGGATCACGCCGCAGGATCAGCACGTGACTCATGGGATAGCAATCGGCGTCCGGAACCGAATCCGTACGAATCTGAACCGGTCCGAACGGTTCAACAATCTGTTGCAGGTTTGATTTGACGTTGAACCGGTGACACATCTCTGCATGTTAATTCGAGTTCACATCGTGTGCCAGCTGTCGACCGGTCTGTCAGAAAGTCACCATGCCCGATCAACCAACTCCCCGACGCCAACCCACCCGGCCTTCAAAAGGCAAACCAAACAAAAGCTGTTATGCAGAACTGCACTGTCGCACAAATTTTTCGTTTCTGGAGGGAGCTTCGCATCCCGATGAACTGGTCAATCGAGCTGCGGAACTCGGACTGACGGCTCTGGCAATTACGGATCGCAATAGTGTGGCCGGAGTTGTTCGCGCTCATGTTGCCGCAAAAGAAGCAGGATTGAAACTGATTATCGGTGCCGAAATCACCCCGAATGAGGGGCCTCCGGTGGTCCTGCTGGCCGGCAATCACGACGCCTACAGGAAACTTTCCACCCTCATCACACATGGCCGCCGGCAGACCGCCAAAGGTGATTGCCAACTCACCTTTGATGACGTCCATCGGCATGCCGATGGACTTCTGGCCTGCGTTCCACTCCGGCACTGTTTTGCTGATGGTCACTGTCTTACTGATGGTCACAGCCTTGCTGACAGCCACAGCGTCTGGCCGGATCGATACCGGGAGTGCTTCGGTGACCGCTGTTATGCACTGGCGGAACTGCATCGAGGTCCTGACGACAGACGACAGCTTGATCGCACAAGACAACTCGCAAAAAGGGCACACCTGCCTCTGGTTGCTTCGAACGATGTGTACTATCACATCCCCGACCGGCAGCCGTTGCAGGATGTGCTGACAGCAATCCGACACGGCTGTACGGTCGCAGAGCTGAGGAATCGCTGTTTCCCCAATGCGGAACGTCACCTCAAATCAGCTGCGGAAATGCAGCAGTTGTTTGCCACCGTGCCCGAAGCAGTCCTGCGGACACGTGAGATCGCTGATCGCTGTTCGTTCTCTCTGGATGAACTGCGTTACGAATATCCTGAAGAACTCTGCCCCGACGGCCGTGCCCCCAGTGACTATCTGGAGCAACTGAC
This sequence comes from Fuerstiella sp., assembly GCA_022447225.1. Classification (NCBI taxonomy): domain Bacteria; kingdom Pseudomonadati; phylum Planctomycetota; class Planctomycetia; order Planctomycetales; family Planctomycetaceae; genus Fuerstiella; species Fuerstiella sp. Next base: position 41,450 of record JAKVAZ010000016.1, on the reverse strand, counting down.
ATGGAACGGAGCCCGTGAACGCTATCCGAACGGGATTCCCTGCCATGTCGGTGATCAGATCAGCCACGAACTGCAACTTATCCGGAAACTGAAATACGAAACATATTTCCTCACCGTATGGGATCTCGTCCGATTTGCCCGCGGCCGAGGAATCCTCTGCCAGGGACGAGGTTCGGCCGCGAACTCCGCAGTCTGCTACTGTCTGGGTGTGACCGCCGTTGACCCGGATCGATTTGAAACACTGTTCGAACGATTCATCAGCCAGGAACGCAACGAACCACCCGACATCGACATCGATTTTGAACACGAACGCCGTGAAGAAGTCATCCAGTACGTTTACGGCAAATACGGTCGGGACCGGGCGGCCATGACAGCCGAGGTGATCACCTACCGAGCACGTTCTGCAGTACGCGATGTCGGGAAAGCTCTGGGGTTCTCCACCGACAGGATCAGCCGACTGTCCGGCCTGTGCGATCGCACGGTTCCATCCGAATCATCAACCGAATGGATTCGGGAAGCAGGCCTGGATCCCGGGACTCGTGGGTCACGTCAGTTTTTACACCTCGTCGAAGCCATTCAGCATTTTCCCCGACATCTGTCACAACACGTTGGCGGTCTGATTTTTACGCGTGGCAGACTCTCAGAACTGGTTCCGATCGAAAATGCGTCCATGCCGGACCGAACCGTCGTGCAGTGGGATAAACAGGATCTGGATGCGCTGGGGATTCTGAAAGTTGATTGTCTCTCACTGGGTATGCTGACAGCCATTCGTAAGTGCTTCGATCTGATTCATGGATTTGAATCCGCACAGACCACGGACAGCAGACCACTGACTCTGGCAACAATTCCGGCAGAAGACCCGGCTGTTTATCGAATGATTCAGCGAGCAGATACGATCGGAGTGTTCCAGATCGAAAGTCGGGCACAGATGAGTATGCTGCCTCGATTGCGACCACGCTGCTTCTACGATCTGGTCATCGAGATCGCCATCGTTCGTCCGGGACCGATTCAGGGAAACATGGTGCATCCCTATCTGAAACGCAGACAGGGACTTGAAGCCGAAACCTATCCGGATGAACGGATCCGATCTGTCCTGAAACGCACTCTGGGAGTGCCGATTTTCCAGGAGCAAGTCATGAAACTGGCGGTAGTGGCCGCCGGGTTCACTCCCGGTGAAGCCGACGAACTGCGTCGTGCTATGGGGGCCTGGCGGCGTCAGGGGATCATCGATCAGTTTCATCGCAAATTTATCAACGGCATGATCGGCAACGGGTACGATCTCGAATTCGCCGAACGCGTATTCGATCAGATTCGCGGCTTCGGGGAATATGGATTTCCGGAATCACATTCCGCAAGTTTCGCACTGCTGGCATACGCCAGCTCGTGGCTCAGGTGTTATCACCCGGCGGCCTTTACGGCAGCTCTGCTCAACAGTCAGCCCATGGGATTCTATGCACCGTCGCAACTCGTACTCGACGCACGGCGGCATGGTGTTGAAGTGCGTCCGGTCGATGTCTGCTACAGCCAGTGGAACTGTACACTCGAACAAACCCGAACTTCAAAACCAGCTCTTCGTCTCGGCTTCTGTATGGTGGCAGGCCTGCGCAGATCGGTTGCCGAATCTATCGTTCGAATTCGGAATCTGCAGACGTATGAATCATTCGACGATTTTCGTACCCGAACCAGACTGGATTCGTCTGTCCTGTCACGGCTTTCTCAGGCCGACAGCTTCCGCTCGTTGAATCTGTCCCGTCGACCGGCTCTCTGGAAATCTCTTCCGGATCTGCGTGGTCAGCCACTGTTTGATGATCAGCAGCAGGAGGAAACACCAGCCAGTCTGCCTGGGATGTCAAACATGGCTGAAATCCTTGCAGACTATCGAACGACCGGTCTGTCTCTGAAAGGTCACCCGCTGGGATCCATCCGGCCAAAACTCCGGCAGTTCGGTGTGATCCCCGCCTCTTCCCTGAAACACCGCCCACCGCACCGGCGTGTTCACGTAGCAGGAATCGTCCTTGTTCGACAGCACCCGGGTTCAGCTCACGGTGTTACATTTGTAACGCTTGAAGACGAAACCGGCACAACCAATCTCCTGATCCATCCCAACGTGTGGAACCACTTCCGTACAATCGCACGTACCGCCTCAGTCTTACTTGCACGAGGGATCCTGCAGAAGGAATCAGGAGTGATCCATGTGATTGTTGATTACCTGGAAGACCTGTCTGCGACAGTCAAAGGAGGACAATACCGTTCCAGAGATTTTCAGTGATCCGCGGATCGTTCTTGCTCAGATTTTGAAAGCATGCGGCATCAAAATGCTTCCATTTCCGGAAGAGCTCCTGTTTCGTCCTGAATTAACAGCGGTTGAGACGAAATGGATGTCATCGGCACCGACTCACCGGGGGTCTGACCGAACGACAGGTCAGGAACGGGGTCCTGCATCGGCAGTGATGGCGGCGTGGCGACGGGATGTTGTGAGGGAATTGGTTTCAGGGAAACGGCTGCTGCCATAGGTAATCCAAAACCCATCCCCATCGGGCTGGAATGAGACGCAGAAACCAATCCAGCTGGATTCACTCCGGCTGGCGGACGGCCGTTTTGTTGTGCCGGGGCAACAGGCAACTGCCCGAACTGTGGTCCCGCCGGACCAGGCTGCTGCCCGAACTGTGGATGATTGAAGTGCGGACCAGGACCAAACGGTGCCCGAGCCAGATGTGGCTCAGGGAATTGAGTACGAGGAACAGCTGGCTGACCATACGGAGACATGGGACGGGCCATTTGGAAAGGTGGTACTGAACGATTTGCCAAATCAGGTTGAAATCCCTGAGGCCCCGCACCACGTGCCATAGCGACAGCATTCACCGGGTGCCCGGGACCGGCACTGGCCACAACACTCGAAAGTTTTGAATGAACCTGAGGCTGATTCCAGTCGGCCTGCAGGGACTGCTGATACATGGCAATGGCCTGATCCGTTTGTCCACTGTCCTGATAATACTGCCCAAGGTGTGCCAGCGCCTGAGGATGTCCGGGATTCACCTGAAGTGCCTGCTGCAAAGACTGCGCAGCGGCTTCCTGCTGACCAAGCTGTCTGTGCAGCCAGGCCAATTCCAGATGTGGTTCAGCGACATGTGGATGAGTCGTCGCCCAGTGAGACAGCATGGAGGTTGCTTCCTCACCGCGCCCGTGGGCAACCATCAGTTCAGCCAGACCATGCCAGGAAGGCTGGTGATCGGGAGACGTGGCCAGATTGCGCCGATACACAAGCTCGGCCCCGGACACGTCGCCCATTTTGTATCGGGTTTTGGCCAAATTTGCGGTGTAGTCCCGATTGTGTGGAGCACTGGCAACCGCTTTTTCGAATTCAGCCGCTGCCATTGCGTAATTGCCCTTTTCGTAGAAGGCCTGCCCCGATGAATTCATCACGTAGCCGTTCATGGAACGACAGCCCGTAACGGCACTCAGAACCACGAAACCGACGAAACAGATCGCAAATGGGGCGAGACTGCAGCGCATGAGAGGATGCCTGTGAAAAGCAGCGAGATGTTGAGAAGAGAGAATCGAAACCGCAGAATGGCTTGAAAACCGGAAACCACACGGTTGCGAGAGGAGTCGCAGAATACGCGGTACTCGGTCTGAGCCGCAACAGCGAAATCACCTGTGGATTTTCTGCAATTCTCAGTGCTCAGCTGCGAATCGGCAGAAATAGCCGATCGCCCTGCTGAATCGGTCCACTCGGCCGAAATACGCACGAATCACGAGCGTGCAATAGTCCGGAAATCCTGCAGCAATCCTCTAGCGACCTGTGTCTTTCACCCTGTTTTTTTCAAACGGGAGAGTACGGGGTCAGCACCAGCAACCAACAGCTGGAGTCGAGTGCGGTCACCGATGTTGCCAATTTGCTGATACGCTGCACGCCAGTCCTGTGAACGATCCTGATTGGCAATACTGCCCGCACCGTACTGGTGGTCAGCGAGTACACCACAGACATAAAGTGGTCATTGTGCCGTCCATTGTCCACCAACCATCGAGCCGTTGTCTGCCGGCACGTTGAGTGACCAATGAAAAACGGCATCCGGAAAGATTCGGATGCCGTTCTTTGATTCAGGTCAGCAGTGCCGTGGTTTGGTCAGTCAGCATCTCCAAACGGATCTTCCGGCCACAAAGGTTCGGTCTGATCATTTAGAATTTGGAACACGCCAAAGAGCGCTGGAATGTCTTGATTCACACCCAACTCGACAAAGGTGTTGGTCGCCAGATCACCGGTAGTGGGATCGGCAATATTATAACCATCGATCTTGAAGAGCTCAGCAGAGCGTGGCCCGCCCTTCTCTGCATCCGACGCGTACAGTGCACCGACCGTATTCAGGTTAACCTGGTCGCCAACGTTGTCTGTGAATCGCATGTCCAACAGGGCTCCGTCGTCCAGGAAGACAACATCGTACTCAATAGCATCGGGAAAGGTTCCGCCACCTTCATTGTCGATTGAGGCAAACGGTTCCTCTTCCGTTGACCGGAACGAGTTGGTGAACAGATCCGCATCAAGGTTGCCACCAAAGGTGTTATCCCGAACATCAGCACCCAGGTAGGATCCTGTTCCCACAAGAATGTGCAGCCCGGTACCGAGGACGGTATTCGTACCATTGTTCTGGATGGTATTGTCGGTAACCGTCAACAGGGTATTTTGCACTGTTTGCAGGTTCAGATAGCTGCCGGAGAAAAGTTCGTCCGCATCGACGGCTGAGAAAGGATTCGCAAGAATATTTGCCAGCACGTTGGCAGGACTCAAGTCAGTATTGTCCTCAAGAGTCGGATCGGTCGCTGGTGGTACCGGTGGTACGACGATCGGCTCCAGGTAAACGAATCTGTTTTGGTTCATGTCCGTATCTGTTCGAATGATTACTCCGTGCTCACCATTTGAGCTGATGATGTTGTCGGTCAATGCAATCTGATTAATGCGATCTTCATTACCGACAATCGGATCCGGACGCAGGTTTGTCCTACCGTTGAAACCATTGAGCCGAATATTGACTCCGTTGCGGATGTTCCTGGTAATCATATTGTCAGCCACGTTGATAACCGGATTAGGACCACCGGTGAAATTGCCGGGAATCTCTCCCACACCAGCTCCACCAGTGTCATCCAGATCGGCAAAGTTCAGTCCACCCGTGGTCACAGGTTCCCCCGGCGGTGGCGTAAACGTCAGTTCCCCGTTTTCGTTATATCCACCACGGATGTTCATGCTGATTCCATCACCCTGATTTCCTGCCTGGACACCAGCGTCCTCACCACCAATCTGGTTGTAGGAAATCGTGATCTCAGGTGCTGCTATACCTTCAAGCGAAATCGCAATGCCATCGTCGCCGTTGTTCTGAATCCTGTTGCCCTCACCGGGTGCTCCGCCGACGACAAGATCAACGCTGGAAGCATCAGTCGCGTTGTAAGCGATTCCGTCGCCGTCGGTCACATCGATATCGTCATTTCCATTCACATCGCTACTTTCTGATGCACCAGCGACCGAACCTGTGATCACAGAATTCATGACGTTGACGTCGCCTGTCGCTGACCCGGAAGCAGAAATCAAGACACCATTGGTTCCGTTGTCCTGAATGAAGGTATTGCCCGTATCAGCGGTAATAACAACATCCACAGTGGAACTACCAGAAGCATCGACGTGGATACCGTTGGCCCCGTTGTTCGAATAGTTAGAGTCGCCGTTGGTGTTCAGAGCCGCATGAGCGCCAGAGGATGTTGGAACCAGGGTACTGGTCACTTCAAACAGAATATCGGAATCTTCAGTTGCCGTGGCCCGCAGTCCGTCGCCACCGTTGTTAGTTGCTGTGATGCCGTCAAAGACAACCTGACCCAACGCAACTGAGGGGTCTCCGAATGAAGAATTCTCTGAGGTTTCAATATCGATACCCTGTGCAGCGTTGTTGCGAACAAAGTTACTGCTGCCGTTCGCGTTCAACTGTGAGTCACCGCGAGTACGGAATGCCACTCCGTTGTTACCGTTGTTGTCAAAGATATTGTTGTCCCATGTCACAGAGTTGATCGTACCGGACTGGGGCTGATTGACATTGGTTCTGTTGGTCCCCTGAGTATCAACGTCCATCCCGTCGTCGGCATTTCCGGTCACCGTATTGTTTAAGATATCTGCCAGCAGCAGAGAGCTGTCTCGACGAATGAATTTGATGCCGTCTCCAGTAAACAGCGGATCCGAGCCGGTCGTCGTGCCGGTAATGATATTCTGGACAACACTGACATTCGCCAGGCCGGTTCCTCCAACAACCAGACCAACCCCGACACCTCCGTTACCGGTAATCGTGTTGGATTCGTCGGTGACGGGTGTTCCAAATGGTGCGGTCGTCTGACCAATGGTGAGATTCAGAACATTGTTCTCCTCAAATCCTGCTGCAGGAGGTCCCGGCGGAATATTGTTGAATCCGCTGAGTTCCGCAAAAATCCCGCCCGTCTGGTTACCCGTAATCGAGTTGCCCTGAATCACAAGATCCATGGCCTGCCCGGTGTTGGGCACAGTCTCGTCCACATTACTGTTTGCAAAGATTCCGTGACCAGCATTCTGGTCAATTGTATTTCCGGCAATAATGCGATCAGCTGTTGTGCCAAAGTCGATCGTCCCGCCACGTTCGATCAGGAACGAAGCACCGTTCCCGCCGTTGGTACTGATATTGTTGTTCAGCAGATTGCCCACAACGGTGCCCCCATCCGCCACAGCAGCCTGGAACCCGTCGCCTGTGCCGTTCGTGATGGTGTTGCCCTGAGCAAACATACTTCCGCCCAGCAGGTTCATGCCCGTTCCACCAACAGTGTTGTCGGCATTGATAATGGCGCCAGGACCGTTGGCCGCCAGTCGGACACCGATCCCATTTCCTATGATGTCGTTGCCCTGAATCGTGACATCTTCGGCCACAGCCGTATCATTCATTTCGATATTCAGGCCACGGTTCGACGCACCGCTGATGGTGTTTTCAATAAAGGTCGACGGGCGAAGGCGAGCAGAATCATTGGCAACGATGGTGATACCGTTCGCCTGTGGGCCACCGGCCGCTCGAAGGCCGACGGCATTTGCCAGCTGCTCTATAGTGTTCTGTGTAAACGGCGCCTCACCGGGGATCTCTCCGGGATTTGTTCCGGAGAACGCGAACTCACTCACTTCCAAAAGTGACTGCACTGGGAGGTCGAACGCCGGAGTTGCCATGAGTGGAGCTGCACCGGTCGGAGTAACAGCACTCGATGCCAGTATATGCCGCAGGGACAGTGTATGTCCCAGTTCGTGTGACGTGACCAGTCCGATGGCGCGACGTGTGAATGTAAGATCTCCGGAGGTCAGTGCATTTACCGCATATCCCGACAGTTCACCATCCAGAATGACTGCCGTTGGATCGTTAAACGCATCAGGCGGAGTCAGCAGCGGAGAAAACGAATTGATGGCGTTTGTGTAGACTGCCGCGGCAGACTGACCAATCCCCTGGGCAACGCCACCAAGTCCCTGCCCCGGTCCCTGTCCCGCCGCATTGCGAATGTTTCCAATATCGGCAGCCTGACCTGCCAGGCCGCCAAGATCCTGAGCGCTGTCTCCGATCGTTACTGCGTAATACTCTGTCGCGCCATTCGACGGAGCAACACCGGCGTCCCCGATTACAAAGTCAATATCCAGACCGAATCCATCCGGAATAGGACTTCGGTTATCAGTACCAACCGTTGGAATTGAGCTGTAATGGTTTTGAACAGTATTCAGAATTGCGTTTGTGACAGTGTCAAAGTCAGCCGCTGCAAAACCATAGGCTGTCACATCGAACGGGTTCACAGTGCGACCAAGGGCGTCGACAACACTTCCCTGCCCCGGGTCGATGAAGTCAAGAACAATGGTCAGGCTGGCTGGTCCTGAACCACCGCCCGTAATTGTATTGAACAACGCATCGATTCCGGCCGTTGAACTGTCCTGAAGATCGACACCAATTCCGGCTCCGGCATTGCCGCTGAACGTATTGCCCAGCCCTGCAAAAGGCCCTCCAATATCAAAGTCACCGGTGCTGGCGTCTTCACCGAACAGGCACAAACCGACAACTCCGTTGTCATTCATGGTATTCATGACGATGCCCTGATCGAGCAGACCGTTGCCGTTGATATCTTCAGCTGCCGCGATGAACCCGTCACCGTCCAGGTCTTCGGCGGGATCAAGAACACCGTTGCCGTTGGTATCTTCACCAGGATCAAGTATTCCGTTACCGTTGATGTCCTCAGCAGGATCTAATATTCCGTTACCGTTGGTGTCCTCCGACGGATTAAGAATTCCGTCACCATTCACGTCCTCGGTCAGCGACGTGATCGTGCCACCGTTGAGGAAATTCAGTAAGGCTCCGGTTTCCAGGTTTGAGCTAAACGTGTTTTCTCTCATGCTGACCAGCTCAATCGTCCCTCCGTCAGCACGTCCGATGAAGCCGTTGAATGTATTGTCAGTGGACGTGTTTCCTTCAACCACAACATCAATCGTAGCACCCGCATCTGCAATCACGACGATTCCGTCCCCACCTGCAGAAACCTGATTGTCAACGATTCCGGTGGCTTCAACAGCACCAGGTCCAAAGACCGGCACTGGAAGACCTCCGGGGCCCGGAGGCGCTGCAGGATCGGGTGGCAGCAGACCAAATCCCAGAGGATTGTCTGCATTGATCGTACTTCCGGCGCCAGCCCTGACATAGAGCCCGGCACTCGAATTGTTTGTGGCCGTATTTTCCCGTACCCGCAGATCCGACGTGGAACCCACAGTCGTCGTAACCATCAGACCGTCTGTAGAAACTCCTGCCAGACCGGAGAACGTGTTTTCGTCAAACAGCAATGCACCACTGGCTCCCGGCAGGTTTGCACCAATCGTGTAGTTGGTGAATGTATTGGAGGACAGGAGAATATTGTCGAACGGCGCAGGCGCATCGATCCCCAGACCAAAGTCTGTCCCCATTTCATCTGCGGCATTGATCTGCAGCCCATTCACACGTACCCCGTCGGCTATTCGAAGAACAGAACCACCAGCCGTTATTGTTGGATTGGAAATCAGTGGTCCCGCGGCACTTGTACTTGCCGCAGGAATTACGAACGGTGTTCCTGCATCAACAAACAGTACAAAATCCTTGTGGGAAGAAAAGATCGCCTGATTCGGAAACAGATCCAGTCCCCCGTCTACTGTCAGGTTGGTTCCGGTTTCGTCCACACGTGGCGTGATGCGGATTCCATCGACTGTTGCACCGTTAGCGGCAGCCGCCATTTCCAGTGTCCTGAACGGTGATTCTACTGTTCCCTGGCCATCAGTCGTCGCATTCGGATCAACAAAGTTGAGGAACCATGGCAAGCCCGTATCCGGATTGATTTCTGCCGCCGTGACGATTGATCTTTCTACTTTCGTATGGATCGGGTTCGTTCGGCGAACCGGATCTGTCAAACGTTCCTGAACTTTCAAAGGCCGCAAAACGCGCCGCTGACGTGCGTTGGGCAGTATGTATGCAATATTGACCCAACTGTTGGATCCGAAGACTTCGTCGTTGGTGTAGAACACATTCGCTTCCACAGATTCTGTAAACTGAACCTGAAACTGAGCTGAGAGCCCCAGAGCTTCCTTCGTCCCAAATTCGCTGGTCAGATAGTAGGACCCCAGGAAGGTCTTGGCACCACGTTTTCCAAGCCACGGAATAGGTGTTCCGATTTTCCAGTCCACTCCCTGGTAAACATTCTCACGTGTTTCACTGAATGAGCGAACCACGTTGTTGCCTAACAGTGACAGCCCCGATATCGGTGTCCTGGAACTCAACACACCGTCTGAACCCGTATTCACATAACCATTGACGATGAAGTCGAAATACCGGCTAAGATATTCCAGGCCAAAACCAGCACGCGTGTAGTAGTCGCCCAGTTGCCCGGTGCTGTCGTAGTCCCCAAAGAAATTCATACCCCAGATGGCGTTCCGGGATTGATCGAAGTGACGCAGGATGGCTCCGTAGTTGTAAAGATCGTCTCCTTCATCGGTCAGCGAGGCCGAAACGGTTGCTGCCAGAATCGTGGTATTGTCCACGAGATGATTGGGAATGAACGCATTGAATCTCGTGAACGAATTCGGCATCCCCAGACTGTCATCGATGTTTTGTTCAAACGTAAGTTGAGGTCCGAACAACTGATGTGGATGAAATGCCTGGCTGCCGACGATTTGCCCGGTAACCCCGTTGCTTTGGGCGATGAACTGTCCCGCATCCATGAAGACAGGACCATTGCCGCCATTTAGTGTGACCTCTCCCGGCGCACTGCCGTTGAGCTGACCGGTGAAGCCACTACCGTTCATGAGCTTGATCTGTCCGGCCGGTTCTCCGCCGTTGGAATCAGCTAAATCACCATTCGGCGACGTTAGTAATTCCGGTCGGCTGTCGCCCGTGGTGCCATCATCGGGAGCGACTGTCATTCGAAAGACACCAGGCTGATCTCCAACGGAGACGTTCGCCGCCAAAGCGAAGGCAATACAGCTTGCAGTCAGACAGACAGACGCGAATGTTCGTGTCGTTTTCATCGGTGGTTCCGATCGATCCGTAATTGCAGACGATACCGGTCGTAGCGATACGCGCGGTTATCCTGTTCGATCGGAACTCCAGCTATCGCTGGTTGAGTTAAAATGTGAGGGTTGTGTCGATCTTTTCTAATTTTTGCTTCACATCGATTGTGGTTAAACTCTTCAATAATCGATGTTTACGTCTACATTTAGATTTCTGATCACTTGTGCGACGAGAAACAAAGCCCAAAGAAACTGCCGATCCTGTCGAGGAGTCGGCAGTTTCTGCCGATTCGGAAGACACCCGATACCGTGACCACGGTGTTTATGGCCACTTTCGAGGCACTACCAGGTACACCCGGTACGCAGATCCACCATGGCCTGAAGTTCTCTCGGAAGACGATTCGGCAAGATCTGCCGAGTGGTGAAACCCTGGTGAATTCGTGAAACCAGCCCTCCCGACGAAAAACAGGGTGGCTTCGGCGGGTATTTCGGAAATCGGCGGGCATCTGCAGATAAGCGGTCTTCCGCACCTCCCGAATCACAGGTTCAGGCCGGCAGAGCTCAAGGCACGACTAGGTAATGACATTCGCCTGCAGATGCTGCACCCATGCAGGCGGAGTATTCAGAAGCACACTGTCGCGAGCCACTCGATAACGGGAAAAATACGATTCAACGATTCGATGAATCTCGCGAATCCTGTTGCCGCTGACTCCCGGAGAAATCGCTCTGCGAACCGGTCGAATATACATGTATTCGAAGTAACTCAGCATACCGCCAGGCTTCAGTAACCGAAAATAGACTTCCATGATTTCTGCCACCAGCTTTGGCGGAAAATTGTTCAACGGCAGACCGGAGATCACAAAATCGTAATTCCCCTGTGTTTGAAAGTCCTCTAAAGGCACTTCATGAATCGTAGACAGTTCCCGAACGGCCCGCCATGACTTCTCCGATTCGAACCGTTGATTGAGCACATCGACGAATGATTCGTTGACTTCGACCAGGTCAAATGCGTCACCCGGTCGGAGCTTACGAACGATTTGGTTTGTGAAGGCTCCGGTTCCCGGTCCGCATTCCAGCACCCGAACGGGATGTTCCGGTCGAGCAGAAAGAAACCGTGTAATAGCCCTTGCCAGAAAACCGCTGCTGGCAACCAGTGAACCGGTGGTTTCAAACTGTTTCCCGAACTGAGTCAGAAAGACCATCTGATTACGAAGCGACTTGAGCATGCTCTGGCCGGGCCAATATTCAGCTGATAAAAAACCGGCCGCTCGCATTCACGAACGGCCGAACAATTAACGCACATTCACCAAAAACGTCACACTTTTCCAAAGATCGACTGACCGCTGCTGTTCAGATCAGCACAGGCCCGCTGCAGGCGGGCGGCCACACCCGCTTCAGCCAGTTTGAGCGTCGTGCGGGGATCGTAGGCTTTCTTGCTGCCAATCTCTCCGTCGATCATCATCACCTGGTCGTAATTCTTAAGGATGAAATCTGCAACAGGACGAGTGAACGCATACTGCGTATCCGTGTCGATGTTCATCTTCACGACTCCGTAGTCCAGTGTCTCCTTCAACTGAGCACTGGGAGTTCCTGATCCGCCATGAAAGACCAGGTCAAATTCTGCCGCAGCCCCGTATTTTTCAATAACGGCTTTCTGCCCGTCCTTCAGAATCTCAGGCCTTAGTTTCACCGCACCAGGCTTGTAATGTCCGTGAACGTTGCCAAAAGTCGCAGCGAACATAAATCGCCCGAGGCCGTTCAGCGCCTCATAGACCTGGACCATATCTTCGGGCGTTGTGTACAGTTTTTCATCGGCGACATCGGAATGATCGATGCCGTCTTCTTCACCACCAACGACTCCGGCTTCGACTTCCAGAATGATTTCGTTTTCCGCACAAAGCTTCAGCAGCTCAATGCTTTCAGAGATATTCTGATCCAGAGGCAGTTCTGACCCGTCGTACATGTGAGAATTAAACAGATTTCCTCGGCCGGAAGCACGTCGTGCGGCTGTTTCCGCAATCAACGGTTTGAGGAACGAATCGACTTTCTTCGGCTGGCAATGGTCGGTGTGCAACCCAATCAGAATGTCATACTTTTCGGCCAGTCGATGAGCAGCTTCGGCCAGCACAATGACGCCATGAACCGCGTCTTTGACATTCAGTCCCGAGGCAAATTCACCAGCACCCGTGGAGAACTGAATGATGCCGTCCGAACCGGCATCGGCAAATCCCTTCATCCCGGCATTCAACGTCGTAATGGACGTCACATTAATTCCTGGATAGGCATATCCACCCTGTTGAGCGGCATCCAGCATCTTTGCATACTGTTCGGGTGTCGCAATGGGCATATCGTGAACCTGTTCTGTTTTCTCTGTGAGGAATGGCGATTGACAGTATGGCGGCATCTCCTTCGAGGGATTGGCTCGCCCAGTGACAGCAACGGCAGATATCACCTGCCATCTGATCAGTCCGACAGCCTATCGACTGATGATCAACCTGCAAGCTCTGACACAAATCGGGGGCGATCTGCGCCGCAATTCTCATTCAGGCTACGATGAGGCGGCCCCGACTCCTTTTACTCGGGAACCAATGCCGTCCTTGATTTCACATCGCCGCCCCTGGCTCGACCGACGGTGCGCACCACCAGGTTGTCCAGATCCACATGGACTTCAGCGCTGCCCTGCAGACCAAGTGTAAACTGAAGGGGGCCGGAAACCGCGGCCTGGCGGTACATGTGAAATATCCTCCAGTCCGCATCCAGTGCTGGGCGAACAGCAAATTCAGGTCCCAGTTCACTGTCGAAAACCATCAATGGAAATTCCTCAACCGCCGGAATCGCTGATGTACTGAGCCGTACTCGTCCGCGCAACTCAACCAGGTCACCAGCCTCCACAACTACCGGTGGCAGACTGACGAGTGTCGACGGCTGAGTCGAGAGCGGAGCCTGTGTATTCTCGGGCTTCCATGCCGCCAGCTGCAAAAAACCTATGTTGTGATTTGAATCGTCCCGCAGTCGGGAACGCGTCTTATAAACGTTGTCTGTCAGCTCCGGAAAAGTCCACCCCATCTGCTCCATTTCATGGCGACGGTGAAACGGACCCGGTGGCAGGAGATTGTCCGATGGCTGGGCAGAACCAATAGTTGCCATCATTTGCCAGTGTTCAGGTAGCGATGAAAATGCAACGGTGTACGGACTGGCAGTCGGTGTCGGCAGTTGCCTGATTGCAGTTGTCCAGTACAGGTTCTGGGTAGCCCGCAGTGCCCTCAGACACCCCTCTGCTCGTCGATCGGCTTCCTGAAATCGATCATTCTGGAGTGCCGTTTCGGCATACTTCAACATCCTGGCCGCGTTTACCAGCCATTGGGACGCGGAAGGCGGCGCCTGCGGAGCCAATTGATCGATGTTCGCGCACGTCTCGGACACACGCTGATATTTTAGGCGAGCAATTGCACATTTGAGTTCTGCGGCTCGCGGCGCCACCGACTGAACACGGCGACGCATCTCGCCAAAAATTTCAGGATTAGACGATACAAGAATTACTCCAAAGAGATCCAGATCTTTCAGTGTGACAGCAAGTCCGCCTGGCTGAGCGTTTCGAGGCAGTCCTGTCACATCGGTCATCGTAATCTGTGCAGCAGAAGATGTCTCCCGGGCAGTCGCGATGAGACTGGCTTTCCGGGCGTAAAGCTGTCCTGGGACATAATGTGAGGAATCGTCCCATAAGGCCACAATCATCAGCGAACCGTCACGGCCACTGATCACGGCAGCATCCGGTGTTCGCGGAATGGCGGATTTCACCGGGTCGAGTGACACCGGCGATGTGGCGACCACCGACTGAAGTCTCTTTGGTTTTGTTCCGGAACGACTCCGTGAACTGGATCGACCGTCATCAACAGCGATGTATGTCTGCGCCTGCCCAGTCACCAGCCACGACTCCAAAAGCTGGATCTGGAGCGACGAGAGTGCCACCACCAGACCGACTTCTGATTCCTGCAGCTGACCACCACCAAACGGTTGGGTTTTCCAAAATGCAATCGCCCGAACACCGGCCGACAAAGCTGCAATCACCTGCATGGTAATCTGCTCCGGCTCAACGACCAGCGGGTCCAGTCCGACCGCCTGTCTCCATCGTGTCATGGATCCTGGAGACTCCGTCTGAATCCAGGTCCAGGGAAGCGTCATTTGTGAGGCACGACGTGTCTTATGCAGAATGCTGTTTCGAAATCCACCAAATGTCAGACACCGATGAAGTGATGGTACTCCAATACCCACCATATCGATCTGCCGCGATGCCAGACCTTCTGAAGCGGTGACATCAGCCAAAATCGGTCGGCGGAGGAGTCGATCTGAACTGCGCACCAGTCGAGCCCACGCAAGCAGGTGGGGCAGTTGATGTGGAAGAACCCGGTTACCGAGGCAGAAAATGTCAGCTGTTTCCATCTGATGATGCAGAGGCATCAGACCATTCAGCGGGCGACTGAAATCTGCAGGATCAAACCTGGGATGAGGAGGCGTGACAGCAACGATAATGCCAGCTTCTGATAAGTCACGAGGTCTCTCACTCATGTCCTGATTTTGTGTCCAAAGTGTGTTGATCCCCAACTCGCGAATCGTCTGCAATGATTCACCGTGATCCGGCATCATTTGTAGCAATCTGCGTTCCCCGTTCAGAAACACCTGATTGCGCTCGACGCGAAGTCGACCCGTTCTTTTTGCCACTGAGCTCTCCGACGGCAGCTCAATAACGGGATCATCGGAAGAAGATCGAAGCACAATCGGCCCATAACTCACAGGCTCGATGTCAATCACACACGCACCCGTGCTAAACTGAGAAAGCAGGGACACCCTGTCAATATAAAGCCCTTGGGTATCAATTCGGACAGGCGCCAGCCGGGAACGAACACGAAAAATCTCAGCATCAATCTGGGAAGGCGTTCCAACCTTCAGCGACTGCCACTCAGATGCATTCGTTGACCGTTCGCCAAACAGCCAGGTCGTAAGCGGTCCATTGGATTCAGGGTCCCTCTGGCCAGGCAGGACCAGCCGAATTCCCAACCGCAGACCGGCATGAGTCGAATTGACACGTGTCCGAACAAGGAACTCCTCGACCGGAATCATTGCCGGAACACGTGCTTCAATTCGACAATCCTGAAAATCGGCCCCGGACTGAAAACGGAATCGCTGAAACGGTCTTTCTTCTTCCGTCAGCGATATTACGTCTACAAATCGTATTTGATCGCCAACGACAGGTTCATTTTCCCATATTGACGTAGCTTCATCCGCCAGCCCCACTGTTGAAACACAAAAAACAGCGAAAGCAAACACCGGCAAAGACAGGAACGGAATCCGCGGCCAGATCCGTAACAGGAATCGACTCAAAAACATCCGTGACGATCGCAAATGGAGACAGACGTTTGGTGAGAACCGGGTCCGCAGCAGCGTGCCAGCCCCGGAAACACTTGGTGTCAGCCTACTGAATTCACTGGTTTTCGCCGAGAGCAGTCCTGCAAACATTTGAGGGATCCGAGTCCAGCCGGCCTAACCCGCCTGTTTTCGGCTAAATTCCGAACCAATCACCGTTAACGGCTCAGGTTCTCGCGACCGATGCCGGTCTGGAGACTGACAATGGGTTTTGCGCAGATTGTGCCGTTTGTCCCGTGATTCTGCATTGAACTGGAGGATGTCACTTCAGAAAGTCTTTGAAAGTCGCTTGTCTGGTCCTGCAAAATACGTTGCAAAGTGACAGTTCCTGTCGCTCTCCGGAATTCCCTCAACCGGACGAAATCAAAAAGCAGGACATCGGCAATGACGAATCAAAAACGGATCCCTCATGATCATGCGGATCAGTTGCCGGCAGAGCTGATTGAGCTGCGGCAGTTGGTTGACAGGACCAAACTGAATGACCGCCGTGAGATTGACATCGCATTCAAACGAGTCGCTGAATCGGTGCAACGCAGGCGGCGGATACTGAACCTGGTCCAGGAGGCCCTGGCACAACTCCGTCTGGAGTTAAAATTCCTGTTGTTTGATCTTGAAATCACGCGAAAAGAACGTGACGAACTTCGAACACAGATCGAAGAAGATGATCCCGGGTTTTGATGTGAAACGCAGGAACTCGGGTATCAAATCCGGCTTAGCCGCGTGCCTCAATTGTCTCCATCGCTGACTGCACCAACCGCCGGGATTCGGCTGTCCGCTGAATTGCGTTACTGAACGACAGAGCATCCGGAACACCACGCAGCCGCTGAATAATTTCGCCGGAAGCATTGCGCACCAATATGTCCCCGGCTTTAAAAAATTTCTGGCCGGGGGCCTGCGTAACTTCGGCGTCAGCGACCTGAGACAAATCCACCGATGACACACAGCGTCCTGAACGAGCGGCCCAAATCTGCAGGGACCGATTCGTGAGCACAAAAGACTCACCTGCAAGTCGCTGCAGAGCGTAGAGCCCAATGGCAAGCGGTGCTGTCGGCAATGCAAACAGCAAATGAGAAACCGTCAGTCCAAACACGCGTACCGGGATGCAGTCATAGAAAGTGCCAAGAGCCTGCCCCGGCATTCCCGCTGCAATAGAGGGATGTTCTGTCATCACGATAGATTCAGAACGGGGACTAACCCCTGCAATTGGCTGAACCGACATGGTGAGCTGCACAAATCCAAGTAATAAAACGGGTAACAACTGCCCCCCTAAATTATCAGGCAGGAGGCTCCAGTGCTACTGACCAAAGCATTCGGTCAGTCTGTTTCGCGGGAACGGGAAGCTGGCCGGTGACTGAACACACTCTAAAAAACGAAGAATTCTTCCCGGTGAAACAAAAGACTATTCCTTCTCATCACGAAACGACCGGTCTTTGTTTGCCTGTGGAAATCTGTTTCGATGAATCGTTTTGATATCATCTCCGGGATCGGCCAGAGCCAGGGTTCCGGTCATGACCTCGGTCACAGGCTTCTCACACTGTCGGTCATTGCAGGCCTGATACCGAATATGAAACTTAAGCGTCGTTTTATCGCGACGTTCACTCGCGTCCGTTTCCAGCAGACAATAAATCATCACTTTACCGTCGTAGACATGATAGGGCTCCGGTTCATCCTTGATCCTGTGCAGCTTGTGTTTGGGATATTTGATTCGAGTGATCCTGACTTTGGCCTTTGGATTCGTCCGGAGGGTGACTTCTGTTGGAATCAGGAAGTCCGGACTTGGCCTGCTGGCATTGATATGCCAGCCCTTCTGAACATTGAGCTCGATCGCAACCGGACACACTTCTCCGCGCGGCAGCTTGTTATAAAGCGGATAGATTTTTGCTGTCACTCGTTTAGGAGCCTTTGACTTCCTCGTCGGTTCCGGAATCAGCACCGGACGGAACACAGTCTGAGACTCCACGGCAGTTTCGTCACCTGACACAGCCTTCACGGGCAGAAAACGACGGTCCAGATTCCGTACCACCAGAGGCAATTGTTCTTCCAGCCGTCGGTCAATGTCCGCTGCAGCGCGTTTCTCATCACCAATCAGCCATTCATGAACGGCCAGAGCCAGTCCACTGCAGGACGATGGTGATTTCTCAATGACCGGGACGAATCTCAACAGCGTCTGCTGTACTCGTTCTGTCAATTGCTGCGAGCCGTCGGAGAGACGCATCAGATTACGAATCGCTACGCTGTTGCCCGAAGGAAATACGGAATCAAAGGGAGAACTGGTCCGGGCAATCAGACGCTGCTGATCATAAGCGGTAAAATAGAAGAGACACTTAGCGTCATCATAAAACAGATCCAGCTGCCGCTGATTCAGTTCCCTGGCAGATTGCAGCCATATTTCGTCGCCGGTGGTATCATGCAAAGTGATTAGTGCTGAGACCAGATAAGCATAATCATCGAGATACGCAGCATGATTCGCTTCACCGTTTCGGAATGAACGAAGCAGACTGCCGTCTTCCTGCAGCAGGTTCTGCAGTAAAAAACGGGCCGCCCGTTCAGCTGCGGCAATATCGGAAGGACGATCCAGCTGATGGCCGCTGATGGCCAGTGAGCGGATCATCATCGCATTCCATGCTGTCAGTATCTTGTCGTCCAGCAGTGGACGTTCACGTTTGTTGCGCGCATTGAGCAGCGATTTTCGAATTGAAGACAGTCTGGCTTTCAGTTGCGCAACGGGAATTTTCAGTTTACGGCTTAACTCGTCCGGTGTTAACGGAAGATGCAGTATGTGCCCATGTTCAAATGAACCGGAACGACCGGCTCCGTATGCTGTCCTGAACAGCATCGCATCACTCGCTGACAGTAACTGATCGATCTCCAGTTGATTCCAGACATAGTATTCGCCTTCAACCCCGTTCGTTTCGGCATCGAGCGCTGAACAAAACGCGCCTTCCGGTGTCATCAGTTCGTCGCAGACGAAGTCAGCGATTTCAGCTGCCACTTCTTTGAAGAACGAATCTCCTGTCACCCGACCGGCAATGACATAACCCTCCAGTAACTGCGCCTGGTCATAGAGCATTTTTTCAAAATGAGGAATAAGCCAACGGCGATCAGTACTGTACCGATGGAATCCCCCGGCCAGATGATCACGTATTCCGCCGTATGCCATTTGTGAAAACGAATGCCGTACAATGTTTAACAGCCGTTCCGTCGACTCGGCGGGCCAGTCTTCCAAGACTCCAGGCTGCTCAATCACTGACATCAACAACAGCAGTCTTGGCACATTCGGAAAACGGGGTCCCTGCACGTTACCGTCGCGCAGGTCCACTCCACCCCATTCAGAGTCATACAGTGCCTCCACAGCTGTCACCGCTGTCTGAACAACCGAAGAATCAACACTCGATGCCTTTGAGACAGCAGGCATTGACAGCCGGCGGACTTCGCGCGAGATCAACCGGGATGTCCGTTCAACGTTTTCACGCTGTTCCGTCCATGCCGCCAGCATACGTGTTGCAGCTGTGAGGAATCCGGTGCGACCGTTGGGTTGATCTTCCGGAGGCAGGTAGGTTGCACCAACGACCGGATCCCCCGCAGGAGTCAGAAACAGTGAAAGCGGCCAGCCACCGCCGGCGCGGTTACCACTTAGCTGTTGGTAGACCAGCAGGCTCGTCATGTAGATCTCGTCAATATCCGGACGTTCTTCACGATCGACCTTGATGCAGATGAAATGATCATTCAGGTACTTTGCAATTCTTTTGTCACTGAAAACTTTTCGTTCCATCACATGGCACCAGTAACAACTGCTGTAGCCAACAGACAGAAAGATGAGTTTGTCTTCTGTCTTTGCCTTCTCAAGAGCCTCCGGCCCCCAGGGATACCAGTCCACAGGATTATGAGCGTGAAGCAGCAAATACGGACTGTTCTCCTGGGCCAGGCGGTTGGGCATAGTCAGCAACTCGTCCGCCACCGCACCAGGACCGGTCCGGATAATCAACCCCATCATGCAAATGGTGCACGTGAACCACGCTGCATTCTGTAATTTTTTCATTGCACATCTCACGTCGCGAGAAGAAGGGGCGAAGCTGGAAGCAACAGACAAACGAAAAAGTTAAATAAAAAACTGCTGCTCAGCGCTGCATCGCGAAAATCGGTGATCGGTCACATCATGTGGTGCGGCAAAAATCGAGATTGAGCCATCATCATTTTCTGCCAGAGATCTCGACCCGACAAGGATCAGTACAGCATTTACCGCACGAAAAGCATCTGGCATGCCAAATTAACCGATTTACTCACATTCCTGACTCTGTGAGGCTCTGCATCACTGCCCGAAAGTCTCATCCGATCCACCGTCAGCACTGTCAGGATTGAATTGCTTCAACCTGTATCGCAGGTTAGGCCGATGGAAATGACAGCGATGGGGGCGTTCCCGCGTCCAGGGGATGCATTCTGCGCAGAAAACACGGATCCGACAAACGGGTATTCAGCTGCACATTGCTCTACAGACGGTTCGAAGCGCGCACAATCACCGGAAACTGTCCTATGGCGTCAAATGTCCTCTACCCTTTGTCAAGTGGTTATCGGATCGACCCGCAGCTTGGCCTGGTTTACGACGCAGTTCCCCGCGTCTCAGACGATCTTACAGTCATTCCGGCAATTGGCCCCCGCCAGGCAGCCGGTCTCAATCGCCTGGGAGTCTATTTCATTGAACAGGTGGCAACCTGGACAGATTCCCAGACTGCCGCCGTCAGCGATGCACTCAGTGTACCAGTATCGACGACCGTCCGGGACTGCTGGAGGACTCAGGCCCGGACGGTCCTGAGAGCCAACGACGAACTGAATTCAACAACAACACCCGGAGATTCAACCATTCAGCCAAGTCCGTCTCCTCCTCTTCCCGCATCAGGCTCCCGAACTGTCACCGTACTGTTGTGTGCGTTGTTGATCGGTTGCTTCTTTGTGTGGTCGCTCAATAGACACACCACTCCAGCAATAACCGGAATTCTGGCTGCAGACATTACAATCTTGCGAGTCCCGTCCGATTCTCGTTTGCTCAGCTCACACGTTACGGCAGGAGATGAAGTGTTTACCGGCGAGATTCTGCTCACCGTGGAAGAATCGGAGCCCGGGGAACAGATTGATCAACAGCGTCAGCACGTGCAAAAGCTTGATGAGGAGCTGCAAAGAGCAAAAACGAAAGCCACGCTGGAACTGGAGTGGAGAATCGAGCAACTGGATCTGGATGTGCTGGAATCAAAACGTCGTGCACAATTCTTCAGGGAATTCTATCCGTCGCCGACAGGCCACCAGCCGGCAGTCACAATCGACTATGACACATGGTTACCGCTCCAGGTCTGCACTGTGTCAAAGTCAAATCCGGGCAGTGTTATCTCATACCCTAAAGATCCACTGCTGTTCATCAACGGGATCACCGGAACCACGACGCTGAATTCACTGTCAGCGGATTCGCTACAGGGGTTGAGATCCAAACATCCGACCCCGGCCGACACAAATGTCGATTTATTTCAGCTGGAAGTTCAGAATCTCGAAGCACGTATAGAACAACTGACACGACGACGCTCTCATCTGCCAGCTCAGATCAATCGAGCCACGGGAGTTGAACTTCTGCAGTCAGAATTTGATGCAGCGAAAAAACGATATACTCAGATGAAAAATCTAAGCCGCAACACCAATGTACTTTGCCCGAACTATGGCAGGATTACCCAACTGCAGTTTCGGGAAGGAGACAACATGCGGCGTGGAGATGTGATGCTGAAAATCGTCCACACCGATCGTCCCTACATCATTCTCAAAGCTCCCGTCGAATCCATCAACAAACTGGTCCCGAACACACAGTTGACCGTTTTATTCCCTGGTCATGATCCGTGCCAGGGAATCGTGACGGAAGTCCCCGCAGTCACCGCCAGACAAATGTCCGACGGAGGCGATGTCGCGTCCGTACGAGTAGAACCGACCGGACGAAAGTGGCCCCGTCCGGCAGTCGGTACCAGAGTGGATATTCTGACTCAGCGAGAAACGATCAGCGTTCACTGACTTCGTTGAGCTGATAGAGCGGCAGCAGTCGGTAATAGACTTCAAGTGTCAGTGTCGCCAGCGCCGTAGCGTACAACCGGCCACCGTAACGTCCCCACGGCCCCCTGGGATCCCAGCTTCCGGCATTTTTCCCGCTTGACACCTGCTGTCGAACTAAGATGTCGCGTACCGCAGTGTTCCACTGCTCCCATGGTTTTCCACCGTATTGGTACATAGCCAGCGTACCGTAATACCAGTAATACATGTTCAGCTCAGACAACCGCGGGAGGTTGCTCAGCAGGTAGCGTACTGACTCCCGATTCTTTGCGGTATTCCGCCTGAATCCCAGCATTTCCTGGCAAAATAATGCCTCCGCAGTCATCGCCGGGGTAACCGCTTCATCACCACGGTAACTGAAAAGACCGCCGCGTTCGCCCTTGCGAACACCGTTAATGAAGTCCAGCATGCGTTCACGTACCGTATTGGGAACAGGGACATCGGCAATCTCAGCACTCCGAAGTGCCATCACCTGCCAGCCAAACATACTGACGTCACCTTCCTGTTCTTTGGTGTAACGCCAGCCACCTCCGGTGTGCTGCTGACGAACCGTATATCGAACAGCCTTCGATAATGCGGATCGCAGTCTTACCTGATGAACCCGGCGGATCCTCCAGGCATGAGAATCCGTCTGCACAGCCACAGCCGCTGTCCAGGTCGTACCGTAAACGGCCGGCGAAAGTCCCATTGAAGAAGCGGATGCCGCAGCAGAGACAAGAATCGGCCCCGGAGCCAGCAGATCCGGATCAATCACCGGATTCATTACGGATTCCTTTTGCATTCCGAGAGCTTCGGCGATGGCATATGTGGCCATCGCGTGACAGTACATTCGGGCATAACGTCGCGCGTTACCGGCCAGGCTCCCGTTCTCTTCCTGCCGGCTGACCAACCAGTCCAGAGCACGATCAACCTGGACGGCATAGCGACCATCTTCATGTGTATAACCGGCACCAAGAAACGCCAGTGTGACTAATGCTGTGATACCCGCATCAGCGTCACGTCCGGAAAAATTACGATTCACACCCCGGTCATCCACTTCGACCTGGCCGGCCCCCCAGGCATCTGCATCCCATCTGCCATCGGATGACTGGATGCTCGCCAGCCAGCTGAGACTGCGTTCGACGGTCGCTTCGGACTGTTCCGTACCGCCAAACTTTCTGACCGCTTCCCGTCGGTACTCCCGACTTCGCAGGCGGTATGCATCAGGCTGACTCTCGGACTGCCGGGTTCGACTGACGGCCCTTTCAACCATCTCCGCAGCTGATCGACGTGTATCAGTCACGACAGGAGGTACCGGGGACACACGAATGTCTTCGTAACCGGGCGACAGTGGAATCCGAGTCGACGAATTTTTCAACGGAATACGAGACGGCCTGGTGTCCAGCGAACTGCCACGTTTTGCGAGATGGCGTGGCGGTAACCGACGTTCAAACAAAGGCGGCAGTCGGGTATCCCCAGTACGAACTGCAGGATCGGTAGCAAACGTCTCTGCAGGTTCGCTTCCTGCTAATGGTGCCGACCGATTCTCCAGGACTTTCTCCGGTTCCAGAGGCGTCAGCTGAACGGCTTCCGATGAGTCCGCAGTCGCCACGTCAATCGTGGCCTCTTTCATATTGACCCGAGTATCAACTCTGCCTGCTCGCCCCCCTTTCGACATACGGTCCACCGCCCGTTCCTCAGTGATCAGACTCCCTGAGTGCGGCAGGATACGTGTTTTCTCCACCTGAAAGGCATCCCGTTCGTTGCGTTCAAATTTGGTATCAATCTCTTCCCCGGGATCTGTTGCTGAAACTTCTACGGGCTCTGTCAGCCCGTTGTCCGCCAGACTTACCGGTTCCGGCTCCGCATATTCAGCAAACTCACTGACATCCGGCAGAACAATTTCCTGACGCTCCGGCTGCTCCCGCTGACGATCAAACTCTTCACGAGGTTCAACCGGTCGATCAGAACTTGTCAGCCGCTCAGAGTCGATTTCAGGACGGCTGGGCTGGTCAGGTGCAGCAGTGCCACCTGATTGATTCATCACAATCCCATCATCAGTCTGCAACAGGACTTCTGTGACGACTTCATGCAACTCGCGGGACTCTGCTGGCACACGATGATAATCTGCGTGCAGCGGTTCGAAGACCTGAAGTCCCAGAATACAGACAGAGTGAACGAGCAAAGATCCTGCCAGTGACTTAAATGCAATATGTCGATCGCCCCATCGGGTAATCAGCATTGTAAACACATGCGTTACAGATGCTGCCATCGTCAGTAACAGCATCACGACCACAATATCGTCACCGGTCAGTGGGCTTCCGTGCCAGATTTTATCAATCACCAGCCGGATCGCTGTCATTGTCAATCACCCTGGACCGGCTTGTAGGGAAGTGAAATTCCAGTGATTTGCGCCTGATGGCAGGTATCCATCGCATCGATGATGGACTGGTACGCTGCTTCGCGGTCACCCCGGATCATTACAACCTGCTGCGCGTAGTTTTCTTTGGCAGCCTTCAGTCGCTCCAGCAACCGGGACCGTGTCAACTCTTTGTTGTCGATCGACATCCGGCCGCTGCGAGTCACCGTCACTACAATGGGATCAGGCGCCCGCGACATTGGTGCAACATGAGTGGCAACAACCGGGTCGATTTCAAACTGATGCTCAATTTCACTGAATTTTGTTCCCACCATAAAAAAAATGATGAGCAAAAATACGATGTCAATCATCGGCGTGAGATTGAGACTCGGTTCTTCAAGTGACTGGGTTCGTAACGTCATGACAAAAGATCGGCCGCCAGGAAAGCTCCTGCGTCATGGAGTTGGGCAAACGCAAGGTCTGATCAATCCCAAGACACCCCACAAACGGCCGAAAAGCTGATCCTCAAATCCTATGTTGATGCACCCGGTATTAAGACCCCGGTATTGTTGCGGTGGCAACGATTTTAGCGATCCGATCAACAGTGCCGGAGCTGCCGGAGCCGGTAAACCCTGGCTGAATTCTATTTTCGGCGTCAATTTGGTGTCGACCCCAATGAAATGCCGGACTCGACTAATTCCGACGAATCTCGCCGGATCTGCATGCTAGTGTTTTCACAAAGTACCCGTTGCTCCTGCCGGAAACTCCCTGACAGGCAACGGACATACGAAGTCGTGTCGGCAGAACATTGAATTGGTGAGGTCCAGATGGGCTTTCTGAAGAATTTTCTAAAATCCACCTGGCGTGAGACCTCTCCCCAGGGAATCAGCAGCTTTCAAAATGTCTCGGAACAAGCGTTGAACGCTCATATGGATGTCGCGCGCTATGGCGATTTCACACTCACAGACGCAGTTCGACCGGCTTACTCACTGGATGTGGTCCCCCAAAACGGTTACCGCCACGAATGGTACGTCGACCAAAACTCCGGAGCACGTATTCCGGTCGTAATGGCGTCTGTGTCTCGAGAACGGCTGTTTGATACGTTTCTCGGATTACTGGACCCGCTGGGGGAATTCGTCGATGTGGTTCTGGAAACAAGCCACACCGGTAATAACAGCAGCCATACAGATCTCTATCGCGAACACATCGATCTCTCGGTACTGCAGAGTATCCTTTACGACTTCGAAGACATGCTGCTCGACGATGGTTGCTGCGGCATTGCCGTTCTCAATCCTCGCAAGCCAATGGAAGTTCAGCTGGACGAACACAAACTGCTGTTTGTCTACGGCCACGATAACAGTGAATACAAGACGGCACTGGAGCACAATGGAGTGACTACGAATGAGGATCTCCGATTCATCACTGAAGCTGAACATGTTCATTCCTCCAGTGATGAATTCCAGGAACGCTTTGAACAATTGTGCTATCACCTGGGGATTGATGACTGAATCACATCCCCGCAGATCGTCAGGAAACGATTCCTGACAGAAGTGTTTTCGCGAGAACTCACAATCATTTAAGAGATTGAATTATTGTGAATTCACGACGGAAACAGATAAGGCCCCCCGATCTTATCATGGAACAAACGTAATGATTCAGTCCTTACGGATGATTTCGTTGTGGCAGCACTCCTGGACGAGTGTTCTGTCAGTAAGTTTCGTTTTAGCCGGATGCACAACGCCAACCGAGCTCCCGGTCAATCCGGTCACTCGGTCATATAGCGGATCCGATGATGGCTCAGCACATCGGGATTTCCGAGATCCCTTCCGGCAGCCGCAGACCACCGGTCTCAAAGTCGACCGCAGGAACACAAGCCCGCCTTACTTTACGTGGGACATTGCGACAACAACCGCGTCCGGAGAACCACTGCAGATCACATCAGTCGGCGATGGCGGGTTTCGTTCACTGGTTGTGGGCAGTATCGGTGGAGATGACCGGGCTGCCGTAAAACTCACAGAAGAACTTGCACGTTATGTCCATCGCAACCGACTCATCGTAGGCGGAGTCAGCACAACGATCCTGAGGACCCTCAATCCTGATGGCATGAAACTTGGAGGATATGAAAATTCCAACGGAATTTATCTCAACCGAAAGTTCCCTGAGAGTAGTCTGAGGCGATCGTCCACAGAGTTCCGTCGGCTTCCCAAGGAGATTCAGTTTTTAATCAACCTGGTTGATGATCATCGTCCGCAGCGAATCATTCATCTCCGTACCGTTCGAGGATCTCGTGGAATGCTGGCGGCTAGCTATGGTGCAGAAAATTCAGGCCGTGAAGTCGCAGAATGGCTGGATTTCAAGGTGCGTCATCTCCCGGAAGATGTCAGCGACGGCACTCTGGAATTCTGGGCAGCACATCGAACCGACTGCGAAGTGATCACGATTGGTATCCCGCGTCATACGAAATCAGACGAGGTCTGGTCACTGTATGGTGATGCGGTTCTCAGCATGTTGCTGGAAGGCAATTCAGCTCGTCGGCGTATGGTGCGAACACAACCCCCAAGTCACTGGACACAGCGGCAGTATGACACCAGCCACCACATATTTCCCGGAAGGGTGCGAGAGAATTCGTTTAACGACTACGACGTTGCGCCCGGATTCACCAGGCGGATGTTCGATTAACGACAATTGCGACCCAAACCGACTCCGCCGGCCTGGTAACAACAGCTTTCGTTTGTTCGCAACCGCCCCCGGCCCCCGCATGAAAGCCTGTGGATCACTTCTCCTGTGAGCCGACATCCGTTTTTTTCAATGACCACAGGAATCCTTCAGTCCGCAATCGGCTTACCTGCGACGGAATTATTTCATCATGATTCTGCTGTTCTGCGATCTGTAGCCACGGTAGTCAAACACGGCATCACCAAATCACATCGGTGACTGGCAGCAATCAGGAAATCTGACAGTTGACTCCGCTGTCTCAAGCGGCGCAATTCCGGCGTCCGGAACTCCGATGAGCACCACTGCACCGTATCGCGCTGGATTAAAAACTGCGATCAGATAGCCCGTGTCAAAGAATAATGATCAATACGGTGCACTGCCAAAGGAAAATTTGGTGTGGGCATTTGACCAAACTGTGCACAGCAGGCAGCGGTATCGGCAGGACGATGAAAACAGCGCGTCCCCTGCCGAAGAACAGCAATAGGCACACACCACCGGACCATAAGGATTAACGGATCTCAAAAACCACGGCAGTGAGAATTTAGCACCGGACATAAAAAACGGGGCATGAGTTCAGCCATACCGAACCCATGCCCCGTCGGATGATTTTCTTAGAGCCCTCAGGCCAGTTCGAACTCCTCTTCCGGGGCGGTTGGAGCAGACGTTGACAAATCATCGTCTACGATCAGATTCCCAACACTGCCGGGGCCATGGTCATAACAGTCATCGTTATGCCACAACGGGAGACCTGCTGCATAGCGAGCAGCCAGCATCATAACTTTTTCTTCAGAACCTGGCTTTGCAGCCGTTGGTGCGGACGGATCCACTCCCAGTGACTTCAGCTCCTCCTCAAATCCAATGTCCAAATCACTCAGAAATTCATAACCCTCGATACCTGCGAGCGAATCCAAGGCAACATCTGCATCGACGAACGACAACGACATTCACTGCCTCCAAAGCATGCGAGATCACTGTTAAAATTGCCTCCATTCCTTTGGTAACATTCCGAACCACCAGCGGAGCATCCTATTCCTGGACATTCGCAAACAACGTCAAAGACTTCGTGCTGCAAATTGACCGGCCCAATCCTCACTGGAATTCACAAATCCATTTGGTCGATGATTTTCGAGCCAGTGATGCGAATTGTCAACAAAAAAGAACACCCCTTCCCATCGATTCCAAAGGAAGGAGATTCTAATTCACATTGATACGATTTCACTGGATTCCGAAGTCCGGTCATGATCTCACAACAGGAGCACCAGGAAACAACGGATTCCAAAACACCGAGTCCGATTCAGGATTCGGACGAATACCGTTTATTCAGGCCTGGTAACATGATATCGCTTGAGTTTACGGTCCAAAGTCGACCGTTCGATGCCAAGAATCTGAGCTGCCCGGGACTTGTTCCAGTCTGTGTGATCGAGTGTCGAGAGAATGTGATCCCGTTCCACATCACCCAGAGACGTCTCCTGGTATACAGAAGAAACGGTTCGCGTGGTTCCGGAATTTGATAGACGACTTGCCAGGGTAGACAGCTGAACATCGCTGGCCCGAACGAGTTCATTGCGACAAAGGATCACGGTTCTCTCAATTGTGTTCTGCAATTCACGAACATTGCCCGGCCACTCATACTGAGTCAGTGTCTCCTCCGCTTCCGGAGTGAATCCCCGAATGACACGTCCCGTCTTTTCCACGAATTTTTGCAGGAAAAAGTTGGCCAACAGAAGGATATCCTGCTTTCGCTCTCGGAGCGGTGCAGCAACCAGCTCCGCCACATGCAACCTAAAGTACAGATCTTTCCTAAAGGACCCATCCTCCACCGCCTCTTCGAGGTCTCTATTGGTTGCAGCAAGAATCCGAACATCGACCTGGATCTCTTTGCTGCCGCCGATCCGTTCAAACGGGTGTCCTTCCAGAACCCTTAAAAACTTAGCTTGAATGGAGAGACTCATCTCACCCACTTCGTCCAGGAACAGCGTCCCGCGATCCGCCTGTTCAAACCTTCCGATTTTCCGTTCTGACGCTCCCGTAAAAGCTCCCTTTTCGTGACCAAATAACTCACTTTCCAGCAGGCTTTCGTTGAGTGCAGCACAATTCAGACAGACAAACGGACATTCAGCACGGGGACTCTGCAGATGAATCATGCGGGCAATCAGTTCTTTACCACAGCCGCTCTCACCCCGTATCAAAACGTTAGCATCTGAATCAGCGATCAATCCGATCCGTTCGCGCAAACTGCACATCACCTGGCTCTCACCAATTAACTGCTGATCAGTTTCGAGCTGTTTCCTCAGGGATTGATTGACGGAATGAACCTGATCTACTTCTGACTTAAGCGATTCACGTTCCAGCTGACTCTCCAGTGCGAAAGCAAGTTGCCCCGCAACCGCGAGCGAGAATTCTAAATCGTGCTTATCCAGCACGTTGTCCGGGTTGGTGGCATAAAGATGCATCAGCCCCAGTACCCGCTGTCCATTATGGATAGGCGTACAGACGACACTGGCCGCCCGCATTTCGCCCAGACTGTCATACACAGCCAGTTGGGTATGGTCGCTGACATCACGTGCAAGAATGGCCTCCCCACTGCTCAACACTGCCCGCGACAGATTGTCGGAAACCCGACGGTACGAAAGGTCATCCCTGCTGTGCCAGGCGCATAAATGCAGATCTGTTGGAGTAGGGAATTCGGGACCGTCGGGTGCCGCCAGCAGAATCGCAGCAATGTCAGCCACCGTTTCCCGCACAAGACTCTGCAGAACCACGTCAATCAGAGCCTGGCGACTGCCGGCGGCTCCCATTTCCAGTCCGAGCTGATAGAGTCTTGTCAGATCCGCCTGGACGGCTCCGGCTGAGACATTGCCGGTCAGAAACTCGGGACGAAGACTACGATACAGAATCGCCGGCTCTTCTTCCGTGGTTCCCGCAGAGGTCTTGGTCGCCGCATCAAGAGAGGACTGTTCGCCTTCAGGCAACGTGAAGGCGTGTTCTAGATTTTCAGTGAAGGCTAACTGACACTGGCCTATGACAATGACGTCACCACTGCGAAGAACGTGATCGCCGGCAATGGGCTCACTGCCTACACAGGTTCCATTACGGCTGTCCAAATCGCGAAGCTTCCAGCCATCTGCTGAGTGAAACAGTTCACAGTGATTGCGGCTGCAGGCTTCGTCGTGCAGCACAATCTGATTGGCAGATGCGCGACCGACCGTCACCAGCTGTGAGGGCCTGAGACGCACGACGTCCCGCCAGACACTCCCGTCCCAACTCAACAGATAAGCACTACTTCCTGCGACATCTGAATGTTCAGTGTTCACGTGTTTTCTTCCAGGTCCGGACATGTTCCAGGGGACCAGCCGGAATCAACAGGTAAATTAATGGCCCTACTCCACAATTTCTGTACCACAAGGCACATTTGTTGCAACAGGAATCTTGGTGGCCCTCGTCCTGACGAACGGTCGCTCTATGTCACTGACGGGCATTCTCCCTTAGAAGAACACTGCCGATTCTCAGCCGCTGGGACCAGTAAACAAGGTGTTCTGAATCCACAGTATGGACAAATTGCCCCAGCAATAAACTGAATGATCGTTTCAGACATCATGGATGATATTCCGGGAATCACGAAATCGGAGAACTGTGAAAAATTTATCGCAGCTCTTTCGATTTGTTACATGACTTATATGACGTTCATTGCAGGTCTCACAGTCCAGCTTTAGGAAACCTCAACTCGTCGTTTTTTCACAGCAAGTGTTGAATTTTGCACTACTTGGTGTGTTGGAGTGCGTCATGAGCAGTGTTTTTCAAATGCATTCAAACTCGTCGGAATCTCAGGAAATCCCCAGAGGAATTCAGGGTGCATGGCCGGGAGGACCGTGCCCGCAGTGTGGTGACGATATGCCGGCCAACCTGGTGCACTGCCGGTCCTGTCGGACACTGCTCAACAATATGCTCACAGAAGACAGCGTAGAGATTCCTCAGTTTGTGCCACTCAAAGAAATCGATCCTTCCCGGATTGTGTCAGCTGGCGGGCACTATGTGAAGTGCCCCGGATGCAGACAGGAATTACGTATTCACTCAAAATACCGGAAAAAGAATGTGGTCTGTCGCCACTGCAACCAAAATTTCCCGTATGACAAGTCTGTGAAAGTCGTCGCTCTGTACTCGAATTGTCCCCACTGCAAAAAGGAACTGAGAGCATCCGTCAAATACACCGGTCAAAATGTAGCATGCCGATTCTGCTCTGGCCCACTGATGCTGACGGACTGAACAGAGAATCCGGACTTTTGTAAGTCAGAATGGAATTCAGCAGTCGCGGTGCTGTCGCGTCTGAGGCACATTTAACATTGTCACAAACCGTCGGGGAAACGGAAAACGAATTCGAGCCGGTCATCCTGTTTGGAAAAACAGCGATGTCCGTGGACCAATCCTGTTTTCGGAGTGCATCATAAGGTACGACAGAAAGCCAACGACCACATTATCAATCAGACCGGTTTAACATGTTGTCCACACTGCACGGACACTAATAAACCATCCAACCCTGCCGTCTCACACCAGGAACAATTCGCTTTAGAGCTGGCTGAGGAAACGGATGTCGTTCTCATAGAATCGCCGAATATCATCCACCTCGAAGTGTTTCATACAGAAACGCTCAATGCCCAGACCGAAGGCAAACCCGCTCACTTCTTCGGAATCATAGCCAACTGCTCTGAAGACATTGGTATCCACCATTCCGGCCCCACCAATTTCCATCCACGAATCCCCCCACTTCATGTCCACCTCCACAGACGGTTCCGTGAAGGGAAAAAACGATGGACGAAACCGAATTTTCACGTCAGGGCCAAGGAACGAACGAGCAAACAGGGTTAGCAGCGTCTTGAGCTGGGCCATGGTGACATGACGATCGACCATCAGCCCTTCCATCTGATGGAACATACACGAATGTGTCGGGTCGATTGCATCCGGACGGTAAACACGTCCCAGAGAAACGATCCGAATCGGAGGCGGTTGCTGCTCCATTGTCCGAATTTGAACTGTCGAAGTCTGACTTCTCAGCAACACCGGACCATCTGATCCGGCATTCGCTGTCGCTATATAGAAATTATCGAGTGGATCACGGGCAGGATGGTCGTCAGGAATATTCAGCGCTTCAAAGTTGTGGCGTTCATCTTCCAGTTCCGGACCTTCCACGACTTCAAATCCAAAGCGTCCCATCAGTTCGCGAAATCGTACGATTGTCTTCGTCACCGGATGCAGCGTCCCAAGACGAGGAATCGTGCCTGGCAGTGTGACATCAAATGACGATTCTTTCACCAATGTTTGCGACGCGATGGAAGTTGAATGTGTCTCCAAATGAAGGCCAACACGCGTTCGAACTTCGTTAAACCGTTTACCGACCGCCGGCTTCTCTTCCTTCGACGCCTTGCCAATCAGCGACTGAAGTTCACGAAGTTTGCCCTTTTTCTGTCCCAAAAACTCTACGCGAACCTGTTCAAGCTGCTCCGGGGACGTGGTCGCATCTATGGCAGACAGTGCGGCCGATTCGTATTCGTCAAATGCCTTGAGTATGTCCATCGTCGGGCAATCGGAACGGGGCGATGAGTGAGGTCGTCAGCAAAACATATCAGCCACAAGGTCAACGGTCCACAACACCTCGTACAACAGTGTGCATTCGAGGGCGCACAACAACCAAGCATCTGCGCAAATGACCAAACGGCGCGACCAATGAAGTGCAGGAAGTCATACAGGCTGGGAAGATTCAGGCAGCCGCAGCTTTGACCGCATCCACAACCTCATCAAAAACGCTTGGCTCCAGAACAGCCAATTCGCTGAGTGACTTACGATTAAGTTCGATTTCAGCCGCATGCAAACCGTGGATAAACTCGGAATACGAAATCCCTCGCTGTCGGCAGGCAGCAGAGAGTCTCGTAATCCACAGCTGCCTGAACATGCGTTTGCGAACCCGGCGATCACGATAGGCATAAGCTCGTGAGCGGACAACCGTTTCCTTGACAGTGCGCAAGAGCCTGCTGCGGCCTCCCACATTGCCACGTGCTTCCTTGAAGAGACGTTTCTTGGAACGTCGCCTCGCTTTTCCAATTCGAACTCGCATGATCCAAACCAACTCCCGGCAATAAAACCCTGCAGGTTTTAATTCACCATCACTCCGATAATCATCCCAATTCGAAGTAAATCAATTTCTAAATGACCACTGGCTGCTACAGCGACGGGCGCAACGCCTCGACGATACTTCGTGCTTCCGTACCGACAACAATGCCGCTATTACGGAGGTGACGCTTTCGCTTGCCATTCTTATGACTCAACAAATGGCCTCGAAACGCACTTCGGTGCTTAGCTTTTCCGGATGCGGTCACCTTAAAGCGACGCTTCATCCCTTTGTGAGTCTTCTGCTTCGGCATATTCATATCCTTGCACAGGTGCGTCGACAACTATGCAGATCGTGTCTAAATTCGAACGAACCAGTATAACGGTGACGGAATCACTAAGTCCAGTGGGTTCGATCGGATCTCCAAAAATCGAAACCGGAAGCAAAAACGGTATTATCTGCTTTTGACAAATCTGCGAAGTCGTGACTCAAAATCGGTCAAAAAGTCGCCTCAGCAGCCTCACTGAACTGATTTGCCAGTCCGTATCATCGGCAGCTTCAGATCTGCAACGCCATCGTCGTGGAAAACAGGTCAGACATCTGTACCGCAACGTCATTTCGGTCAAATTACTGACTCTGGCTCCTCTTCGTCCTGTCAGTCATTGTTCAACTGCGTTCCCGGCTCATGTGGACACTCATCATCCGGTAAATCCACTGATTTTGCCAACAAAGTTCTCTCTTTCACCCCGCCGGAATGGCAGTAGAACCGATTGACACCGGCCATTCAATTTATTTCGGCTGCCGGCAGCCAATCCTGCAACGAATCCATCGTCATTGTGGACGCCATCACTGTCTGGTGAGTAATTGATCCTGGCAATCGTCCAGCTAAAAACATTTCGGGATCTGGTGAACAGAGTCACCGAACAATTCGGGAAAAGCGGGTGTACTGTTCCTTTGCCTGAGAATCGCAATATTTCTGACAATTCGGGCATTCAACGATTAATCCGACCTGGGAAAGAAGTGAAATGCTCCCGCAACTGGAACCACACGACAAATTCAACCGGCAGCTCGAAGCCAGCGTCCACCCGACCAACTGGCAAAACCCGACACCTGCCGGACGCTATCACCTGGTCGTAATCGGAGCAGGACCTGCCGGTCTGGTAGCCGCTGCCAGTGCAGCGGGTCTTGGAGCCAAAGTCGCATTGATTGAACGTGATCTGATGGGAGGTGACTGCCTTAACACAGGTTGCGTGCCTTCCAAAGGGATCATCAGCGCGGCTCGCAGGGCAGCAGTCATTCGCAGATCCGGTGAATTTGGTGTGCATGTCCCTGATGGTGTTCATGTGGACTTTGCAGACGTAATGCGTCGTATGCGAAAACTCCGATCGCGAATTGCACCTAATGATTCTGCAGCGCGATTTCGTGACCTTGGCATCGATGTGTTTCTGGGATCAGGAAAATTCACCGCTTCTGACGCCCTGCAGGTTGGTAATACAACTCTTAAATTCAGAAAGGCAATCATCTGTACGGGAACACGTGCATCAATTCCACCCATCCCGGGGATTGACGAGGTTCCGTACCTGACGAATGAAACAGTTTTTTCACTCACCCAACTGCCACGTCGATTTGGCATCATCGGTGCAGGTCCGATCGGCTGCGAACTGGCACAGAGTTTTGCTCAATTTGGTTCAGAGGTATTTCTCGTAGAAACCAGTCACGGAATTCTTCCTCGGGAAGATCCAGACGCTGCCGCCATCGTTAAAAAATCCATGATCAATGACGGCGTCAACCTGCTGTGCTGCAGCAAAGAAACTCAACTCCGCAGGGACGGAGCCCGGATTCATCTGTCCGTACAGTCCCACAACACAACTTACGACCGGACAGTTGATGCATTGCTCATCGCCGCAGGAAGAACTGCGAACACCTGCGGTCTTGGCCTCGAAACAGTTGGTGTAAAGTTCGACGAAAACGGAGTCGAAGTCAACGACCGACTGCAAACGACAAACCCCGCCATCTACGCCGCAGGCGATATCTGTTCGAAACACAGGTTCACACACTCAGCCGACTTTCTGGCAAGAAACGTCGTCAGTAACGCACTGTTTATGGGGCGTAACCGGGCGAGCTCTCTTTTGATTCCGCGGGCAACATATACCACACCGGAAATCGCTCAAGTCGGTCTGTCCGCCGATGAAGCTGCCATAACAAACATTCCCGTCGAAACCTATACGCTGGAGTTCAGCGATGTTGACCGGGCAGTTCTGGAAGGTGAAGAAGACGGATTCGTTCGCGTTCACACAGCCAGAGGCAAAGATAAAATCCTCGGAGCAACCATCGTGGCCGGCAGTGCCGGAGACATGATTTCAGAAATCACTCTGGCAATGAACAACGGCATCGGCCTTCGCAGAATTGCCGGTTCCATACACCCCTACCCCACTCAGACAGAAGCAATTCGTCGAATCGGTGATATGTACAACAGAACACGCCTCACGCCGTTCGTCAAATCACTGATCGGCAAATGGCTGTGGTGGACGGGCTAATAGAATTTTTCGGTGACGTTTCGTCCAGCCAGGTCAACGATATACCAACGGGGATCCGGTTCAGCGAATCTGTCCCGTGCCGTGCACAACATATTTGTAGCTTGTGATTTCGCGCAGGCCACACGGACCTCGGGCATGGAATCGGTCGGTGCTGATCCCAATTTCCGCACCAAGGCCAAACTCGCCACCGTCATTGAACCGTGTACTGGCATTCACCATCACAGCTGAAGAATCCACCTGATCCTGAAAAAGATTTGCGGAATTAAGATCCTGCGTCACGATTGACTCGGTATGACCGGACCCGAATTTTCTGATGTGGTCAATCGCATCATTCACGGAATCAACGACTTTGACTGACAGGATCAAATCCAGAAATTCAGCCGCATAATCCTCATCTGTGGCAGGCTGTGCATTGTCAATCCCTCTGGCGCTTGCCGGACAGCAGCGTAATTCAACGCCTGCTTCCTGGAGACGCAAAGCCAGAACCGGCCAGAACTTCGCCGCTGCTTCTTTGTGAATCAACAATGACTCCGCCGCATTGCAAACACCAGGACGGTGACATTTGCTGTTGATCACAATGTCTGTTGCCATTTTTTGGTCAGCAGATGCATCGACATACACGTGGCAAACACCGTCGAAATGTTTGATTACCGGCATCGTCGCTTCTGCTGCCACACGCTGAATCAAAGAACGACCACCCCGAGGCACCGTAACATCGATCAGGTTGCCAAGCTTCAGAAATTCACCGACAGCTTTGCGGTCTGTCATTTCCACCAGCTGCACAGCATCCCCCGGCAACCTTTCCTGCTCCAGACACTCTACCAGGACACGGTGCAGTGCCTGATTACTGTTCCGGGCTTCACTACCACCTCTCAGGATGACAGCATTGCCACTTTTCACGCACAGAGCAGCTGCATCAACTGTCACGTTTGGACGTGACTCATAGATAAAAAAGACAACACCCAGCGGAACACGGACTTTCGTAACCAGTAAACCGTTCGGTCGGCGACAGCTTTCCATGATTTCGCCAACCGGATCCGGTAACTGCCCGATCTCCACCACAGAATCGCCGACTGCGGCCAGACGATCTTCTGTCAACCGCAGCCGATCAACCATGGCACCCGTGGTTCCGTTCGCTTCAGCTGTGGTAACATCAACTTCATTTGCGGCAAGGATCTCTGCGGAGTTTTCCCGCAGTGCGACGGCGACTCGCTTCAACCAGCTGAGCTTTCGTTCACCTGTCGCAGTAGCCAGTTGCTGCGCCGCCACACGGGCCCTCTGGGCAACCTCCGTGGCATAAACATTCAGCTCGGTCGTGACCTGTGCCATAGGATTCACCTCATCCAAATCGAAACACCGAACTCAAAACTGCCAGTTGGTATACACAGCGGAGCGAAAATTTTCCCATTCATCACGGTGAGCCTGTGTGTCCGGACGCGCCATCAATTCACAGACCCAATGGTCCATTCGACGAATTCGTTCAGCCAGAACGGCGGCAATATTCGATGCAATCCGAAATCCGGCATGAGGACTTTGTTCTGCAAGTTTCAAATAGTCTTCCCGTTTCCAGACACATGTCAGCACATCAGTTACTGTAAAAATGTTTGCCGAATGAGGTGCGCTACGAATAAAGGACATTTCACCAAAGACGTCACCCGGTTTCAGCCGGGCCAGTTCGTGCCCTCCCCCACCATCATCACGGCTTCGGCTGACAACACATTCTCCTTCGAGGATCAGCCACAGTGCCTGGATACCGGCGCCTTCCTGAAGGATTTGAGTACCCGCGTTGAATGATTTTTGCACCACACTGTGCCGAACTGCCGTCACCTCATCTTCCGTAAGGCCGTCAAAAATATGCAGTGAGGACAGTTTATCAGAAGTAACATTCATGGGCGGACTCGACCAGTTCGGAACCGACACACACTCATACCAAGAATTATTTCGTCAATGCAGGTCCGGGTCGAGTCGCAAACCAGGATTCCTGGGAAACATACATATCACCCTGGCTTCCGATAAAGGCTACCTGACATGCACGTAGAAGACATCGTTGTCGACGGTTCGTCCATCTAAGTTGGACGAAACCCCCGTGTGATAAAGTAAACCTGGACGGGCGCCGGCCGGGATGGTGTTGAATCCGGTGGACATTTCGATGCTCTGCTGTAAGCAGGCAACATCAGGATTTTTCCCCAGGACTTCTTTACTGTTGAAAGTCCTGCCGCCGTCACCGGACTCCAGCCAGCCGATGCGTCTGGCTTTGGGAAAGAAATTCTGCCAGTAAGCAGGTTCGTGAAAGTACCGCTCAAGCGGCTTTCCGTCCCACCGCGCGTCAGGATGGTCGATCGGAGCCAGGGTCAATGCCATACAGAGACGATCGTCCGCGGTAATGGTAAAGCCGGCCCGACAGTCAACTACGGCCCATCCGGAATAGTATTTGTCCATCGCCACCTGAAGCGGCAGGTGTTGCCACTGACCATCACGATTCGCCCGTACCAGAAACACCTGTCCCGGATTGGCGGGAGTGTTTCGATAGTACAGCACGTATGGCCGATTCTTCGAATCCACAACCACCGCACCTGTGTTTCTGAGACCCGGCTTCGGATCGAAACTCTCTTCATCAGCAAGAACGTCCATGGTTGAGGCAGTTGCCGGAATCACAACGGGCGAACCGTCGGCACGTTCCCACGTACGTCCGAAGTCACGTGAAACCATGTAATTCACTGACTGCACCGTACCCCAGTTAAAAGAGTTCCCGGACTTGCCCTGAAAGAACTGACAGGACAGATGAAGTGTTTTGTGGTCCGGTCCCCACGCCAGTCCCTCGTGAAAGGCGGCGTAGCTAATGCATTCCGGGTTCCGCCTGATGATCAGCCCCCGATCTGTCCATTTTTCACCTGGTGGCCTGACATACAGTCGAACACCTTCCCATCCGAAACGACCGGTGAGAAACAGCTGATCATCCGGCCCGCAGATAAGAGTCGGATAGGTCAGCCTGCCTCCGAAGACTTCCACATCAGTCCACTCCGATGCATCATTGGGTCTCCTGCTGCGTCGATACGGAATCCGGTTGTGATGAACTCCGTAAATCGCGTGAAGATATCCCTGACTGTCGATCGTCAGCGCCGGTCGACCATGATCATCCGGCGCCTGACCCAGCGTGTAAGTGGGCGACCATTTTCCGGTCGAACGATCAAGCGTTCGCACAACACTGAAGAAGCCCTCCTCAGTTGAATCCAACCAGGCAACGTGGGTTTTTCCCTGGTACGTGATGATTTTGTTACCGGTTCCGGCAGTCGCTGCGCAGCACCCGCGCGACGAGACCAGCGTCTCTGTCGCCAACTCACCTGCAGCACCACACTGTCCGCAGACCGCCAACAGAAAAAGCACCTTTGCCGTCACTGTCGGAGTGGTGTGCCGTCCGGACCTCGTTCGGTTCATTTGGCTCCCAGCGCTTTCCGATGAGACACACTCAGACGTTCAATCTGCTCATGAGACTCATAAGGAACATACATTGCACGCATAATGATTTGATATCGCTGACCGAGTTGGTAATCCGAAAAGAAACACTGAAAATCCCAGGCCGGATTACCGTTACCGCCACCGGAAGGAGACTGCGCCATCCGAATCCCGTCCTGCGGACGAAACATCATCACCAAGGCCATGCCATGGCTGATACCGTAGTACCACGGGTCGGTGTAACGGTAGTTGGAACGATTGAACACCAGCGTCAACGGAAATTTTTCGTCATGGGAAAACGTACGATCGTCGTCCACTCCCAGGTGCGTCGACAACTCTCCGTGCCGCGGAGTAACACCGCGAACCCGGTGACTCCCGGAGTTCCTGCCGGTTTCACGCCCCATAAAGTAAATGTCCAGCGACTGGGGCTGATGAATATAGCTGGCCCAGAACAAACCGATATAGCCGTTCGCAAAAGTCCTGCGACGCGGAATACATTCAACGGTCAGTTCCAGTGTACCGTCCTCCAGCATATGGTACCTCTGGCAACTCTCCAGACCGTAGTGCGGAGTTGGAGCCTGATATAACTCAACCGTATGTCGATCGACTTTGCGCAGCTGCATGGGAGCGTTACGTGGCTCAAAGAGCACCTTGCGTTCCTGCACGGTACCGTCATGAATATGCTCAAAATTGAGGCCTGCGACACTCGGCACAAACAGGTTGGCATCACGCTCAGTACGCGTCAGCGACCCAACGCCACTGTATCCGGCTCGATGTTTCGGCAGCACTTCATCATCCACGGGGCGATTATCCACGACCACCGCCTCCACGTCTCCCCGTTTCATGACAACATACGGCATCTCAATTTGACTGTAGGAAATTGATTTGTTGCTCAGAGACGTCAGACGGGGAAGTTCTTCAGCGTGGATGTTCAAGACGTGTGACATACTGATCAGTATCACGCAGGCTGCAACATAGCGATTCATCGGCTTTCCTGTTTCCCTGACAAACCCCGAAGTGCGAACAACAAAAGACATAATCAACCGGTGCATCGGGCCTTTCGCCTTCATTCGGTGACTGAAACAGACAGCCC
This sequence comes from Fuerstiella sp., assembly GCA_022447225.1. Classification (NCBI taxonomy): domain Bacteria; kingdom Pseudomonadati; phylum Planctomycetota; class Planctomycetia; order Planctomycetales; family Planctomycetaceae; genus Fuerstiella; species Fuerstiella sp. The sequence continues at coordinate 1,163 of JAKVAZ010000016.1, read as the reverse complement.
CAAACTACTCTGCCTGGCCAACCAGTTCAATTTCCCCCCAGTTCACCGGTGTCTGAGGGCTGCGAAGTTCGGCCCAGTCGTAGTAATACGGCTTCTGGTCGTCGTCACGATCACCAACGATAAAGTCGATCGGAATCTTCATTCCGATCTTTGGCTCTATTCCAAGGTCCTTCCACGGGAACGCCATCTCCGCAGTGTAGCCACTGTCTCCGTCAGGGCCGTCGTTCAGCGTACCACGCAACTGAACGGCATGACGCACACCGCTGTTCCACGTCTTATCTTCACCCGGTCCGCTGGCATCACTCATCACATTGCCCACAGTCATGGTGAAAATGTAATCATCTTTAGCCAGTTTTTCAGGACGGTCACCATGAGGATCCAGATTGACCTCAACACAATCGTCATCGAACACCGAACCGTCTCGCTGTTCGACACTGCCCTTCAGATCCCCATCTCTGACATCAAATGCAACGTAGAGATTTTCCTCGTCCCAAAGCACGGCACAACGTGCCTTGTCTGTACCCCATGTCGTCAGGCTTCGCGGCCGGAGCTTGATGGTCCAGCGGGCACGCTGCCATTCGGTAATATCACCGTCAATCTCAATTTTCTCGTACGCGGGCCACGCCTGATCGTAGAGCTGGCGGGGATTTGGATTTCTAACCAGCTTACCGTCACGCCCCTTGATGTGCAGACCTTCGCCCTGCAGCGGTCGAACCAGTCGCTCCGGATGCTTCATGTGAGCTCGCATGATCTCCGGATCTCCCCCCAGCCAACCGGTCGCCAGTTTCCCCCCGGAAGGTTCATCATTAGTGTACCGCGAGGACAGAACAAAGGGATGCACAGGTGGAACTTTTGTGGGCATGCCCTGGGCTTCCGGCACAGACCCTACGGGTTCATACGAGTCGTAATGAGACGGCAGCACAAAGGAAGCATCGATCGCATTGGCCAGTCTGGCCCCTCGCTCGCCACCCATGTACTGCATCGGCGCTGGCAGGATCAGCAGATCGATGTCGCGAAACTCCATGTTGTGTGGAAAGTCCTGATGTCGCTCCGTCGTACTGTGATCCCCGGTGTAGTACACGCGATTTCGGCCATCATCAATCAGATATCCCGAGGAGTAATGTGGTGGTCCGTGGACGGCGTATGTCCACTCCACATCCAAC